>NZ_CP175504.1:973258-1297677 GCF_049262615.1 Planococcus daihaiensis | reverse complement strand
AGAAGCGAGTGTGGTTTTATGAATAAATTCAGGTCTTCAAAAGAAAGCGGAAAAGAATAGCTAATGCCAGCAAATAACGGTAGAATGGAATTAAAGAAATATTCAGAATACTCCTTTAAGTTGATTATACACAAAAAAATACTAAATACAGTGATAAAATATAATTTTTTAGTCTAATTGGATTAAATTTGAACTTTCTATGAAGGAAAGGGTGAGACAACCGCTTGGAGGGCAAGGCAAAACAGGAGGAGGGATTCGGATGTTGCTTATCATGTCACTTGTTCTTATCGTCACCGCATTTCTGACACTGATTATTTTTGCGGAGGTCAGTGGGAAGGATGAACAGAATTGAAGCAGTCGCGGCTGTGGTGGATTGAAAGGGAGAGGCTTCGTGTGAAGTTTCTTCTTTTTTGTTGCGGAAAAATAGGAGTGATTCTTTCGCAGCTGAAAAGTTGGAAAATCGGCAAAATGGGCTGAACGCCGATATCCGCTCAAACCGCGTCCTTACGATGAGAAAAAGAGGTGTGAGAAACTCGTAATCGCCTTACTATAGATCAATATCACTTCAAAACCTTAACTCAAAAGACAAAATGGATGCTTTTCGCAGGCGAAAAGCGAAAAAATATAAAAAGTTCATAAAAAGTCGAAGGCTACTCAATTAGTTTGAAGGTAATCAGAAAAAAGGCTGTTGAGAAGGTTTTCTCGACAGCCTGAAAAATGCGCTATTTATATAGAAGGAATTTATTTTCTATAAGCGTACTAACACGAAAAAAGTCTTAAAACTCCTTCATCCTCTTTTCCATCACATCAGCCATTAGCTTTGAATCGGGATCGTTTTCCTTGTTCAATTGTTCAATGATATTCTTATAATCGGCTTCATTCCGGGTCTGGCTCATTTTATAAGCAGCCTGGATTTCGCTCACCTTCACTTTGAATCCCACAATCCCTTTCAGTTCTTTTTCCAGCATTGCAGGCGAAAGCTTGTCCCAGAGGACTGGGTTCTCGCGGTGCTTTTCGTATTTCTGCAGCAATCCCGCCAGGTCCTGCTTCATTTCTTCCTCGCTCAGAATTTCCGCTTTGCCGTAAAGGTGGACCGCCTGGTAATTCCATGTCGGCACATTTTCCTGTTCATACCAGGAAGAAGAAATATACGAATGCGGCCCCTGGAACATCACGAGCACTTCTTCAGTCGTTTCCAATGTTCGCCATTGGGGATTGCCGTACGCCACATGGCCGGTTAGATAAGTATCATCATTTTCCTGTATTAACTGCAAAGGAAGGTGCGTCGCGATGGGTCTCCCTTTCAGGGTTGTGACAAGCGTGCCGAACGAATGGTGTTGAACAAATTCCTGGATTTCTGTCCAATCGGTGACTTTATAATATTTTGGAATGTACATGATAGCCCGCCTTTCGCAAAATAGATCTCTAGTGATTTTATTATAACCGCGTCGTCTTGCGCTAAGACGGTTTTTTGAAAAGTTTACTTTAGAGAATCAGGAAGATTGCTTCACACTGAGCATGGTAATGGTAGCCAAAATTATCACCATTCCAAGAATTTGAATGAAGGTCAGTTCGACTCCGAGCAGGAAAATGCCCAACAACGAAGCGGTGACCGGCTCAATCATGGCCACCATCGAAGCGGTTGACGCGGTCGTCAATCGGACCCCGGTCACGTATAGGATAAACGACAGTCCAGCTCCCACAATTCCCAGCAGAATGAACAAGCCAATATCGGAAGAAGTTAGCACGGCGACGGTCTCCTGATTGTCTGTGAACAAAAACAGCATCAGGCAAAAGGCTAGGAAGGCGATGGTTAAGGTAATCTGCGGCTTGCCGATGGCGGAAGCTTTTTTAAATGCGAATATGAACAGGGCATAGGAAATTGCCGATGCCAGCCCGGTAGCCGTCCCGAGAAAACTTACTTCAATCGAACCAATATTATAGGCACCGGTAAGGAGCACGATTCCTGAAAGCACTCCAGCAATACTGCCCCATTTAAACCACGTGGATCGCTCCAGCCGCAGCAGAAAAGATATGAGCAGAACGAAAACCGGAGCGGTATACATTAACGTGGCTGCGACCGCGACACTGGAGGCCTGGATGCTCAGAAAGTAAAATGTGAAATTCCCGGCAACGCCGACCCCCGCAAGCAATGACCAAAGGTATAAAGGAACAGAGACAATCCAGTTCTTCTTAAAGTGAAGAAAAAACCACACAAGGAAAAACAGCAACCCAATAGCCCCGCGGTAAAACGAAATCACAATGGGGTCCCAGCCGTTCGTCATCAGGATATCCGCAATGACACCACTGATGCCCCAGCAAACAGCGGCCAGCATCACCAGAATTATGCCTTTATACTTCATCGTCCTGCCCTCCCTGCAAAGAAGTTTAGAAATGATATTGCATGTAATTCCTTAAAAAGGTCAGTCCTAAACTTAACAAAAAAGCAATTCGCAAAGAACTCGAAAAGTGATGAGGAAATAGAAAAAGCAAAATCTGATGCCTGTGAATCAGCAGTCAGATTTTGCTTTTCTTAATAATAGGTTTTCCGATTGGTTTCTTACATTTCTGCCTCGATCAAGGCTTGCTCTGTATCGATTTAATGATATTTTCCGGGAATTTACTGAGGATATGCAACTCAGCGGGTAACGGGCGGCTGAAATAAAACCCTTGCCCGGCGTCGCAATTTTCTTGCGTCAAGTATGATAATTGAGTGCCATCTTCAATTCCCTCGGCCACGACAGCCATATCCATCTTATTGGCCAGCGAGATAATGGTTGAAGTAATCGCTTTTCCGTTTAAACCGGCAGCTATGTCCTGTATGAAACTGCGATCAATTTTTACACGGTCGAACGCAAAATTTCTCAAGTAACTGAGAGAGGTGTACCCTGTCCCGAAATCATCAATGGACATGGAGACGCCCAAAGCTTTCAGGCTTATCAAGCTTTCTTTTAAGTTTTTCGTATCTTCCATCAAAATACTTTCTGTGACTTCAAGTTCGAGCCACTTCGCTTCGAGTCCGGTGTCTTCCAGTACGGTTTTTAACGTATTTACAAAGTTCGGATTTTGAAGTTGGATGGTTGAGATATTGACGCAGATTTTAAAAGGAGGATAGCCTTCTTCCTGCCATTTTTTATTTTGCACACAGGCTGTTTCCAGAACCCATTTACCGATGGAGACAATCTGTCCGCTTTCCTCCGAAATGGGAATGAATTGATCGGGTGCTATCTGCCCAAGACTCGGGTGATTCCATCTGATCAGCGCTTCCATTGAATTGATGTTTCCTGTTTTCAAATCGATGATTGGCTGGTAATGAAGGGTGAATTCCTGGTTTTGAATGGCTAATTTTAAATCCTGCTCTAAAGTTAATTTGTAAGCAGTTTTTTGGTCCAATTCTTCTGAGTAAACGGTGTAATTGTTTTTACCATATTTTTTAGTGTAATACATCGCTGTATCTGCCTTTTTGATCAATCCATCTACAGTTTCCCGGAATCCCGTGCTGAAAGCGATGCCGATGCTGGCTGACACCGATAAGGAATGGCCGGCGACTTCGTAGGGTTGCGCCAATGTCTCGTTCAGCCTTTTCGCCAGGGCAATCGCTTCTTTTTTAGTCGAATTTGGCAATAAAATTGCAAACTCATCGCCTGCGAATCGTCCCACTGTATCCGTATGGCGAACATTTTCGAAAAGTCTTGCCGCCACTATTTTCAGGAAATCGTCTCCGATATGATGACCCAGTGAATCATTGATAAACTTGAAACGATCCAGGTCCAAAAAGAGGACAGCTGGCAGGTTTTTGCGGGGAACTGTACTTTTGAACACCTGGCTTAACCTGTCTTCAAACAATTTTCGGTTGGGCAGTTTTGTCAGGGGATCGTAAAACACAAGATCTTCCAGCAATTGTCTGTGAATATTTCGATCCGTAATATCTTTGGCGATGCCAAAGGCGCCGACTGTTTTTCCTTCAAAATTCATCGGTAAACACGTAACTTCCAAGTCTCTTCGATTACCATCTTTTCGGGTGATGGAAATTTCGTATTGATTGGTATTTCCCTTCAAGGCTTCCTCGAAATAATGAAGAGAAATTGGCAAATCTTCCGGAACAATTAGGGGGGTGAAAGAAATCTCGAGCAGTTCTTCAATTGCATGCCCTGACAGATCTGCACCTCCCTGATTTACATCTGTAAATTTCCCTTCCATATCGAAAGTGAAAACTGCGTCCGGATTGTTATCAAAAAGAGATTTGAATCGCTCCCGGTTTTCCTTGAGTTGCAAAGTGGCGTTGACTTCGTCAGTCACATCGAAAATAGTGCCGAATGTAACGGATTTTCCATTCATCACCGTTTTCGATGCATGAATCTCAACATGAATCATACTGCCGTCTTTTTTATAGGCCCTCACGCGATAACGAGCTTCATGTTCCTGATTTTCCATTCTTCTTTTGACGCTATCCTGCACAAGTGACAAGTCATCGGGATGAATTAGATTATTTGTTGTAATCTTATCCCGGAGTAATTCCTCTTTGGTGTAGCCGACAAGATTGCAGAAATGCTGATTGACATAGGTATAAGTCCAGTCATCTAAAATATACATGCTGACAGCCGCATTCTGAACCATTACTTCAAACATATGTTCAGTGGCGAAATTCTTTTCATTTGATCTTTTTTCCATTCGTTCTGCCTCCTCGTGTTTACTATCATCGAATTAAAATTATTTCAACGCCAAACCTTATTTGCTTTTTTGAAATAGGATTTACAGAAATGAAATATCGATTATTCTGGATAATTTTTATTGATTATTAGGTAATTATAACCTGTTTTATTATGCCAAAATATAGATATAAGGAACTAAATTTAGGTGCTGAGCTATGCCTTGCTGTTATAGCCACATCCCTCTCGATTCTAACGCTAAGATAAAATTCAGCATGGAGAACCATCGTTTGCAGCAGGTGTTTCAAAACGATGGGGCAACGCAACAGATTTATAATATTTTACACATGAAGAATATCAAAATAACATATTATATGCGTGGGAATAATAATCTATTCTTCCTTTTAATGAAGTGAAAGGGTTATACTTTACTACAAAAGGGTATTATAATTGTTAATGCTAAAAAGATTATAATAGGTGAAAGTGTAGCAATAATAGATTCTGTGCACTCCCGATAGAGGAGGAATACGATGGAAAACCCGGTGAAGGGTTCAACGCGGCAATTTGAGAACTTCAATGAGGCTGCCAATCAGGTCCTTAAGATGCTCAGTGGCCGAATGAAAATCAATACCTTATTCATAGCTGAAAATGATGGAACAACCAATAAAATAACGAACGCTTATAATAGAGAAGAAGAACTGGTTACCGAAGGCAGCGAGTCGCCTTTGGACCAAACTTTCTGTGGCCTGTCAATTCAGCATGGCGAAGATGCGCTTGTGATAGAGGATATTTCCTCGGATGAAAAGGCGACAGCTTTGGATATTTCGACCGATTACAATAATGGCTCTTTCATGGGCATCCCGATTTACTACGAAAACGGCAGAGTGTATGGCACCATCTGCGGTTTGGATAAGGACCCGTATACATTTACTGATGAGGATCAGGAAATGTTTATGATGCTGTCATCATTGCTGACCTATATCCTGGAGCTGGAAACGGCCAAAAAAGAAATTCAAAAGCTGTCTTCACCGCTCGTGCCATTGACCAACGAGATTTCCATTCTGCCAATCATCGGGCATATCACGCTTACCCGTGCGAAACAGATGATTGAGGATGTAGTTAACAAAATGGGGCAGGGAATGGATTTTCTGATCGTCGACTTTTCAGGCATTACGCAAATCGATTCACGGATCGAGCAGCCTTTGCTGGACCTGATCAAAACCCTGAAGATCATGGGAGTGACCCCAATCATCACAGGGATTTCCCCTTCCATCGCGCTGAATGTTCCGCACTTTGCCCATGCCCTGAAAGGGGAAAGAATGGAAGCGACACTCAAGATCGCCATCGAACAGATGGGCTTTGCCTTAACGAAGAAAGATGATTTTGTTGCTCGTCGGTAAATCTCAGTTATAGAAGCTATTTGAAGACAATAAACAAAAACGATAGAAAAAACCCCGGATGAGGCCGCTTTTTGCAAAGCGTCCGTCATTCGGGGTTTTATTGTCATGCTTCCATTACTTCGGAAAAAATGGAGTTTACAGCCATTTTGGCGATTGTGCCGTTGGACATGATGAATTTATCGACTTTGATGTGTGAGAAATTTGGCAGATGTTCTTCCCGTTCAACTTCCACCGTCGTATAGACATCCGGAGCAATCCGTTCCACAGCTGTCGCGATCAGCAGCGATTTGCCGTCCGTCAGCATCTGGTCTTCTATCCGGTCATCGGCAAAAATCAGCACCGCTTTCGCCTGCTGGATGTTTGCCTGTTGCAGCACGTCTCCGTGCGTGGCCTTGCCTCGGACATAATGAATTCTCGGATGGATTTCTTTCGCTTTTTCCAGTTTGTCGACCACCACAATTTCAGTTTGTCCATTTTGCATCAGTATCTCTGCAATGGCATTTTCAGCCTTATGGGACCAGTCGATGATCACAATATGATTTTGTCCTTTGAACATGAGCTCACCTCTCTCTTCCCGTCTTTTACGAAGGCTCAGACTTTCGATTGCCTTGCCGATGAATGTGGCAAACAACCCGATACCGATTATGTATAAAAAAATGATGGTGAATATTCTGCCATCAGAAGTGACAGGGTAAAGATCTCCGTAACCGACTGTCAGCATGGTCGTCATGGTGAACCACAGTGAATCTGCGTAATTGGTAAAAGTTGAAGGCTCAACGGCAGGCAGCATAAATGTACTGAATGCAATCAAAATAAAAGTGCTTACAGTGAGGATGAGCCAGGACAGGCTTGTCGCCTGCAGATAGAGCCGGCGAAGTATTATCAATTCGGAATCCTCCTTTTTTCTACAGTATACACCAGAAAAATGACTTGGCGGCTACTCGATTTCAGGAATTCACTGCTCTGGAAATGGCGAAATCAGTTTCTTCCAATGATTCAAAGAGCATGATAGAGCTTAAACTTTGAATTTACTTACTATTCCGATAACATAGAAGTTGGAACCATCATCAAAAAGGAGGACATGTAAATGGATTTAGCAGGAAAAGTGGCAGTGGTGACAGGCGGGGCTTCGGGAATCGGATTAGCCGCCGCGAAATCGTACTTGGCAAAAGGCGCGAAAGTGGTGATTGCCGATTTCAACGAAGAAGGCGGCAAGCAAGCGGCCGATACACTGAAGGGTGACGGGGAAGTGGCATTCTTCAAAGTGGACGTTTCAAGCGAAGAAGCGGTCGAGACCATGATCAAGTTTGCCGTGGATACGTTCGGCACCCTCGACATTCTGGTTAACAATGCCGGTATTGGCGCATTAACCGAAACGCATGAACTGAGCTACGAAGATTATCACAAGACAATCGCTGTAAATCAGGACAGCGTGTTCTTTGGATCAAAGCACGCCGTCCGCCACATGATGAATCACGGCGGTGGCGTCATCATCAACACCACATCCATCCTGGGCAGTGTCGGGGAAGGCAGCGCGTTTGCCTATAACGCCTCCAAAGGTGCCGTCAACTTGATGACGAAATCTTTGGCCCTTCAATATGCGGATAAAAACATCCGCGTCAACGCAGTGGCACCGGGTTATGTCGAATCGGGCATGGTCAGCCGCGATGCGCTTGGACCGGAATTTTACGACCAGCTCGTCGACAAGCATCCGATCGGGCGCCTCGGCCAGCCGGAAGAAATCGCGCACGCCATTATTTTCCTGAGTGAAAATGATTTCATGACAGGCACCACGATTTTGGTTGACGGTGGCTATACTGCACAATAACGGAATAAGAATTAACGGATTGACTGATTTGATAGCATGAAAAGAAGCTGTTCTCCTTATTACAGGAGGACAGCTTCTTTTTTTATGGCTTGCCGAATATGTGAATGCTTTACTCAGCGTTTCGGACGACCCGTTTCGAATGCACAGAAACTTTTTCGCCCAGCACATAGGAATCCAGAAATTCTTTGAAGATCTGGACGGCCTGTGAATGGAATTTCGACTGGTGGGTGATGTAATGGAAGCTTGTTTCATTGGGATAATCACTTAGGATGACCCCTTTCAATGTGCCGGCCTGCACATCCGATTTGATGACGGATTCCGACAAGTACGAAATGCCGAGACCGAGTGCCACGGATTCCTTGATGGTCTGGGAACTGCCGAAGCTCATGATGCGCTTCGGCGCAATGCCGAGCTGTGTGAAGAATTTATTGGTGATATCCCGTGTGCCCGAGCCTTCCTCCCGGATGATCCACGTTTCCGCCTCCAGCATATTTTTGTCGATGGTCATGTTTTTATTGAGGGGATGGTCGGGCCGCGCCACGACCAGCATCATTTCCTCAGAGAACAGATTCACATCGACATCATACTCGGCGACGTCCGCTTCGACGATAAAGCCGATATCAAGTTCTTGCTTATGAATTTGTTCTGCAATGGATTTCGAGTTCTGGATGGTGATGTTCGGCAGGATGTTCGGATGCTTCTTATTGAAGGCATAAAGAATGGCGGGAAGGAAGTATTCGCCGAAAGTATAAGCGGCTCCGATGGAAATCGGCATGTTCCGTTCGGGTTCCAAGTTGATCAGCGATTGCGCCATATCATTGTATTGCAGCAGGATTTCTTTGGCGTGAGTATAGACGATCGAACCGGACGTCGTCAATTGCACATATTTATTGGTGCGATCGAACAGCTTTGTGTCCAGCTTTCTTTCCAGCGCTTTGATGCTCAGGCTGATGGCTGAAGGTGTCATATGCAGCAACTCCGCTGCGCGGGTAAAGCTTTTCTGTTCAGCTGTCGTGACGAAGATTTCAAGTTTATGATCCATGCCGCACCTCCACGATGAGTTTTGTTCATTATAACATTAAATATCTTTAAGTTTACTAATTGTATAAATGTTTGTAAGATTTCAATAAGTTAATTTACTAAAGCGTGAACGCAGCGAAGTATTGATAAAGTGAAGCTGCCTAACAGACAGGAGGAAAAAATTGGATTATTTAAACCACCCATTTTCATCTAAAAGAAATACCGTATTCGCAAAAAAAGGAATGGTGGCGACTTCACAGCCGCTGGCCGCACAGGCCGGAGTTGAAATATTGAAAAAAGGCGGCAACGCCATTGATGCAGCCATCGCGACAGCAGCGGCGTTAACGGTGCTGGAACCGACATCGAACGGCATCGGAGGCGACGCTTTCGCATTGGTGTGGGTGAAAGGCGAATTGCACGGTCTCAATGCCTCGGGTCCATCGCCAAACGCTTTGACCATTGAAGCAGTGAAAGGCCTCGGCCACGATAAAATGCCGGTGCACGGTTTGGTGCCGATAACCGTACCGGGCGTACCCGCTGCGTGGGCGGAATTGTCCCGGAAATTCGGCAAACTGTCGCTTCTCGAAGCATTGCAGCCGGCAATCAGCTACGCGGAAGAAGGCTATCCGCTGACGCCGATTCTCGGCAAGTATTGGCAAAAAGCTTATGCCAACTTCAAAAAGACATTGACGGCAAAAGAATTCGAAGGCTGGTTTGAAACATTTGCGCCAAACGGAAAAGCGCCGGCAATCGGAGAAGTTTGGAAATCGCCAGGCCACGCAGATACGCTCCGCAAGATCGGTGAATCCGATGCGCGCGATTTCTATGAAGGATCGATTGCTGACAAGATCGATGCGTTCATGCAGGAGCATGGCGGGTTCTTGCGTAAAGAAGACCTGGCAAGCTATCAGCCGGAATGGGTGGATCCGATTTCGACAACTTATAAAGGGCACGAAGTCTGGGAAATCCCGCCGAACGGCCAGGGCATGGTGGCACAGATGGCGCTGAACATTTTCAGTCAGCTGGACGCACCGGAATGGCAATCGGCCAATACGCTCCACCAGCAGATCGAAGCGATGAAACTGGCCTATACCGACGGCCAGGCATTTATCACCGAACAACAAGACATGCCGGTATCGGCGGAACATCTATTATCTGAAGAATATGCCGAAAAACGGGCAGCCTTACTCGGCGACACCGCCATTGAACCGGTACCGTATGAACTTCCGGCGGGCGGCACGGTCTACCTGGCAACAGCGGACGGGGAAGGCAATATGGTGTCCTTTATCCAGAGCAATTATATGGGCTTTGGCTCCGGAATTGTCATCCCGGGAACGGGCATCGGCCTTCAGAACCGCGGAGCAGATTTCTCACTGGATGAAAATCACCCGAACGTGTTGAAGCCAGGCAAGAAAACTTTCCATACTATTATTCCAGGCTTCCTGACAAAAGGCGGCAATGCCGTCGGACCGTTTGGTGTAATGGGCGGCTATATGCAGCCTCAGGGACACTTCCAAGTCGTGACGAATACGCTCGATTTCCTGCTGAATCCGCAAGCAGCCCTCGATATGCCGAGATGGCAATGGGTCGGCGGCAAGAAGATCCACGTGGAACCGGAATTTCCAAATTACCTGGTTCAGGCGCTGCAGCGGAAAGGCCACGACATGGAAGTGATGACAGATGGCGGCACCTTCGGAAGAGGGCAGATCATCTGGCGAAATCCTGAGACAGGAGTGCTTGCCGGCGGTACCGAATCTCGGACGGACGGAGCGGTTGCAGCTTGGTAACAGAAGATAAAATTCGATACAGCAACGTCTTTATGGCGTTTTTCCGATCAGGGATGCTGGGATTCGGAGGAGGGCCGGCGGTGATTCCGCTCTTGCAAAAAGAGGTCGTAGAGAAATACCGTTGGATGAATGACGACGAGTTCGGTGACACGATCGCCTTGTCGAACACCATGCCGGGGCCAATCGCAACAAAACTGGCGGGCTATATCGGCTACAAGATCGGCGGATTATGGGGATTGCTGGTCGCGCTCGCGGCTTCGGTCATTCCGACAGTCCTCCTGATGGTCTTGTTGCTCGGCATTCTTCAAAGCTATAAAGACGTGCCGTGGGTGCAGAATATGTCCCAAACGGTCGTGCCGGTCGTTGCGGTGATGCTCGGGGTCCTCACTTGGAATTTCATTCAGCAATCACAAAAAGCCCTGGGCTGGGGCGTCGCAATTTTCCTCATTGTGGCTTCTGTCCTCTTAATGGAAGTGCTCGGCATTCATCCGGCAATCCTGATTGCCGTGCTCATTGCGGTGGTCCTGGTTCCCTTTATTAAAAGGGTGGTGAGCAAATGATCTACTGGCAAATCTTTCTAGCATTCTTTATTCCCGGCATTTTGGGTTACGGCGGCGGCCCTGCTTCGATTCCGCTTGTGGAAGAGGAAGTGGTCAACCGCTATGGCTGGATGTCGACGCAGGAATTCGGGGAAGTGCTGGCGCTCGGCAACGCGCTGCCCGGTCCCATTGCGACGAAGATGGCAGGTTATATCGGTTATATGGAAGGCGGCGTGTTCGGCGCATTTGTCGGCCTGTTCAGCACCATCGCCCCTTCGTTAATCCTGATGCTCGGATTGATGGCAATCCTGTTCAAATACAAAGACTCAGCTGAAGTGAAAAATATTTCAAAAGTGGTGAAGCCGGTCATAGCCGTGCTCATCGGTTTTATGACCCTGCAATTTATCATTGAATCGCAAACTTCACTTGGCAACATTCAGACGGTCGTGATCATGGCCTTAAGTTATTTGATGCTGGAGCGGTTGAAAGTGCATCCGGCTGCGGTAATTGCACTGGCGCTGCTTTACGGTGCGTTAACAGGAATATAAAAACAAAGGGGAGAATTGATATGACTAACAAAACGATCAAAAATACGATGATGACAGCTGCTTTGGCACTGACTGCGTTCGGACTTGCAGCTTGTGGAGGAGAGAACGGTGATTCTGCTGAAAGCTATCCGGAACGCGAAGTCGAACTGATTATTCCTTGGTCTCCAGGCGGTGGCAGTGATATAGAAGGAAGACTGGTAGCCGAGCATACGGCAGAGAACTTTGACTCATCGTTTGTCGTCATCAATTCTCCTGGAGTCGGCGGTACAGTCGGACTCGAAGAACTTTCCGAGAGGGAAGCGGATGGCTACAGCATCGGCCAGATTCACGAAGGGCTGCTGGTAGCTCATCATACCGATATCACAACAATCAATTACGATACATTCATACCCATTGCTGCAATGTCTTCATCCGACCAGATTTTGGCGGTACCGAGTGATTTCGAAGCCGATACGCTGGAAGAATTTATCGCCTACGGCAAGGAAAACGAAATTCGCTTTGGCGGAACAGTGGCAGGCATTCCGCGCGTATGGGTTGAACAATTGGGAAGAGAGCTTGAGATCAACTACAATCTTGTCGGTTATGAAGGTTTGAGTGAAGCGATCCAGGCACTTGCCGGCGGCCACATTGACGCGGCCATCGTCGATTATTCTTCCGCCAATGAATTTGTCGAAGCAGGCCATATGAAATTCATCGCCATTGGTACGAAGGAACGGGTAGAAAATCTGCCGGATGTGCCAACGTTCGAGGAAGAAGGGCACGACATCAACATGAGCATCAACAGAGGTTATGTAGCACCTGAAGGAACAGATCCTGCGATCATCGAAACGCTGGCGGCAGCTTTTGAAGCAACAGCTGAGAGCCAGGAATATATTGACGCAGTTAATAATGTAGGGTCTTCTGTTAACTTCATGGGACCAGATGAATACCGTGAATATCTGGATGAACAAAATGAATTGATCAGTGAAATCGTGTCTGAAATTTCCGAGTAAGCAAGTTTGGCCCGCAGGATTTCCTGGTGGGGGGAAGGAGGGCTAATGCGCCCTCCTTTTTTTGCTAACAATAGCGCGGACAAAATAAGACCAGAAAGCGGGATGGCATATGGGAGAAATACTAATCGGATTGGCCTTGATCGGCCTGGGCCTTGTCATTTATATACGGGGCGGCAATCTGCCGTCATTAAATGAAGCATTTTTTAATGCCGGTTCCTTTCCAAGACTGATCGCGGGTTTGCTGATTTTATTGTCAATCATCTTAATTCTTTCGAAACTGAACGAATTGAGAAAGAGAAAGCCGGTTGAGGATAAAGTCAGCAACAAGGAACGAATGAGCGCATTCTACGCGGAATACAGACTGGTCATTTTAACAACGGCGGTGTTTTTCGTTTACATCTTCTTGCTGCAGTTTATCGGCTTTGTGGTGTCCACGATTCTCTTTATCATCGGAGCAGCCATCCTGATCGGCTACCGCAAACGAAAAGAAGTGGTGACCATTTCGGCGGTCGCGGTCATTCTGACATTGACCATCTATTTCTTTTTCGAAAACGTACTGCATGTCCGTTTTCCGTCAGGAATATTCATCTGAGAACAGTGAGAGGAGCTACTACTAATGTCGGATTTATTTTTACTGGGAATTGCTGAAGTCTTTCAGGTTCGAATATTAATCGTCATTTTAATCGGTGTGGTCGTCGGCATTCTGGCAGGACTGATTCCCGGATTTACGGTGGCGATGGCCATTGTCCTGACTTTGCCGCTCACATTCGGGATGGATCCGGTGGCGGGCGTGTCCGCGATGATCGGCGTATTTGTCGGCGGCATGTCCGGCGGGCTGATCACGGCGGCGCTCTTAGGTATCCCGGGAACGCCTTCATCCATCGCGACAACGTTTGACGCCTATCCAATGTCGCAAAAAGGAGAATCAGGCAAAGCGTTATCAATCGGCATCTGGGCATCTTTTCTCAGCTCGATCGTCAGCTTCTTCCTGCTGATCACCATCGCTCCGCAAATTTCACGCTTTGCGTTGATGATGGGACCATGGGAGATGTTTTCTCTGATTGTGGTATCTCTTACCATCATCGCCAGTGTCACCGGTGACTCGATCATCAAAGGACTGATCGCGGGATTGTTCGGGCTGCTGATTGCAACTGTCGGAGCAGATCCGATAACAGGGATTTCACGTTTCTCGTTTGACCTGGCAACACTGCGGGCGGGTATTCCATTCTTGGTTGTTCTGATCGGCATGTTCGCTATTTCGCGGCTTTTGGTGTCTCTCGAGTCTAAAGAAATTAATAAAGATGATATAAAACGGCAGGAAGACAAAATCAAGAATTTGAAGTTTGTTATGAAACCTTTTCAAACTTTGAAAACGGTATTGAAAAAACCGGGAACCCTGTTCGGTGCTTCCACAATCGGTTCGATCATCGGTGCGATTCCGGGAGCGGGTGGCAGTATTGCCAATATCGTTGCCTATGATCAAGCCAAAAAATGGTCGAAAAATCCGGAGAAATTTGGGACTGGCTGCGAGGAAGGCATCATCGCCTCGGAAGCCGGCAATAACTCGACAGTCGGCGGTGACCTGATTCCGACGGTTGCCTTGGGAATTCCCGGCTCTGCCGTTACGGCAGTGTTGTTGTCTGCATTGATGGTACACGGTATCACGCCGGGTCCATTATTGATCGTCAACGAACCCAATGTGGTCGGTGGCATCTTTTTCGCTTTCCTTGTTGCGTCGTTCTGGATGCTCATCACGCAATTTTTGGGCATGAAATATTTCATGAAAGTGACGCAAATTCCCGTCCAGGTGCTGGTACCGGTCATTCTCGTTCTGTGTGTGGTTGGCACATTTGTGCTTAACAACCGCTTTACCGATTTGTACATCCTGCTCGCGATGGGGCTGATCGGCTATATCTTCACCAAATACAATTTCTCTCTTGCACCGGCAATCATCGGGGTCATCCTCGGTCCGATCGCCGAAGTCAATTTGCGGAGAGCGGCCATGGCGGATCCGGATTGGACCTTGTTCTTAACCCGTCCGATTTCCCTGGTGTTTCTGATTCTGGCTGTGCTGTCGATTCTCTATACCGTTTGGCAGACGTACCGGACAAACTATCGTCTGAAAAAGTCGATGGGCGAATAAAATACAAAAAGCTGTCGAGTGTATTGCCCGGCAGCTTTTTGGAGTGCAGGCTGTTTGATATGAAAATGTAATATTTCCAGCAGCTGAAGGAGTGGACATTTGCAGTTTAGTATGTGTATTCTAACAATATCGTTGAGAAATATAATAATTTATTTTGCATAATATTGGCATTGAACTTTGGAGCGTGAACGATTAGAACCGCGAACGCAAACTATATAAGTTGAACTTAAGAAATAGTGTATATAACGCTTCGGCGCTATGGACAGGGCAAAGATTATGCTCCTGCATCGCTACGCTGCTTCGTCGCAGAAGGGCCAAAGCAAAGATTATGCTCCTGCGCACTGCTCTTCGCAAAGGAGGTGCCATTTACGTATGCAGACCTTAGCTCCCGCAATCAGCCGCGAAGCCCACTCGTCTTTTACTCCGGAGGCGCGCCTTTGCTGAGAGATATCTCTAAAGATATGGAGCAAAACAGCGAAGACGCCATGGGGACCAAGCGAAGTGCTGAGATCCACTCGGGCGAAGTGAAACGAGTCCGAGTTAGCTCAGCGCAAGCCCCCAGGCAAGCGAAGCTGTTTTGCGGAATATCGATTATTAAAAATTATTAGTTCAACCTATATAGTTTCAGATAAATACCGCAGTACAAATAATTTTTGTTGGGAGAGGTTCACGTGAAATACTCCATTTACCAAATGGATATCATAGCTGGCAAACCGGATGCCAACCGGTTGAAGGTAAGTCAGTGGCTTGAAGCGGAAATGCGGGACAGCAAGCCCGACATTGTGGTGCTGCCTGAAATGTGGACAACTGCTTATACGTTGAAAGCGCTTCATCGGGTTTCTGATATGAACGGCGCCAAGACGAAGAGCTTCCTGAAGGAATTGGCATTGAATTATAAAGTCAACATCATCGGAGGTTCGGTGGCCAATCAGAAAGATGGCAAATTCTATAATTCCTCTTTTGTTTATTCGCGGAGCGGGGAACTCGTATACGAATACGATAAAGTCCATCTGGTGCCGATGTTGAATGAACCCGATTATCTGGCAGGGGGCGCAACGGCACCGGAAGTTTTTGAACTGGAAGGCATCAAAATGGGGTTGATCATCTGCTACGATCTGCGATTCCCTGAAATCATCCGCAGCCTGGCGCTCGATGGGGCGCAGGTTCTCCATATTGTTGCCGAATGGCCGGCGGCGAGAACCCGGCATTGGAAAGTATTGCAGACGGCGCGCGCCATCGAAAACCAGATGTATGTCGTATCGGCAAACCGGGTTGGTGAATACGACGGCGTGGAATTCGCCGGGGCATCGATGGCAATCGATCCATGGGGGGACGTATTACTCGAAGGCAGCGAAGAAGAGGAAGAAACCCTGTCGATTTCCCTGGATTTGGAAAAGGTGGAGTCGGTGAGAAAAGAGGTACCCATTTTCTCGAGCCGGGTGCCACATTTATATAAGAAGGAACTCTGACGACCCATCAAGAAACCAGCACAGCCCAAACGGAATTTTCCGTGGGGGCTGTACTGGTTTTTTTTAGGTGCAAGAATAGTTGAAGATACCAAAAAAATTAAATGAAAAACGGAAAAACAACAAAAATAACGCGTTATAAAATTTTTTTTAAAAACTTTTTATAGTACTTAATGCGCACAAGTCAGATTTTTCTATCAATTTTGGGAGCTACCAGCCTAAAGGGAACGAGGCCTTTAATTATATTAAAAAAACGTTATTTTCAACGGTGGATCTGGTGTGAAAATAGCCTTTCGAAAGGCGAAAATTCGGAAAAGTGGTTTGAAATCGTAGGTAATTAAGCGTATAGTTGTGATTATGCGACTTAGGTTCATTGGAGCGGAAAGAGTTTATTTACTAAGGTTTTTGTTTGATTGCCGGTGGAAAGACAGAAGATTTCCACAAGGCATAGACAGCTTGGAAATAGATTAAGGCAAGAGAGATATGAAAAACTCTTAACGCCATGAGAAGCAAAAAAATGGTAAGAGAGGTGCTAAATACATGCCAGTTATAAAAGTAGAAGGTTTGTCGAAGGTATTCGGCAAAAACGTTAAGCAAGCTTTGAAGATGCTTGAAGAAGGTAAGTCAAAAGAAGAAGTGTTAAAAGTGACAGGCAGTACCGTCGGTGTAAACCGCGCTTCCTTTGAAGTGGAACAAGGCGAAATTTTCGTCATCATGGGATTGTCCGGCAGCGGTAAATCCACGTTGGTGCGTTTGCTCAACCGCTTGATCGATCCGACGGAAGGCCATATATTGGTCGATGGCGAGGATCTCGCTACGATGAACAAAAAAGATCTTTTGCGGGTTCGCCGCACGAAGATGAGCATGGTATTCCAGAAATTCGCACTTTTCCCGTTTCGTTCTATATTAGAGAACGCCGAGTACGGCCTTGAAATTCAAGGCATGCCAAAAGAAGAGCGCAGCACGAAAGCGCGCGCTTCACTTGAAATGGTCGGTCTCGGTAATTACATCGAACAGTATCCGTCCCAGTTGTCGGGCGGTATGCAGCAGCGTGTCGGTTTGGCAAGAGCGCTTGCCAACGACCCCGAAGTCATGCTGATGGATGAGGCATTTTCAGCGCTTGACCCGTTGATCCGCAAGGAAATGCAGGACGAGTTATTGATTCTTCAGGAATCAATGAAGAAAACCATCATCTTCATCACGCATGATTTGGACGAAGCACTTCGCATCGGCGACAAAATCGCCTTGATGAAAGACGGCTCCATCGTGCAGGTCGGTTCTCCGGAAGAAATCCTGATGAACCCGGCAAACGATTATGTCGAAAAATTCGTTGAAGATGTTGACCGCTCGAAAGTATTGACGGCGTACAACATCATGAAACGTCCGGAAACGGTCAATATCGATAAGCACGGCCCACGGGTTGCGCTGGAACGGATGCAAAAAGAAGGCATCTCTACGATTTACGTAACGGACAGCTTACGGAATTTGAAAGGCTATGTCACAGCGGATGATGCAGTCGTTGCACTTCGCAGCGAAGTCACGAGCCTGGCAGCTATTTTGAAAACGGATGGTCCGAGCGTAACGAAAGATACATTGATGAACGCGATCTTTGACATCAGCCATAACTCGCCGGTGCCGATTACAGTTGTCGAAGACGGCAAACTGCTCGGCATTATCGTACGCGGCGCGGTCATAGCGGCGCTTGCAGGATCTGGGGAGGTGAATCTGACACATGCTTAATTTTATGGAGAACATCGAAAAAATGCCATTGGCTTCGTGGGTGTCCGATCTCACTGACGCAATTTCCGACAGTTTCGCATTCCTGTTTGATCCGATCAAGAATCAATTCGGTGACGGACTTGAGGAATTCGCAGACATGCTTGCGGCAGTTCCCCCGGTCATTGTCATTATCATCGTCGCCATCCTGGCGTTCTTCCTTAGCGGAAAACGCTTTGGATTGGCTACATTTTCTGTCGTCGGTTTATTGCTGGTCTGGAACCAGGGGCTTTGGGAAGAGCTTATGCTATCCTTCTCCCTTGTTCTCGTCGCCAGTTTGCTGTCGGTCATTATTGGTGTGCCAATCGGCATCCTGATGTCGAAGAGCAAAATCGCCGAGAATATCATTACGCCGATTCTCGATTTCATGCAGACAATGCCCGCATTCGTCTACTTGATTCCAGCCGTTGCGTTCTTCAGCATCGGCATGGTGCCCGGCATTTTCGCTTCATTAATATTCGCGACACCGCCGACGGTCCGGTTTACAAACCTGGGCATCCGTCAGGTATCGGAAGAATTAGTGGAAGCAGCCGAGGCATTCGGCAGCACGGGCGCACAGAAACTGTTCAAAGTTGAATTGCCGATGGCCAAAGCTACGATCATGGCCGGCATCAACCAAACGGTAATGCTTGCGCTGTCAATGGTCGTTATCGCATCGATGATCGGTGCACCTGGCCTTGGCCGCGAAGTACTCTCGGCCCTGCAGCGCGCCGACGTCGGAACGGGCTTTGTTGCCGGTCTTGGAATTGTCATCCTGGCAATCATCATTGACCGCTTCACGCAAAGCTTCTCGACGAAAAAAAGCACGACTAACTGATTTAGAGTGAGGATATCCGATATTCCGCAAAACAGCTTGCTTTCCGGGGGGCTCGCGCCGAGCTAACTGCGGGCATACGCCCGAGTGGATCTCGCCACTTCGCTTGGTCCCCCAGGAGTCTGCGCTATTTTGCTCCATATCTCTAGAGATTTCAATCAGCGCAGTCGCATAATTTTTGCTCTGTCCAGAGCGATGGAAGCTATTTGAAAAACAAGTTTTTTAGCAAGATTGATCCAGCTGGAATCTTTTCTAATAGGAAAAGTACCATATAATTTTAAAGAAAAAGGAGATTGATTGTTTTATGAATAAAGCACAATGGAGAAAATTAGGTCTAGTTTTCGCAGTAACGCCGATGATGTTCATCGCAGCTTGCGGGAATGATGATGAAGCTACAACAGACGAAGGAACAGCCGGCGATTCAGGCGAAGTAAATTACGGCGAAGAAATGGACTACAAAATCACGGGTATCGAACCTGGTGCTGGTGTTGTAGCAGCTTCTGAAGCAGCTACTGAAGACTACGAAAGCCTTGAAGGATGGGAAGTTGTAACTTCTTCATCAGGCGCGATGGCAACTGAGCTTGGCGCAGCGATCGACAACGAAGAACCAATCATCGTAACTGGCTGGAGCCCGCACTGGAAGTTCCAGAAATACGACCTTAAATACCTTGAAGATCCAAATGGCGCATTTGGTGAAGAAGAAGTAATCAAAACAATGGCTCGCAAAGGATTGGAAGAAGACAATCCTGAAGGTTATAAAATTCTTGACCAGTTCAACTGGGAATCAGCTGACATCGAAAGCGTTATGCTGGAAGTTTCCAACGGCACAGCTGTAGAAGAAGCAGCAGCAACATGGATCGAAGCAAACAGCGACAAAGTTGCTGAATGGACTGACGGCACTGAAGCTGTTGACGGCACAGAAATCGAACTTGCATACGTGGAATGGGACACTGAAGTCGCTTCTACAACTGTAGTCGGCCAAGTGCTTGAAGCTCAAGGCTTTGACGTAACATTGACTCCACTTGATAACGCTGTAATGTGGTCAGCAGTGGCTGAAGGCCAGGCTGACGGAATGGTAGCTGCATGGTTGCCGGCAACACACGCATCACAGTTCGAAAAATACGGCGAAGATCTAGTAGACCTTGGTGAAAACCTTACAGGCGCTAAAGTCGGATTTGTTGTCCCTTCTTATATGGACATCGATTCGATTGAAGATTTAATGCCTGCTGAGTAATTTGTTTTTAATCCGAATAGATCACAAGAGATAATTCTCTTGTGGTCTATTTTTTTGGTTCTATATTAATCCGGATGGTTATCAATGAAATAGCTGTTCAAATGAAAAATAAGTTAACTGAAATTAATGGTAGATTCAAGAAAAAACAGATTTATTTGAAAAAGGGCTTGTAAAGCGCTTTCATTTTTTATATACTTGAAAAAACAAGTTACTAAACCGGTTTAGTAAATCGATTTAGTATTGATGCACATTCTAACGTTTGGAGAAGATATTATGAAAGCGGTTACGATGGCAGATGTGGCACGACATGCAAAAGTCTCCAAAAGTACAGTTTCCCAGTATGTCAACAATAGATTCGACTATATGAGTGAAGACACCAAGCTAAGAATAGAAAAGACAATTATGGAATTGGATTATCGTCCTAATATCCTGGCGAGAAGCTTAAAGCAGAAATCGACTACAACCATCGGAGTTATTGTAGCCAACATTATGCACACCTTTTCGACTCAAATCATCAGAACAATCGAAGATGAATGCAACGAGGCGGATTTTCATGTCATGGTGTGCAACGCAGATGACGACCCGGTGAAAGAGAAGAAATATATTGAAATGCTTCGCGCTAAACAAGTGGATGGAATTATCATTCTTCCCACAGGAAGCAACATTTCTCTTTATGAAGAAATGGTTAAAAGTAATTACCCGGTAGTATTCGTAGACCGTACAGTTCCGAATATCGGGATTCCTTCGGTCATGCTTGATAACGAAAAAGCTGCCGGCCTTGCAGTCGAGCACTTACTTGATAACGGCTATGATCGAATCGGCATCATTACAAATGTTGTTAGAAATATTACGCCGCGAGTGGAGCGTGTCAAAGGTTATAAGAATGCTTTGACAAGAAATGGTATTGCCATTAATGACGACTACATTAAGAATCTGGAAGTTTCTCATGTGCAGCAAGGGCTGGAGGAAATGCTCGCTCTTGAATCACCGCCTCAAGCCATTTTAGCTGGGAACGATCTTGTTCTCATTGAAGTATTGAAACATATCAAAAGAAAAGAGATTCAAATCCCTGCTGACCTTGCAATCATAGGAATTGATGAAGTATCGTTTTCTGGATTTTATGAACCTGCATTAACGATAGTGGAACAGCCTGCCATTGAGATAGGCAAAAAAGCAGCAGAGCTTCTGTTGGATATTATATTGAATAAAGAATCAAAGGTGACCGATAAAATCTACCGGTTCGAACCGAAACTGACTATAAGAGAATCGAGCCTCCGAAATCCACTTTAAAAGAACCGGCAGAACTTACCGGGTGAACCGGTATGAAAGGACAGATAATATGAACTTTCAATTGGCGTTAGACCGATTAACAAGGGAACAGTGTTTTCAACTTCTCAAAGAAACTGAGTCATCCATCGATTGGATCGAAGTGGGAACCGGGGTCATAAAAGAATACGGAATGGCCATTGTCCGGGAAATAAAAGCGGCATATCCGGAGAAAGTGCTGGTAGCTGATATGAAAACTTGTGACGCTGGTAAACATGAAGCGATCCAAGCTTTTGAAGCAGGAGCGGATATTACAACCGTAATGGCTTTTTCAGCAGATAAAACGATTAAAGATACGCTTGAAGCAGCTGAGAAATATGGCAAACGGATAATGATTGATTTATTGGGAGTTACAGAACCTTCCCGGCTGATTGAGCTGCAAAAACTGGGTGTGGATCTTGTCAGTTTGCATTATGGCAAAGATATGCAGCTGGAAGGTGAAATGGGAGAAGATCTATTTTCTTTAACCGAAGGCTTGGATGGTGTGGATATAGCGATTGCCGGCGGCATCAACAAGAAATCACTTGCCGGCTTGTTGGGCAAGCCACTCAATACGGTTATCATCGGCAGCGCGATTACTTCGGCGGAAAATCCCGGACAGGCAGCTCGTGAAATGAAAGAGGTGGTAAATCAGCATGAAATCGATTATTGAAACAGTGGCAAACGAAGTATCAACCGTATTATCAAGTATCAGTGAAAAGGAAGCGCTTAATCTTTCGGATCGCATAAAAACGGCGAAGCGGATATTCGTCTACGGCGAAGGCCGATCCGGACTGATGGGGAAGGCATTTGCCATGCGTCTGATGCATGGAGGATCTACTGTCTTTGTGATCGGGGAAACCATTACACCCAGCATCGAAAAGGATGACTTGCTGGTGGCCATTTCGGGGTCGGGTTCAACCGGCGCTATATTGCAATTTGCATCCCAAGCAAAAGCAGCAGGTGCAGACGTTTTTCTTGTAACGACCAATAAGGAATCAAAAATTGCTGAGATATGCAGTGGTGTACTGATTATTCCTGCAGCAACTAAATACAGGCGGGAAAGCGAACCGCCGACCATTCAACCGCTCGGCAACCAGTTCGATCAATCCGTGCATTTGGTTCTTGATGCCATTATCATTCATTCGCTGCAAAAAGATGGCCAGCCATCCAGTCACGAGGAAATGAAAAATCGCCATGCCAATCTGGAATGACGATTGGCTGAAGAAAAGTAAAAAGCAACGCCAATACAAAAATCAGGAGGAAAACAAAATGACAATGAAAAAAATGATTTCAATTCCCTTTGCAATGCTTTTAGGTGTATCTGTAGCTTTAGCAGGATGTGGCAGTGAAGAAGGATCAGGTTCAGGGTCCGAAGGAGAAGGCGCAGAAACGATCAAGCTGATTGCAGCGCATAACCAAACAACGCCGGATACACCATATGGCGTCGGATTGGATACATTCAAAGAAGTGGTGGAAAGCGAATCCGATGGGAATATTACAGTGGAAGTCCACGAAGGGACAATCGGCACCGAAGAATCGGAATTGGTCGAGAAGCTGAAATTGGGAGCTGCTGATGTCGTATTGGTCTCACCTGGTTTCATGACGCAAACAGGCGTCAAGGAAGTTGATTTGTTCGCTCTTCCATATTTGTTCGACAGCTTTGATCACTGGGAACAAGTTGTGGATGGTGAAGTTGGGGAAGAACTGGCGACGATTGTCAATGAACAATCTAACAATGATTTTAAAATTGTTGGATACTGGTCAGCCGGTGTCAGACACTTTTATGGGAAAGCGCCAATTGAAACAATGGACGATTTAAAAGGAATGACAATCAGAACACAAACTTCCGGAGTTGTTTCCGACTTTTGGAAACAAGCAGGCGCAGTTCCCACTTCTGTAGCCTGGGGCGAGTTGTACCAGGCTTTACAGCAAAACGTTGTGGATTCAGCTGAAAACTCATACCCATATTTTGTAGCGCAAAATCACCATGCAACAGAAAACGGGAAATACACGACAGAAACGGCACATGATTTTACAACAAGATTCTTGCTGGTTAACGGCAATGAATTCGACAAGTATACGGAAGAACAGCAAGAGATCATCATGAAAGCTGCAGATGCTTCTGTAGCTGCTGAAAGAGAAGCACTTTATGCGCAAGAAGAAGAATACAAAGAGAAAGCAATCGCTGAAGGCGCGGAAGTAAGTGAAATCGATACAGCACCATTTGTTGAAATCGCTGAACCGTTGCAGGATGAGGCTGCAAAAGATATGGGCACAGAAGAATTGCTGCAAAAAATCAGAGACTTAAAATAAATAATTGATTATTAGAGGGGAGCGGGCTTGCCTGTTCTCTCTTTTTTATTTAAGGGAAAGGGCGTAAATCATGGTAAAAACCTTGGAAAAAACGCAGATGTTCATCGGTGTAATAATGCTGTCGATATTCTTTATCGCCATTATGATTCAAATCGTTTCCCGGCATATGGGAGTTTCCATCATCTGGACAGAAGAAGTCGCCAATTACTCGTTCATCTGGTCTGTATTTATGGGGGCGGCAGTAATGGTAAATAAGCGGGAACATTTCAGTTTTGACTTTCTGACTTTGAAATTGAAGGGTGCAAAAAAAGTCATATTGATCATTGTGATAGACACGATTGTATTGCTTTTCGCGCTGGCTCTTCTATATTACGGAATACAAGCTGCCAGCACATTCTGGAATTACAATTGGGTGGCCATTCCTGAAATGAAGATGGGGTATGTGTGGATTGCTCTGCCGCTCACTGGGTTAACGATGGCTATTTACAGTTTGAATCATATTTTTAATGGTTTTAAAGATTTTAAGCAAGTGAAAAGGGGGGCTAGTTTATGATAGGCATCGTTCTTGTCGTTTTATTTCTAGTCCTTATGTTGATAGGCGTACCGATCGCTTTTGTAATCGGGATTGTTTCATTTATAGGCGTGCTGAGTATCGAGGCGTTGCCGGAAGTCACTGTTCCAATCAAGATGCTTAATGGAATCGACTCATTCGTGCTCCTTGCAGTACCGCTGTTCATATTAGCGGCAAACTTGATGAATCACGGAAAAATATCTCAAAAACTGATTGATCTGGCCCTTTCCGTTGTTGGACATATTAGAGGCGGATTGGCGCATTCTAATATATTGGTATCGATGATGTTCGCAGGGGTTTCAGGCGCAGCTCAGGCTGACACAGCAGGGGTCGGGAAAATCCTGATTCCGAATATGAAAAAGCAGGGGTATGATACTGAGACAGCGGTAGCCGTTACAGCTGCCTCCTCCACTATCGGGGTGGTCATTCCGCCAAGTATTCCAATGATCATTTTCGCTGGATTGACGAATGCTTCGATTGGCGCACTGTTCCTCGGAGGGATAGTGCCTGGAGTGTTAATCGGGGTCAGTATGATGGTTTTCATCTATTTTATGGCGTTAAGGAAAGGCTATCCGCGGTCTGAAAGATCTTCTTTAAAGTCGATTTTAAGCTTGTTTCTGCAATCGCTACCGGCATTATTGACCCCTGTCATCATCATCGGCGGGATCATCACCGGATTCTTTACAGCGACGGAAGCAGCAGCGATTGCTTCACTTTACACATTCCTGATCAGTATGTTCTATTACAAAACGTTGAAACTGGCTGATATGCCGGGCATCCTGAAAGATACCCTGGCGCTGAGTTCGCTTTCACTATTCGCCTTAGCGGCAGCAAGTGCTTTAGGCGAATTGATGAGCTATTATCAGTTATCAGTCATTGCCCAGCAATTCTTTGTAGACAATGTTGGCACAAAATGGGTATTCATCCTGATTATCATTGGATTCTTCCTGTTTATCGGAACATTCATGGATGCGATTCCGGCAATGATACTATTTGTTCCAATCATTTTGCCGACAGCTACATTGTTTGAAATGGATCCTGTTCACTTAGGACTTATCGTGGTCATCACTTTGGCAATCGGACTTATCACACCGCCTTACGGTTTATGTTTACTGTTAGCAGCAAAAATAGGCGGCTTAAGTATAGAGAAATCAATGTTAGCTATTTTGCCTTACGTTGTCATTATCCTGGTCGTACTGCTATTCGTAGCTTTCTTCCCGGAAATTGCGTTTTATTTGCCTAAATTAATCAATCCAGGATTATTCTTATAGAAATTTGTTTTTGAAGAAAGGAAGATTTGATGGTTACCAGAGAAATTTTAACGAGTGAAGGGTCTGTAATGATAGTAAAAGTCCAATTGGCAGAAGGCTTTGTCGGGGATGTGGATCAGCATCCTGAAGAACAAGTCAGCTATATTGAAAAAGGACAAGTGGAATTTGAAGTGGACGGTCATAAAAGATTGTTGCAAAAAGGGGATACGCAATATATCCCTTCGAATATTAAACATCAGGTAAAAGTGTTGAAAGAATGCACGATTTTGGATGTTTTCACACCAATTCGTCAAGATCTATTACCCAAGAATTGATGCGTATTGCAAGAAGGGAGAGGTAGCAATGCCTCTCCTATTTTTTAATGAAAAACCATGCAGCTAAACCGCGAAAAAATAGTTTCTGACAGAAATGTCTCACCAATAGAAAGGAGCAATGGTTTTGTCGAAAAAATTTAATGTATTTACATTAGGCGATGCCTTAATCACATTTGATCCAACAGAAACTGGGCCTTTACGCTATGTTCCAGGATTTACACGGAAGGTAGGAGGGGCGGAACTGAACTTTGCCATTGGCTGTGCCCGTTTGGGATTACATACAAAATGGGCAAGCCGGTTGGGCGGAGACGAATTCGCCCGTGTCATTTATAACTTCGCAAGAGGTGAAGGTGTGGATATGGCGAATGTTGAATTCGTAAAAGGCTATCCCACCTCTTTGAATTTCAAGGAAGTCCGGGAAGACGGTTCCGGTAAAACATTCTACTATCGCTACCAGTCCCCGATTTTAACAATGGTGCCCGATGATATAAAAGAAGAAATGTTTGAAGATATCGATCTTGTGCATCTGACGGGTGTGTTTTTGGCAATAGATCCGAAAAACTTGGCGATTACTAAACGGGTGCTCGAGATTGCCAAAAAGAACAACATTACGGTTTCCTTTGATCCGAATATCCGTTTGAAATTATGGACTTTAGAGCGGGCCAAAGCAGTGTATCAGGAGGTTTTTCCTTTCGTCGACATTCTCCTGACAGGGCTGGATGAAATCGAATTGATCACGGGGGATTCATCTTCGGCAGCTCTGGAAGATTTAGCGAAAAGAAATCAGATTCAGCAGCTGGTGGTCAAAGATGGAGGCAACGGAGCAAAAGTGCTGACTAACCAAATTTGGTACGAAAAAGAAGCGTTTTCCGTAAAACCCATTGATACAGTTGGAGCAGGAGACGGCTTTGACGCCGGCTATGTCTATTCGGTGCTGAACGGTTTTTCTCCGGAAAAAGCGCTCGAATTTGCAAATGCAGTCGGCGCTTTGGTAACGACAGTATCCGGGGATAATGAAGGTCTTCCATATCTTGAAGAGGTGCAGGCATTAATCGGCAATGAACAAGTAATCGAACGGTAATTAAAAAGGGGGACATTAATTTGTTGAGATATTCTATTCTTTCAAAGCTTGAAGAAGCAAAAGTAGTGGCGGTTATAAGAGGTGGCAGTGCAGAAGAAGCGATTGAATTGTCGAAAGCGGCAATCCAAGGTGGAATCCGTGCGATCGAATTGACGTATACGACGCCTCAAGTGGGGAAAGTTTTTGATGCCTTGGCTCAGGAAGATGTTTTACTGGGGGCGGGTTCAGTGCTCGATACTGAAACAGCGCGCCATGCCATATTAGCAGGAGCGAAGTTTATTGTCAGCCCCAGTTATATGGAAGAAATTTCGCCTCTTTGCAATAGATACAGCATTCCTTATTTGCCTGGCTGCACAACATTGCGTGAAATGGTCAAATCCATGGAAGGCGGAAGCGATATCATCAAATTGTTCCCGGCGAACAATTTCGATCCATCATTTGTTAAGTCGGTTAATGGACCGCTGCCGAATGTACGAATCATGCCTACAGGCGGCATTAACTTAAATAATATGGCAGACTGGCTGGCTGCAGGCGCTATAGCAGTCGGTATTGGCAGCGATTTAAACAAGGCTTACGCTACGGGAGGCTTTGAAGGCGCTGTTGAACTCAGCCGGAAATATATGGAGCAGGCCGTATGAAGATAGGGACGATTGGCACGAATTGGATTACGTCTCTGTTCATCGAAGCGGTCAAAGAATCAGAAGGAATCGAACTGACGGCGGTGTATTCACGATCCCGGCAAAAAGCTGAAATTTTTGCGGAGGAACATAACGCCGGGCTGTATTTCACGGATTTAACGAAAATGGCTGAGAGTGCGGAAATCGACTGTATCTACATCGCCTCTCCCAATGCCTTGCATTTTGAGCAAGCGCTGCTGTTTCTGGAGAATAAAAAGCACGTAATTTGCGAAAAGCCCGTTTTCTCGAATCTAAAAGAGTTCGAAGCAGCGTACCAGAAAGCGGAAGAAAATGGCGTGTTTCTATTTGAGGCTTTGCGCGGAATTCACTCACCGAATTTCCAAAAGATAAAAGAAGAGCTGACGTCTATTGGGAAAGTGCGCAGTGTATTGCTGCACCGCAATAAATACTCCTCCCGCTACGAAAATGTCCTCCGAGGGGAAGTGCCAAACATTTTCTCGTTGGAGTATTCCGGAGGGGCGTTAGTTGATGTAGGTGTTTATCCGCTGTCAATCGCGGTAGCCCTGTTTGGCAAACCGCATAACTTCTCTTATTCCGATGTCATGCTGCCAACCGGAGTTGATGGAAGCGGGACGCTGGTCTTAGATTACAACGAGTTCATCTGTACGATTCTTTGTTCCAAAATCTCAACTTCTTATATCAACTCGGAAATTCAGGGAGAACAGGGAAGCTTGCTGATTGATGACACCGCCTCGATTGCGAATGTGAGCCGCATCGACAACGGCTCTGGCGATCGGCACACCGTCGGAAAGATCCAATCATCAAACAATATGAAATACGAAGTCGAAAATTTCCTGCGGATAATCAAAAATGAGGACCGCTCGAACTATCAGCGATTGACGGAGATTAGCCGAGATATACTCACCATAACGGAAACGGCAAGAAAACAACAGGGCATAGTCTATTCTTCTGAGACAGCGGAATAGATGCTGACCTGTTTACTGGGACAATAAAATTAAACAGCTGAGGAGATGAAGAGATGTCATTTTCACTGGATATGTTTTCATTAAAAGGGAAAACCGCTCTGGTGACTGGTGCCAGAACGGGGATAGGCCAGGCAATTTCAATTGGACTGGCAGCAGCGGGAGCGCATGTACTGCTGCTCGGCCACCGGGATAATCTAGGTGAAACAAAAGAGAAAATCGACCAAATTGGCGGCACATACGACACCATTCTATTAGATCTCAGCGAAATCGCCACAATCCGGGAGAAGCTGGCGCCGGTAATCGAGAAATACGAAATTGATGTTTTGGTGAACAATGCCGGGGTCATTCACAGAGAACCGGCGGCGGAATTCAGCGAAAGCGAATGGATGCGTGTCATGGACGTTAACATCAATTCGGTCTTCATCGTTTCGCAGGAAATCGGCAAAACAATGGTGCAAAGAGGAAGCGGGAAAATCATCAATATCGCTTCACTTCTGTCTTTCCAAGGAGGATTGTTTGTGCCCGCCTATACGGCAAGCAAGCACGCGGTAGCCGGGCTGACAAAAGCACTGGCAAACGAATGGGCCGGTAAAGGAGTGCAAGTGAACGCCATTGCTCCAGGCTATATCGAAACAAATAATACAGAAGCCATCCGTCAGGACGAAAACAGAAACCAGACGATCCTCGATCGGATCCCGGCCGCACGCTGGGGAGAAGCCGACGATCTGGCTGGCACGGCCGTATTTTTGGCTTCAGAAGCAGCAAATTATGTGAATGGCCACGTGCTTGTGGTTGATGGTGGTTGGATGGGGAGATAGAAACCTTACAGGTTGTTCTTTCTTATATGAAAATCGATTCGATTGAAGATCTTACGCGTGCTGAGTAATAGAATAATAAAACCGGATTCCCAAGAGATTTTCTCCTGGGGGATCCGGTTTTTTGTATAGATTTTTAGTAGATGAAAACTATTCGGAAACAAAAATCCTTCATGAACTGCGCTGAAAAGGTTAAAAACCCTCATTCACGAAATTTCAGCAATGTCCGCTGCTTCCATCTCCAGCTGCTCTTCAAAAAGGTAATACGAAGTTCCTTCTGTTTTCTTTGCCTCATACATCGCGAAATCAGCTTTGCGGATCAGCTCGGCCAATCCGGTGCCGTGGACTGGTGCTGTGCTGACGCCGATGCTGGTCTGCACCTGGAGCAAGGTGCCCTGAATGTCGAAAGGTTCGATGAAATAGGACATCAATTGTTCGGTCAGATCCTGGCCGTTGCAGTCTTCTGCAAGCTTGGCGACAAGCAGGAATTCATCACCGCTCAGCCTCACCAGCACTTCATCTTCAGTGAGTGCGGAACTCAGCCGTTTAGAAACTTCAACCAGTACCCGGTCGCCGTAAAGGTGGCCGAATTGATCATTGATGGCCTTGAATTTATCCAAATCGAAGAATAGAAATGCGGTTTTTTGATCAGTCAGCCGGCTGATGTCTTTCCGGTAATACTGTTTCAAAAATTGGCGATTCGGGAGCCCTGTCAATTCGTCGCGGAGCACCTCATCATTTTTCTCTTCCAGGTGGCTGAGTGTGGCGTTAACATCACTTGCCATTAAGCCCAGCATGCCCTTGCTGGAAAAGTTCACGCGCGCACTGTAATCTTCAGCTCGAACCCGTGCCAAAACTTTGCGGAAACGAACGATGATGTAGCGGTTAAAAGCATAATGGATGGCGAAATTAGCGGCACCAAGCAGCCATCCGGCACCGAGCGATGCCAGGTGTAGAATTGACAGATTTTCTTCCGGCACTTCCATAAAAAGTTGAAGGATAAAAGGAAAAGCGAGCCCGGCAATTGTGCCGGTGGCAAAAAAGATACCGAACATATACAAAACGTAATTTTTCAAAAGTTTCAAACCCGCTTTCTTTGTGGTGCTGAAGTTTTGGGCAAAAACATTATTTCGATTCTAAAATTCAGAACTACTTACAAGCTAATTTCTTTGTTTTGGAAAAATTATTTGAAATTATTATAGGACTATGAATTTGGAAAATAAAATCAAGTTAATAAGTATTAATACCTATATAATGTATACCCTTTTTTAACGTCTGTTAAACCGTGGGAGAGTATGGCGAGAAGGATGATTTGGGCGTTCGTTTCTCTGGATAAAGATAATTGAAATATGTAGATAGTCACGGTCAAATACGTGGAATCACGTTTGACAAATTGATTTCGAAACTGCGATGAGCGTCAAAAAAACGGCGATACCTAGGCACCACCGCTTCAATCCTCATTAGCTTTCCTTTTCAATTCCTTATCCCGCAACTCCCGCAACCACTTCCTGTACTTCCGATCATCCACCTCCCACTCGCGCACCGTATCCTGCAGTCCAAGCAGCTCCTTTATATAGAAGAAAATCTCCTCAGAAAATACGCCGTCACTCCCGGCAAGCCCGTAATATCCCCAATACGGATCCATCGTTTCATCCAGCCATTCCAGCAGATCACTCTTCTTCGGATAACCGAAATAGACACTCTTGTGCAGATCCGCCTCATAATTTTCCATCCAGTCAATATACGAACTCCGCAGCATCTCGTAGTCATCGATATAGGGATGGCTGAAATCATCCGGTCCGCCTTCGGATTTGTAAAAACGTTCATATGAAAATTGGCACTAATGTTAATATGCCTATTTATGGGATGGCTTAGAGGGGTTACTTAGCTCTAGTGGATGAATAATTATGTTTTAACTAATTAAGTGCTATATAAAAGTAGAGCTTTTGCCTATTTTTATATGAGCAGAAGAACATAAATTAAAGAGTGAAAAAATATGTCAACATAATTAACTAATTATATTGACAATTGAAAGCGGTTACTTTAATCTTAAATCTATAATATATCTAACATAGATCTATGTAAAAAAATACCATAAAAGTTGGTGGAAATATTGAGCGAGTTAGTCATAGCGAAATATCTGATAGAAACACCCCTAGAGCCGGAAAAAGCAGCAGAAATTATGGCAGGTGAACAATCTACTGGAACCTTTGTCACCGTTCCAGGAGAAACAGTTGAATTAAAAGAGAATCATTCGGCTCGTGTATTAAAAGTTGAAAAATTAGAGACTGTATCAGTTCCCTCTTTACCCTATGCAATAGATCCATTAGACAATGAATTCCCGAAATATAACAGAGCACATGTAACATTGGCTTTCCCGGTCCAAAACTTTGGTATATCTTTGCCCAACTTACTTACTGCAATAGCGGGGAATTTGTATGAACTAAAAGAATTTTCGGGATTAAGATTAATCGACATCGATCTTCCAGCTAGTTTTGCCGAAAAGTACAAAGGTCCAAAATTCGGAATTGAAGGAACAAGAGAACTTGCAGGGGTTTACGGAAGGCCTTTAATTGGCACGATAGTTAAACCAAGTATCGGCTTAAAAATTGATGAATATAAACCAATAATAAAACAATTAGCCGAAGCGAACTTAGATTTTATTAAAGATGATGAGCTTTGTGCTAGCCCCTCGTTTGCTCCTTTTGAAAAGAGAGTTAATGCAATTATGGATGAAATTGAACGTGCAGCTGATAAAACTGGAAAAAAGACAATGTATGCATTCAATATCACAGGTGATATTGAAGAGATGAAAAAGAATCATGACATAGTGGTTAATGCAGGCGGGACATGTGTAATGGTTAGTATTAATAGCATTGGAATGTCTAGTGTGGAGTATATAAATAAATACACAGAATTGCCGATTCACGGACACAGAAATCAATGGGGGGCAATGACTAGAAGTCCATTATTGGGAATGAGCTTTAGTGTTTACCAAAAATTATGCAGACTTGCTGGTGTAGATCATTTACATACCAATGGCCTTAACAGCAAATTTGCTGAAAGTAATGAGTCTGTGATCAGATCAATTCAAGATTGCCTTACACCCATGTTTAACGGTTATGAAGTTATGCCTGTTTTATCATCTGCTCAGTGGGCTGGAAGTGCCATTACGACATATGAAGCGGTTCCCTCCATAGATGTCTTGCATTTAGCAGGTGGTGGAATATTAGCGCATCCTGACGGGATTGCAGCTGGGGTCCGTAGTATGCAACTAGGCTGGAAAGCAGCTGTAGAGGGTCAAAGTTTAAGGGGTTATGCTAAAAAATATACAGAAATTAAAAAGGCAATGGATAAATTTGGTGGAAAATCAAATTAGGAAGGAGTAAACAATTTGGCTAATAATAAAATTTTGTTAGCGTTTTATGGAGACGATTTTACAGGTTCTACAGATGCGATGGAAGCAGTTACTAAAAGTGGATATCGAACTGTACTATTCTTGAGTCCCCCTTCAAAAGAAATGCTTCAAAAATTCCAAGGAATAAGTTGTGTAGGAGTGGCAGGTACTAGTAGAGCAAAGGCGCCAAAAGATATGAAAGATGAACTAGATCCAATTATGGAGAAACTTTCAGAATCTGGAGCAGCAGTTGTGCATTATAAAACCTGTTCAACATTTGACTCTTCTCCGGAAGTTGGCAGTATAGGAGCAGCCATCGATATTTCGCTAAAATACTTTAAAGAACAAAAAACGGTTCCTATTATAGTGGGAGCTCCACAGCTAGGTAGGTATACTCTTTTTGGAAATCATTTTGCGAAGATGAAAGATATTATTTATCGCTTAGATAGACATCCAATAATGTCAAGGCATCCAATTACACCTATGCAAGAAGCCGATTTGCGTCTACATTTATCAAAACAAATGGAAGGGAAAATAGGATTAATAAGCATATTAGATTTGGATAAAGAGTTTGAAGAAATAAATAGTCTTTACAAAAAAAAATGTGATAAGGGTAACAAAGCTATTCTCTTTGACGTTGTAGATGAAGAAAAGTTGGACAAGGCAAGTAAATTGATTTGGGAAACGTCACAAAACCAACCGCTGTTAGTAGTGGGTTCTTCGGGAGTGGAGTACGGCTTAGCTAGTTACTGGAATAAAATTTATTCAAAAACAGAAAAAAGTCTTCCGGAATGGAAGGTGAAACCCGTAAGCACAGTTCTAGCAGTTTCAGGGAGTGCTTCAGAAGTTACAAAAGATCAAATTGAATTTGCAGTAAATAATGGATTTTATGGTATTAAAATACCGATAGAAATTCTGATAAGTCAAGATTCTTTAGTGAAAGAATTTTTACAAGATGCAATTGATAAATTAAAAAATGGTAAGAGTGTAATTTTGTATACAGCATTCGGACCAAATGATGATTCAATTAACGAGACAAAAAAATACTTTATAGAAAATGGAATATCATTAAGTGATTCTGGAGAATTTATAGGAAAACGTTTGGGGCAATGGACGAAATTTTTAAAGCAACAATCTGGAGTTTCTCGTGTAATTGTTGCTGGTGGTGATACATCAGGTTTTGTTGCAAGCGAAATGGGGATTTATGGTTTGGAAATGATCTTATCAATATCTCCTGGTGCACCACTTTGTACGGTTTATTCTGATGAAGAGGAAATGAATGGTACAGAGCTTGCTTTGAAAGGGGGACAATTTGGAGAGGTAGATTACTTTGTAAGAGTTAAAAATGCAAGAACAAATATAATTTAAATATTGCGGGGGCTAAAAATGAATAAGGTGAAATCTGGAAGTCCTCTTTTAAAAGAGGTTGCGTACACAAAGATTAAAGAATCAATACTTAATGGTCAATTCGCTCCAGGAGATTTTTTATCGGAAAGAGAATTAATTGAAATACTTGGTATGAGTAAAACACCAATTAAATCCGCTCTGGAAAGACTAGAAACAGAAGGTTTTTTAATAATTTCATCAAAACAAGGAATTGTTATAAACGATTTATCTATTGAAAGAATATTAGATATTTATGATCTTCGAACAGCGCTCGAAACTTATAATTGTAGGCAGTTAACAGGAAAACTAACTGAAAGCCAAAGTAAAGAATTAGAAGAGAACTTAAAAAATACTGAAGAAGTTGTTAGTGAAAATGATGTAAAGGGCTTTACTATACTAGATCATCAATTTCATTTACTAATATGTAAGTTTGTAGGTAACCAAGAAATTTACCGTATTTTATTAAATTACAATGATCACTTGCAAAGAATTACATATCGTCATTTAGACAAAGACCCAACACGTATGAGAGAGTTTTTGCAAGAACATACAATGCTTTTTGAATGTTTGTTAAATGGTGATTTGAGAAGTATTGAAGTAATGGAAAATCATTTACAGGATTCAAAAAAGAAACTATTTATTTAAAGAGAAAGGTTGATATTAATGAAAGCGGTCTATATAGAGGATGCCTATAAAGTAGTAGTTCGTGAAGTAGAGATTCCAGCAGTGAAAGATAATGAAGTTGTTATAAAAGTTAAAACCGCGGGGATATGTGGTTCAGACATTCATACTTACAAAGGTTTACATCCTTTTCGGAAACCTCCAGTAATAATTGGTCATGAGATTGCGGGGGAAATAGTAGAAGTAGGAAATGAAGTAACAAAATTTCACGTAGGTGATAGAGTAACAGTTGAACCTCAGGTTGGCTGTGGACAGTGTGAATATTGCTTAAATGGAAATGTGAACTTATGTAAAAGTCGCACCGCACCTGGCCTTGGAGGTTGGTATGGAACAATGGCAGAATATTTCGTTACACCTGAACAAACAGTATTTAAATTGCCTGATACATTAAGTTTCGAAGACGGTGTTTTGGTAGAACCTCTAGCTGTAGGTGTTCATGCTGTCAGAAAAGGTAATATTGGAATTGGAGACAAAGTTGCCATTCTTGGTGCGGGTCCTATTGGTTTATTAGCAATGACTGCAGCAAATGCAGCCGGGGCTACCACTACATTGGTTACAGATATATTAGAATATGCGCTCGAGGGTGCAACAAAAATGGGTGCAACTCATGCATTTAATATTAATAAAAAATCCGATTGGGTTTCGGAAGCTAAAGATCTAGCTGGAGGGGAATTTGATGTAATCCTCGTAGCAGTTGGTATCCCAGGAATTATTGATCAGGCATTATCTCTTTTAAGAAAGGGGGGGCGTATTGTAACTATTGCTATGTTTAATGGGGATCAAACATTCAACATTCATAACCTTCAAAATCAAGAAAAAGAAATTGTGGGTTGCATGACTTACAACAGAGAAGATACATTAACTGCTATTGATTTATTGGCATCTGGAAAAATCAATACTAATGCAATTATTTCACATCGCTTGTCTTATGAAGAAGCCGGACATGGGTTTGAAATTGTAGAAAAGAAAGAGGATTCTTCACTCAAAGTGATTGTAACGTTTTGAATAAATATTACAAATTAAATAGATACAAAACAAGGGAGGAAAAAATGATGATTAAGAAAATTTTAGGTGTATTTTTAGTGATAGGTCTTTCGACAGCTTTAGCTGCTTGTGGGGAGGACAATGCAAATTCGAATTCTGATTCAACTGATTCTGGTGAAGTAACCACACTGCGTTTAGGTCATATTACTAATGAGACTGATGCTTGGCATTTAGGGGCCGAAAAATTTGCGGAGTTAGTTGAAGAAAAAACTGATGGGTCAGTAGTAGTTGAGATTTATCCGAGTTCTACATTAGGAAATGATCGTGATTTAATTGAAGGGTTGCAGCTCGGCTCAGTAGATTTTGCTCTAGTGGCAGGAGTACTGTCCAATTTTTATGAACCTTATTCAATTTTAGAATTACCTTATTTATTTGAAGATAATGATCACCTTGAAACTGTTCTGTATGGTGATGTTGGTAATCAGCTTAAAGAGGATTTGTTAGAGAACGCTCAAATTAGAGGATTAGAATTTTGGGTCAGAGGTCCACGTATGTTGACAGCAAGTAAAGAAGTGGCTACAGCAGAAGATCTAAATGGTGTTAAAATTCGCGTGCCTGAAATTCCAGCTTCTATTTCAGCTTGGGAAGCAATGGGTTCGACCCCAACACCAATGGCATTTGGTGAAGTTTACTCTTCACTACAAACTGGAGTTATTGATGCTCAAGAAAACCCTTTAGCTTTAATTGAAAGCTCTAAGCTTAATGAAGTACAAGACTATCTGATGCTTACAAATCATGTTTATGGATATGTACAATTGACTATGAGTGACATGGCTTACCAAAAGCTCACTTCTGAACAACAAGTCGCTGTTGAAGAAGCAGCAAAAGAAGCAACTGAATTTGAAAATCAATTAGTATATGACTTGGAAGAAGAACTTTTGCAAACATTGATCGATGGGGGCATGGAAGTAGTAGAACCTGATCTGACAACATTTTCAGAAAAAGCAATATCTGTTCATGATGAATTCGCTGACGAATCAGAAGCTCATAGAGAACTCTATGACAGTATTATAAATGCTCGATAAATAGTATTAACTGAGTAACGCCTGTCAGTTTTATTACAGGCGTTGCTACATTTATTAGATACTATAGAGGAGGGAGTAAATTGCAAATATTTCTTAAGATTATTGACAACTTCAATAAACTAGTTGGATTAATATTAGCATTAATGCTTGCCGTTATGTCAATTCTGATATTAACTCAGATATTCACAAGATTTGTAATTAATTATCCGCTTCACTGGACAGAAGAAGTTGCAAGATATTTAATGGTTTATAGTGTATTTCTTGGAGCAGCATTGGCTTTAAGACAAAACAAACTAATTGCAATCGAACTTCTAAATCAGGCTCTAGGTGAATCAAAAGAAAAGATTTTAAAAGTAATAATAATGCTGATATCATTAGTTTTCTTTATAATTCTTTTTTTTCAAGGTATAGAAATTTTAGGAATGGTGAATGTTCAGACTTCAGCTGGTTTAGGGATTTCAATGGCAATACCTTATGCGGCTATCCCGGTAGGGGCAGCATTAATGGCAATTAATGCAATTGCAGTAATTTTAGAAACCCTCCTTCATTTTAAAAAAGTTGAAAGTGAGGGAATTTAATGGGGTTAATACTATTTGGTTTACTAATTTTATTCTTTGCACTAGGTGTTCCAATTGCGATTGGAATGGGGTTAGCTTCGGCATTAGCCATTTGGATTGATGGTGGAACTCCGCTCGTTGTATTGGTACAACGCTCATTTACCTCAATTGATTCATTCCCACTTATGGCAATTCCTTTCTTTATCTTAGCGGGAACGTTAATGGAATTTGGAGGGATATCAAAAAGACTGATTAATTTTGCGAACGCTTTGACTGGTCATTTTGCCGGTGGATTAGCAATTGTAACAGTCTTAACTTCAATGTTTTTTGCTGCGATATCTGGATCAGGAGCAGCAACTACAGCTGCTTTAGGAAGTATTTTAATACCGGCTATGATTTCAAGAGGATATCACAAAAATTTTGCTGGATCTGTACAAGCTATTTCTGGAGAGTTAGGAGTAATCATCCCACCAAGTATCCCATTAATTTTATTTGGTGTATCGGCAGGAGTGTCAATTGGAGATTTATTTATGGGTGGGCTTATTCCGGGAATTCTAATCGGTGTTACTCTCATCGTTACAGTATACATAGTTGCTAAAAAGAGACAATATCCTCGGGAAGAAAAAAAGACATTAAAAGAAATTTTAGTAGCTTTTAAAGAAGCATTTTTAGCTCTTCTAATGCCTGTAATAATTTTAGGGGGTATTTATGGGGGGATTTTCACACCCACTGAGGCCGCAGGAATAGCGGTTGGCTATGCATTTATAGTAGGTGTATTTATTTATAGGGAGATAAAGCTTAAAGAACTGCTTTCAATCTTCATACAATCGTCTATAGTCACTTCAGTCATTATGTTTATTATCGCAAGTGCTGGTTTATTTGGTTGGATTTTGACTAGAGAAGGAATTCCGCAGGATGTAGCAGGGTTTTTAACAGGAATATCAGATAACCCCATCATATTCTTGCTTATTATTAATGTATTCCTATTAATTGTAGGGATGTTTATGGAGACGAATGCCTCTGTTATTATTTTGACACCACTTCTTCTTCCAGTAGCTTTACAATTAGGAATAGACCCGATTCATTTTGGGATAATAATGATCGTGAATTTAGCATTAGGCATGTGTACTCCACCTTTAGGAGTAAATTTATTTATTGCCGCACAAATAGCGAACATAAGGTTAGATCAAATTACGAGAGGGATGGTGCCATTTTACTTTGCGGTGCTTATAGCTCTTATCTTAATAACTTACATCCCGCAGATTACATTATTTCTCCCTAACTTACTGAAAGATTAGTGCGAAAATAGAAAGGTGATTGCAAATGAACAAAGATTCTCTAAGAGTGGAGCTACAAAACACAGGGAAATATATGATGAATTATAATTTAGCATGGGGAAATGCCGGAAACATTAGTGCTAGAACAAGTAAAGATCAGTATATTATAACTGCCAGTGGAACTTTTCTAGGAGAACTTGAATTAGAAGATTTGGTTGAATGCGATATCAGCGCTAAACGAAAAGATGAAGGTTTGAAAAAACCTTCAAAAGAAACACCGATGCATAGGGCTATCTACGAAACAAGACCTGAAATTGGAGCAGTACTGCATAGTTCACCCTTTTATAGCACTTTGGTAGCTTGTTCTGAAATTGAAATTCCATCGAACATTTTTGTGGAAACGATGTATTATCTTGAAAAAACTGCAAGAGTTCCTTATTTTCATCCTGGAAGTAATGAACTAGGATTAGCAGTTAGAGAAAAAGCTAAGGATGCCAATATATTATTTTTGGAAAATCATGGAGTTTTAGTGTATGACATAAATATTAAAGAAGCTAGAATGGCTTTGCAAACTCTTGAAATGGCTTGTAAAATGTTAGTTCTTTCTAAATCTTCAGGGATCGAAATAAAGTCATTATCACATGAAGCAGAAAAGTCTTTTATTGAAGAAGCTGGATATAAGCCGCGGCGACAGTGGGCAATAAACTAATATGATATTAGTTTTTTTCGAATATTAACATGGATTTGATTGAAAATTTAATGCCTGCTGAGTAATAAAATAAAAATGAACCGAATCCTGGAGAGATTTTCTCTGGGGTTCGATTTTTTGTGCTGAATAAATAAGGGGTGGTTGGGCAGCGCTCGAACTTAAAACTGAAGCAGCTCAATCCTCATCAGCATTCGTTTCCAGCTCCTTCGCCCGCAACTCCCTCAACCACTTCCTGTACTTCCGATCATCCACCTCCCACTCGCGCACCGTATCCTGCAAGGCAAGAAGCTCCTTTATATAGAAGAAAATCTCCTCAGAAAACACACCGTCACTCCCGGCAAGGCCGTAATACCCCCAATACGGATCCAGCGTTTCATCCAGCCATTCCAGCAGATCGCTCTTCTTCGGATAACCGAAATAGACGCTTTTGTGCAGATCCGCCTCATAATTTTCCATCCAGTCAATATACGAACTCCGCAGCATCTCGTAGTCATCGATATAGGGATGGCTGAAATCATCCGGTCCGCCTTCGAATTTGTCAAAACACTCATCCGAACAAAAGGTAGTGCCGTCACTGTCCACGCGCCTTTCGAGACGCGGTTTTTTCCTGCATACTTTGCACATCTTCATTTAAATTCCTCCTATGTATTTGGATATTGGTAGTATACATAGGGATTTGGAAAAGTGTTATTTAAATAAAAAACGGCAATGCCGAAGCACCGCCGTTCACAAAATCCTTAAATTTACTCCCCAACCATCCCATCACCATCTCGGTCATCCATATACTGATACAACCAATGATCGCTCGTGATTGGCATACTGAATCCGGCGTCTTTTGCTTCTTGAATCGTTACTTGGCCGTTGCCGTTTGTATCGACACTGGAGACATCGCCGCCTGAGTCTGCACTTGGTGTCTCAGCAGGCTCACTTTCGGTTGTTAACCCGAGTTCGGCGTTGACTTCATCAGGGTTCACGTTGTCAAACGTATCAACGACTTCATTGCCCATTACCGTATATGTATACTGATAACTTGAAGGAATATGCGTTTCCGTATTCGGATAGGTGATAATGGCTTCGAAGTTCACGGCACCGCCTGCTTTGCGGATGGTGTCTTCCATATAAGCCTGATCACCATGGCGGTTGAGCGTGCTTTCCTGCGGGGTAATATTATAGGCATTCGCCACCCCTCCGAGAGAATCCGCGATGACATGCCCTTCGTCTAAAAATTCACTTTCGGTGCCCGGAACTTTTGCCTCATCCCAATAGTATCGGCCGGACGATAGGACGGGTTCGTTATCATCGTCCTGCAGGATGATTTCGGCAGCCACGACACGCACCAGTTGTCCATATTCGTTCGTAAAGGCCCAGTATTCACGGTCTCCAAAACCAATGTCCACGGCGACGTTGGCTTCACGATGTCCGGATAAATCACCGCCATCAACTTCGATCCGTTCGTGCTCTGCGAAAAGTTCATTATTTGATTGGGCTGCTGTTGCTTCTTCCTTAGCTTTTTCCTTCGCCAGAAGTTCCTGCTCTTCTTTTTCTTTGGCAAGTGCTTCTTCAGCCGCCGCTTCCTCTTCAGCTTCTTTCTCTGCCGCTAGACGCGCTTCTTCTTTTTTACTGTCTTCATTTGCTTCATCTGTGTCTTCTTCTTGTACAACTGTTTCTACGGCTGAAGTTGATGTCTCTTCTACGTCGGTGCAACCAGCCAGGAGGGTGGACAATAAAAGGACGGATAAATAATTCATTTTCTTTTTCATGTTGGGACTCTCCTCTAATAGGTTCATGGTGTATAACATCTCTGATGATTAGGTCTGAACTTTTTATAGATCTATATTGCTGTTTTCCAAAGATGAATATAACATGAATTTGAAGGTAAATGTAGGGAATGATAAAAATTTGTTTGGGAATATTTAGATTAAGCAATTAATTTCTATTTATAGCAGTTATAATAGAAGGAACTATTTTTTATTGTTTAAACGTATTGGAGGATCTTATGAAGAAAAACATCCACGTAGTAGGCGCAGTCATCACAGATAACGGCAAAATCCTCTGTGCACAGCGAGGATTCGAGAAAGCGTTGCCGGGGCTTTGGGAATTTCCCGGTGGCAAAATCGAAGCCACGGAAACGCCGCAACAAGCGTTGCAACGTGAAATCCAGGAAGAAATGCATATAAAAATTGAAATTGGTAAGCAAGTCGAGCAAACGGTCTATGAATACGATTTTGGCATTGTGCACCTGACGACGTTTTACTGCCGGTTGGTCCAAGGCACACCGGTATTAACGGAACATATCGCCATCCAGTGGTTGAAGCCAGCGGAGTTGGAGCAATTGGAATGGGCGCCAGCGGATATACCGGCGATTGAGAAGCTAGCGCGGAATACAGAGCGGCTACCTTATTAGAAGACGAGGGGCGGGGAAACGATGAACTTTTTGCAGAACTTAGAAGAGTCTCTATATAAGGGGTTTATTGATCAGGACCGGGCAAGTAGTGATCGCTATAAACCGACGCTATTGATCAATAATGCGAAAACGAATGAGCATGTGTTGAATTCGCTCGTCGAAGAGCTTGATCATTGTGAGTCGTTTATCTTTTCGGTGGCGTTTATCACGGAAAGTGGTTTGGCGACGTTGAAATCTCATTTTCTGGATTTGCATCAGAAAGGGATCCAAGGGCGGATTTTGACTTCGACCTTTTTGAATTTCAACCAACCCAAAGTTTTCAAAGAGTTATTGAAGCTAACGAATGTGGAAGTGCGCCTTTCAGGAATGAAGGGTTTCCATTCAAAGGGCTATATTTTTTCACACAAAACGCACGAAACCTTGATCGTTGGGAGTTCGAACCTCACTGCGCAAGCGTTAAAAGTGAATTATGAATGGAACGTCAAGTTAAGTTCGCATGAAAACGGCGATTTGGTGCATCACTTCAATAAACAATTTGAAGACGTATGGGCGGAATCGCAAGCATTGACGCCGGAGTGGATTGCGGAATACGAGGCGTCGTATGTGCCAACGGATTTCAGGAGAGAAGCGGGCAAAGTAGCGGAGCTTCCGGAAGCTTACGGACAGAATCCGATCCAACAAGCGCTCGAGGTCAAGCCAAATAAAATGCAGCAAGTAGCGTTAAAAGAGATTCAAGCAGTGCGTGAAGCAGGGCATGACAAAGGCCTCGTCGTCTCCGCAACGGGGACAGGGAAAACCTATTTATCGGCTTTTGACGTGAGAAGCTTTGCACCCAAACGCATGCTGTTTATCGTACATAGAGAACAAATTTTACAAAAAGCCAAGTCGGATTTTATGCAGATCTTAGGTGGCATGGAAAAAGACTTCGGCATCTTGTCGGGATCGAGTCGGCAAACGGATGCACGTTATTTGTTTGCGACCATTCAAACTATTTCAAAAGAAAGTACGCTGCAGCAATTGGATCCCGCAGCGTTCGACTATATCTTAATCGACGAAGTGCATAAAGCCGGAGCGAAGTCCTACCTAAAAGTGATTGAGCACTTCAAGCCGCAATTCTTAATGGGCATGACGGCGACGCCGGAACGGACCGATGATTTTAATATTTACGAGCTATTCGATTACAATATCGCGTACGAAATCCGCTTGCAGGAAGCGATGGAAGAAGACATGCTGTGTCCGTTTCATTATTACGGCGTGACGGATGTCGAATACGAAGAAGGCGTCATCGACGAGGCCACGGCTTTTGTCAAACTGGTTACCAACGAACGCGTAGATCATATCCTCGACAAAATCCATTATTACGGCCATTCCGGTGAGAAAGTCCGTGGCTTGATGTTTTGCAGTCGGAAAGAAGAAGCGTTACAGCTTTCGTTGGAATTAAACCAAAGAGGATTGCGAACCACGGCGTTAACAGGTGATGACTCGCAAGAAGAACGCCTGCGCCAAGTGGAAATGTTGGAGAGCGAGCAGCTCGATTATATTTTAACAGTCGATATCTTTAATGAAGGAATCGATATCCCGAGCGTCAACCAGGTAGTCATGCTGCGTCAGACGCAATCGAGCATTATCTTCATTCAGCAACTAGGCCGTGGCTTGCGAAAACATAACTCGAAAGAATTTGTCACCATCATCGATTTTATCGGCAATTATAAAAACAATTATCTAATCCCGGTGGCATTATCCGGCGACCGTTCACAAAACAAAGATAATATCCGCCGCCGCATGAAAGACACGAGTTATATCAAAGGGATTTCCACGGTGAACTTTGAAGCGATTGCAAAAAACCGCGTCTTCAGCGCGATCAAGCGCAGCAATCTAACGGATATGAAATTATTGCGAGATGCCTATATTGAGCTGAAAAATCGAATTGGCCATATCCCGCAACTGCAGGATTTTATTCACCATAATTCCATCGATCCGTTGGTCATCGTGCAGAAATACCACAATTACTATCGCTTCTTGTTAAAGCTAAAAGAAATAGAACCAGTTCTCTCTACGTACGAAGAACAAGTGATCACCATGTTGTCGCTGGAGATCCTCAACGGCAAGCGGAAGCACGAAATTTTGCTGCTTGATCTATTAACAAAGCAAGCAGTTGTTTCTCTAGAAGAATATAAAAATTGCTTAGAAGAGAATGAATGTAATGTAGACAATGAAACATTGGAATCCGTCCAACGCATTTTGGATTTGAGCTTTTATAACATCAACTCACGGAAAAAATATGGTGAGAAGCCATTGGTAGTAAGCGATGAAGAAGGAAACTTTAGCTTGCATGAACAGCTTCAAAAAAGGCTGGAATCGAATCCTATATTTAAAGCGATGGTACGGGACCTTATCACTAGCGCTCTCCAATTGAGCAGCCAATATACATGTGAAACCCCGCTGACTTTGTATAAAAAATACACACGCAAAGACGCCTGCCGCTTATTAAATTGGCATAGCGATGAAAGCTCCACGATGTATGGCTATAAAACAAAGCATGGCACCTGCCCGATTTTCGTCACCTACCACAAACATGACGAAGTCGAGTCGAGCGTCGCCTATAATGAAGAATTCATCAACCAAGAAGTCTTCAAATGGTCTACTCGCAGCAACCGTACGCTGCTGTCACCAGAAGTCCAAACGATTATAAATGCCGAGGGTAACGATATCGATCTGCATCTATTCATTAAGAAGGATAACGATGAAGGTGGAGACTTTTACTATCTGGGTAAAGCGACACCGGATCAAAGGGCTGTGGAGCAATCGACGATGCAGGATAAGAACGATAAGACAATTCCAGTGGTGCATATGAATTTGATGCTGGAGAATAGTGTGGAGAGTAAGTTGTATTATTATATTGGGAGTGAGGAGTAATATAGCTAGGCAATGTCTCAACTGCTGCTGTGTATAGGAACGATTAATAAGCCGTGAGAGTTTTACTTTCTGTCTTGTTGATAGATTCAAACTACTCATTATTTAATACTCTTTGTTTAAAGGTAGTATTTGAAGGACAAATGTAAAATATATATGAGGACTACGGGCAGTATAAGTCTGATCCAGCCATTTGTGCGGATTGCCCGTTTCTTGAGCGCTGCACCCAGAGTCCCAGAAAATGGTCCAGATGCACATCTAGGATGGCTACGTGGGGGAAGTCGATCGACTCCGTCACCTCCCGGAAGTGCGCGAAATCTATGGACGACGCAAAGAGACTATTGAAAGCTTCTTTGCCGATGGAAAAAAAGCATAGCATACAGTTAATACTGTCGAGGGGACTCGATAAATTGTCAATGCAGGCGATGCCTACTAGGGAAAAGCTGGCCCACTGGACTTGGAGCGAACCGCAAACAGCATAAAAACCGAGAGACGATTGGCAGTTAACCCATCACTTTAAGTAAATAGACAAAAGGCAAGGCTGACTCGTACGAGTCGCCTTGCCTTTTGTCTACAAACAGATGGTGAAAATTCGTGGCCGTAATCATAGTTATAAGATATAAAAGGTGACCTATTGAGACATTCGAAATAATCGTTTGACAATTCTGACATCTTATAGTTATAATTTAGTTGGACATAAATAACAAAACCGAGTTTTATAATGTAATACAACTATGCGATTAACTCGAAAGTAAAAAAATGTGTATACGAGAATGTTCGATATCGAAAGAAAGTTCATCGACATGCTTTCCCAAACAGGTATCTTATTTAACAAAGAAAGAAACCATGATTTAGATCTCAACCGTCTTTACTTATATCAACCTCTTCAATTACTTTCAAACTGAAGACTTGCTGTACTTAAGTTTGAAGGAAGAATCGAATTCATCGATAAAATGGCATCGCTAAAAGAGAGAGAAAAGAGAATTTGAATTTGAGGAAACGAGAAGACGGAGAACAGAGCTTGCGGCTAAGAGATTAATTATGAAAAGGACATGCCAATGATAAATCGCTCCATGAAACTACATGACCGATCATGGGCGTAGCCAACAGTGTCTGTTCTAGAAGAAGTAAACATCTATTGTTAAATAAATATTTAATTGCCAGTTACAGAAGAAACCGGCACTAATAATGGTGAAAAGAATGTAGGGAATTTCTTAATAGTGCCAGGAACCCGGCCGTTAGATATCACAAATTTTAATAAAGCGGAGGAGAAATTTATATGCAAAAAACAAGAGATTTTATCGAAAAACTAGGTTACCCAGCAGGCGGTACCCGGGATTTACCGACTTCAGAAAAAACTTTTCCAGACGGCGCACAATACCGGATCGAACTTCCAAGCGTAGAAGGACCGGTCTCATTTGAAGCTTTGGTTGAAGCCTGCGAAAAGTACGATGTCTATATTCATCGTATTTCTCAAGGGAGCGGCATCATGCTGTTAACAGATGATGAATTGGAACAAATGGCTGAAATCGGCCGCCGAGAAAACTTGGAAGTCAGTCTTTTTGTAGGACCTCGCGGAACTTATGATGTAACTCCGATGCAATTGGCGAGCAATGGGAAAATTGCCGGACTTCGTTCACAGGGAATGGATCAGCTAGTTTACGCAATCGAAGACGTTAAACGTGCATGCCATTTTGGAATCCGCAGCATTCTTATTTCAGATGAAGGATTATTGGTTCTCATTAACGAATTTAAAAAAGCAGGGGAGCTTCCTTCAGATCTTGTTGTGAAAATTTCTGTGCAGATGGCTCAGTCAAATCCAGTTTCTATTAAATTAGTTCAAGATTCAGGCGCCGATACTTATAATGTCCCGACAGATTTGACTTTGGCAAAACTGTCAGAAATCCGCCAGGCAATAGATATCCCTATCGATATTTACATTGAAGCTCCGGATGACATAGGCGGCTTTATACGCCATTATGAAATTGCTGAAATTATTCGGGTCGCGGCTCCTGTTTACATCAAATTCGGTTTAAGAAATTCACCGAACATTTATCCATCAGGAACGCATCTTGAAAGCACTTCAATTGCGTTGTGCAAAGAACGCGTCCGCCGTGCGAAAATCGGGTTGGATCTTCTTAAACGCTATGCTCCTGATTATAAGACATCAAAAAAAGGTGCAGGAGGATTAGGCGTTCCAGTAGAAACAACAAAAGTTTTATCATAATGTTAAACTTGGTATTGTGATTTATCTTGCACTTAGAGTGAAAGGTAAATCACAATAAGTGCAAAGAAAAGGATGAGCAATATGCCAATTATACAATCCGTAGAGCGGTCGCTTCGTATTTTGGATTTATTTGATGAATATGATAAAGAACTGAAACTGATAGAGATTGCAGAACGTATGGATCTTCATAAAAGTACGGTCCATTCTTTATTGAAAACATTGCAAAAGCATCATTATATCGAACAGAATAGCGAAAACGGCAAATATTTTCTAGGGATGAAACTGTTTGAAAGGGGGCATTACGTTATCCAAAACTTAGATCTTCGAGCACTGGCGAGAGAACATCTTGTTAAACTCTCTAAAGAGACAGGAAGAACGGTCCATCTTGTTATTCAAGATGGCAAGGAAGGAATATATATCGATAAGGTCGAAAGTTCAAGTGCCACCGTTTTGTATTCCAGAATTGGCCGTAGAGTGCCGATCCACAGCAGCGGAGTCGGCAAAGCTCTTGTAGCCTTTAAAGATCCGGTTGAATTGGAAAAAATACTGGATGGCTACGAATACGCTAAGCATACAAAAAACACCTTAACCGACAAAGAGACTTTTTTGAAAGAATTAGAGACAATTCGTGAACAAGGCTTTGCGATTGACGATGAAGAAAATGAGCCTGGAGTATTCTGCGTAGCCTTGCCAATTCGTGACTATACAGGACAAGTTATAGCGGCAATCAGCAGTTCAACTACTGCCAGCCATTTATCGAACACAGAGCTAGAAAGAATTATCGACAGCCTGAAAACGACGGCCACCGAATTATCCCGAAAGTTGGGTTATGATTTTCAGTCTGTACTGATCAACTGATAGTTCAAGTTTCTTTTATAATTATTATAGAAGGAACTTGAACTATATAAAACAATGTAAATTAGGAGGAAAAGGTCGCATGAGAATTATTCGCTATGTAAAAGGTGCCGGTAAACAATTGGCAGCAGTAACGAAAGACAATGAGGTAATAGACCTTCCCTACACGGATTTTATGTCAATGGTTGCCGAAGCACGCAACTTAAACAGAACGCCGTTTTACATGGTAAAACAACTGGTTGCTGAAGGAGGAAAAAAAGCTTTCAATGGCCTCGAATTGACTACGCCGATTGATGCTCCAGAAGTATGGGCTGCCGGCGTCACATACAAAAAAAGTAAAGAAGCCCGTAACTACGAATCGACTCAAGGAAAGCTCGATACAGAAACGTTTTACGATAAAGTCTACGATGCTGTGAGACCGGAGATTTTCTTTAAATCGACTGCTGCACGAACTGTCGGCCCTAATGAACCCGTTTACTTGCGTTCGGATTCCAATTGGCAGATTCCAGAGCCTGAACTGGGTTTGGTTATTGATAAAGATGGCACTGTGCTTGGGTATACAGCCGGCAACGATATGAGTTGCCGGGACATCGAAAGTGAAAATCCTTTATATTTGCCTCAGGCAAAAGTATGGAAAAACTCTTGTTCAATCGGACCATCGATTTTATTGAAAGAAGCAGTTGCTGACCCATATGAGTTCCAAATCATCTGTCGAATTTATCGTGATGAAAAATTGGTTTTTGAAGGAGATGCACAAGTCAACCAGCTAAAACGTAAATTGGAAGAGCTCATCCATTATTTAATGCTAGACAACAATATTTTTGATGGTACAGTCCTGCTTACTGGAACATGTGTTGTTCCACCGAATGATTTCACATTGTACGAAAACGATTACATCGAAATCGAAATTCCAGGCATCGGGGTTTTGAACAATCCAGTCCTACAAAGTAAAAAAGTTGCTCAAGTCAATCAATAGTTAATGTGAGAGTTTTCCTGAACACAGTTGGAAAGGGTTAAAGCAGAGGTGTTAGTCAAAGTATTTCAACGGAACACGGGAATATTATATTTTGTTACTGATTTTATATTTCTAACAGTATGAAGGAAACTAGCCGAGACTCTTTCATGCTCTTGCAACGGCTAGACGCTTCATAGCATAGACACGGACCAAAATTCTCTTGGTTGATTTCTTCGTAAATAATTTACTGAAAATTGAAAAAATAAAATAAAAGGAGCTAATAAAACTATGACAATCACAACAAAACTAGAAACTTACAGCAATTATATCAACAATGAATGGGTGGAAAGTGCATCAGGAAAACTGATTACAAGCATTAATCCCGCAACGAAAGAAGCTATGGGCTATGTTCAAAGTTCTACAGAAGACGAATTGAACAAAGCGGTGGATGCGGCGCATAATGCGAAGAAAGTATGGCGTAAGCTAGGGCAGGCAGCTCGCGGGCAATTATTGTTCAAAACAGCAAGCCTCCTGGAAGAAAAACTTAACGAAATCGCTGAATCGATGACTAAAGAAATGGGTAAAACACTTCCGGAAGCAAAAGGTGAAACAGCACGTGGAATTGCAATTCTTCGTTATTATGCAGCTGAAGGCATGCGTAAAGAGGGCGACGTGATTCCGTCTTCAGACAGTGAAGCATTAATGTTCACTAAGCGAACTCCGCTTGGAGTAGTTGGAGTAATTACTCCTTGGAACTTTCCGGTGGCCATTCCAATCTGGAAAATTGCTCCTGCACTAGTTTACGGAAACACGATTGTTTTTAAACCGGCAAGTGAAGCAGCTGTTACTGCAGCAAAAGTTGTAGAATGTTTTGCAAAAGCTGGATTCCCTGAAGGAGTCTTTAACTTTGTTACTGGTTCAGGTTCGAAAATCGGCCAAAACTTAATCGACCACCCGAAATTAAATGCGATTACGTTCACCGGTTCTGAACAGGTAGGTCAAAACGTAGCGAAATCAGCTGCAGCTCGTGGCATTAAATTCCAGCTTGAAATGGGTGGGAAAAACCCGGCGATTGTTACCAAAAGTGCTAATATCGGCCAAGCGGTTGAAGCGGTCATCAGTGGAGCTTTCAAATCTTCCGGCCAAAAATGTACTGCAACAAGCAGAGTAGTTGTGGAAGAAGCGGTATATGAGGAATTCAAACAAAAGTTAATGGAAGCTACCAAAAAAATTACTGTAGGAAACAGCCTCGAAGAAGATGTCTGGATGGGGCCATCTGCGAGCGAAGGGCAATTCAATACATTTAACGAGTATGTTGAAAAAGGTAAGCAAGAAGGTGCCAAACTGATCCATGGCGGCGAAGTGCTTACAGGCGGCAACTATGATAATGGTTACTTTGTTACACCGGCAATTTTCGATGAAGCTACTGCCGATATGGCAATTTCCCAAGAAGAGATCTTTGGACCTTTTATTGCTTTAATTAAAGCAGCGAATTTTGAAGAAGCGATTGAACTGGCAAACAATACGAAATATGGCCTCTCTGCTTCCATCTTTACTTCGGACATAAATTCGATTTTAGAATTTATTGACGAAATCGAAGTTGGCCTCGTCCGCATCAATGCGGAAAGTGCGGGCGTGGAATTACAAGCTCCTTTCGGGGGGATGAAAGGTTCAAGTTCAGGTTCACGTGAGCAAGGTGAAGCGGCTAGAGAATTTTACACTGCTATCAAGACAGTTTTCATCAAAGGCAGTTAGTTGGATTATAAGAAAAGAGATTTTCAGTTTTAGAGATCTTTTTTCTATAAAACAATCTAATCTTTTAATATAGTATTTAGTTATAAAATTACAACTAAATTTGAAAAAATTTGGCTAAATTAATTTTTTGATTGATAATGTCCAACTAATATTCAAATAGTGGAAGTTCGAAGATATTATACTAGGAAAACTATTGACATCAATTTTACTTCTGTATTGAATGTCTACTAACTTCTTTTTTCTTTCAATAAGGAGTAGGGAATAGGCGCAATTAATAGGGCTTCTTGCAACTAGATCGATCAATAACTTGCGGAAATTTCTAATTCTTTACTATTTTTAAATGTGAAGGATTTAATTGAAGTCGTTCCTTCTTTGCTTTTATACCAAGAAATTAGACGAAGACTATTCGATCCAAATGAAAATCATCTCCTACGAAAAAAAACATTATGGGGTTATGTGGAATGTGGCTGAAATTATTTCGCATTCCCTACACTAGGCTAAGTAAGTTTATTTTGACAATGAGTGCATCATAAAAGAAGCAGCTTAAGAACACGGAAGCTAAAATGACATACATGGAAGAGCATGTCATTTTAAGCGATGTAGAGACCCTTCTTGGGTAACATAAAAGATTAGAAAAATAAAAGGAATTAGTTTTAGTGAATGTTTGGTTTGATGAACTAGTATTAACATGTTAAAAAATTAGATTCAATGGATTTACCAAATATTTTTTATACCTGGAAATTGCTAGAAACCATTGATTCACTAGTATTTGTAGAGGTGGTAGAAATTTAATATTACTTTATACCTTATAAATAGATTGACAATTCCGAAATTTTAAATGTACAATTAACTAATAATGTAAACCAAAACCAAGTTCTATATTATAGGACTAACTACAGTGCAATAAAAGTTGGATAAATTCAGTTGTTTTTTATAAAATTTCTTTGCTAGAAAATGTTACTTTAAAAGTATTTTATTTAAAAGGAAGAATTGAACTTATTTTTATTAATGAGGAGGTAAAGTATGTCTAGCTCTTTAAAAGGAATAAAAGTAGTAGATTTAACACAAAGTATAGCAGGTCCATTTGCAACACAAATCTTAGGCGATCTTGGCGCAGACGTAATAAAAATAGAACGAGTAGATATTGGGGACGATACAAGGCAATGGGGGCCACCTTTTTGGGGACAAGAAAGCGCTACATTTCTAGCTTACAATCGGAATAAACGAAGTTTGTCAATAAATTTAAAAGAGGAGGAAGGGCGTGAAATACTAGAATCGTTAATTAAAGAAGCTGATATTCTTGTTCAAAATTTAAGGCCTGGTGCACTTGATAAACTAGGGTTTTCGTATGAGCAAGTGGCTAAAAACAATTCTAATATTATATACTGTTCAATCAACGCTTTTGGTCATAATGGAGATATGAAAGAAGATCCGGGATATGACCCATTGATTCAAGCATTCGGCGGGTTGATGAGTATTACTGGGGAAGAGGGTCGTCCTCCTGTCAGAATTCCAACATCGATATTGGACCAAGGAACTGGTCTATGGGCTGTAATTGCTATTATGGACGCTCTGAAGCAACGGGAACAAACTGGGAAAGGTTCATTTATCCAAACGTCCCTATTAAATACGGCGCTTATGTGGCTACCTTCACAGATTGTAGGTTATTTCGCAGATAAAACCATTCCCAAAAGGCTCGGATCAGGCACAGTTGGCATATCTCCATATCAAGCTTTTCCCACGAAGGATGGATATATTATTATAGCAGCCGGTAATGATAATTTGTGGAAACAATTATGCTTGACACTTAAGCGTGAAGATCTAATAAGCGATCCCAAATTTATTCATAATCCAGAAAGGGTAAAAAATCGGGATTTATTATTTGAAGAACTTTCAATGGTGCTACAAAGTGAAGAAAGCGAAGTTTGGCTTGAAAAATTGAAAAAGGTAGGTGTTCCAGTTACTCCTGTTCAAACTATCGATCAAGTAGTCCAACACGATCAAATTTTGTCAATCGAAGCTTTTAAAGAAACAAATCATCCGGAAATTGATAATTTAAAACTTATAAATACACCATTTCTAAACAATGGAAAGTATCCAGTGATTGACAAAGCCCCACCATTGTTAGGACAGCATAATATTGAAATATTAGAAGAATTAGGTTTTACAGAAAATCAAATTGAAAACTTTATAAAAAACAGTGTAATTAATTCTTCTAAAGTCTCATCTAAAAAGTAAGAAGGGGAGGAATGTTGTTTTATGTCAGTATTAATACAAGAACGAATTTGTGATGGCGAAGTTGTCTTATTAACTATTAATCGTCCTGAGTCCTTAAATTCACTCAACACAGAAACAGGATTAAAGTTGAACAAAGCAATGGCAGAATTGAGTTTTGATCCCTCAGTACGAGTAGTAGTCATTACAGGGGCGGGGAAAAAATCCTTTTCCACTGGAGGAGATTTTAAAGAACGTAACGGAATGACAGATGAAGAATGGAAACAACAGCATCGTTTATTTGAAGACATCGCAAGGCAATTTAGAGAGTTTCCAAAACCATTAATTGCGGCAGTAAATGGATTCGCGTTAGGAGGTGGTTGTGAATTAGCATTGAGTTGTGATTTTATAATCGCTTCTGAGAACGCACAGTTTGGATTGCCGGAAGTAACGAGGGGGATTATACCTGGAATTGGAGGAACCCAGACAATTGGACGATATGTCCCCAAAGGGGTTGCACTAGAATTACTAATGACTGGCAGACATATGGGGGCAGAAGAAGCATCTCGGAGGGGAATTGTTAATGAGGTGGTGGAGGCTCAAAAGCTTCTCAGCACGGTCTTAGAAACCTGCCAATTAATATCTAAGAATTCTCCAAATGCTGTGCGTCTTGTGAAGAAAGCTTATCGTTTGGGTATTGATAGTCCCATTGAAATGGGTGTTGAGATTGCACTTGAATGTTATAACCAAACAGTTATCCATCCTGATCGAATGGAAGGATCTCAAGCATTTATTGAAAAGAGATCGCCGCATTACATGAATTCTTAGAATAAAGACATATCAAATTCAAGGAACACAATTTATTTAAGTTATTGTAAGTCTAATAAATATTTTTTTAAAAAAGGAGAATGAAGAATGAGAGCGCATACAATTGAAAATAAGGAATTGCACCAATCAATCCGAGAAGGAATTAGAGCATTATGTGCTAAATTCCCAGAAGACTACTGGCAGGAAATGGATGAAAAAGAAGAATACCCACATGAATTTATTAGGGCTCTTACAGAGTCTGGATGGTTATCGATTCTTATTCCAGAAGAATACGGTGGTGGAGGACTTGGAATGACGGAGGCGGGTATTGTACTCGAAGAAATTAATAGTACTGGTGGCAATGCGACAACTGGGCATGCGCAAATGTACACGATGGGAGCACTTCTTCGACATGGGAGTGAAGAACAAAAGCGAAGATGGTTACCAGAGATAGCAGCAGGAAAGTTGCGTCTGCAGTCATTCGGAATTACCGAACCCACAGCTGGTTCGGATACAACTAATATAACAACTTTTGCTCGTAGAGAAGGGAGTGTTTACAAGATTTCGGGCCAAAAAACTTTTATTTCGAGAGCGAATCATACTGACTTAATGATGTTAATCGCTCGTACAACGCCTAGAGATAAAGTAGAAAAGAAAACAGATGGACTTAGTTTATTTATTTTAGATTTAAGAGAACAAGGAGATCGTCTTAAAATTAATCCAATCAAAACTATGGTTAATCACGATACAAATGAAATATTTTTAGACGAGGCTATTGTGCCAGTTGAAAATTTAATCGGAATTGAAGGAAAAGGTTTTCGATACTTATTAAGTGGTGTTAATGCAGAGCGGATACTGGTGGCCTCAGAAAGTCTTGGAGACGGGCAGTACTTTATTCGGAAATCCGTTGAATACGCTAATTCAAGAGTAGTTTTCAATCGTCCTATTGGGAAAAATCAAGGAATTCAATTCCCAATTTCTCAAGCTTATATTGAAATAGAAGCTGCAATTTTAATGCGAGATAAAGCAAGTGAGTTATTTGATCAAGATGAAAATTGTGGAAAAGAAGCTAATATGGCCAAATACCTTGCCTCAGAATCTGCTTGGAAGGCGGCCAATGTGGCAATGAATACTTATGGTGGTTATGGGTTGGCTAATGAGTACCATATTCAGCGTAAATTCAAAGAATCACGCCTTCAAATAGTTGCCCCGGTTTCAAATAATATGGTATTAAGTTATGTTGGTCAGCATGTACTAGGTTTGCCAAGGTCTTTCTGAAGAGGAAGAAGTTTTACCGAGAATAGGAGGTATGAATATGGTGAAACAAGAAGGCGTTTGGATTACCGACGTAACCCCACGTGATGGATTTCAAATAGAAGACAAAATTGTGCCACTTGATATAAAAGTGGCTACGATAAATGCTCTTAGTGCTGCCGGGATACCTGAAATAGAAGTAACTTCTTTTGTTCATCCTAAAGCAGTACCACAAATGGCAGATGCAGAAGAGGTAATGAAGCAAATTGATCGTAATCCAAAGACTCGATACTCGGTATTGGTTCCAAATCTAAGAGGAGCTGAAAGGGCCGTCATATTTAAGCCGGACCAATTAAACTTAGTTGTTTCTGCTAGCGATACACATAACATCCAAAATCTACGAAGAAGTACATTTGAAACCCTAGAGGAATCGAAAAAAATTATTAAACTAGCAAAAGATCATGGAATCTCTACTTGCGGTGGAATCGCCACCTCATTTGGTTGCCCTTATGAAGGGCGTACTCCTCTTGAACGAGTGTTGAAAATTGTGGAAATGTATATTGATATGGGAGTTGATTCGATTGCTTTAGCAGATACGACTGGCATGGCAAATCCTTTACAAATTAGATCTGTTGTAAAATCGGTTAAAAACTATTGGCCAGAACTGGAACTTAGCCTACATATCCATAACACCCGTGGACTAGGTCTAGCAAATGTATATGCAGGTTTTTTAGAAGGAATTCGTAAATTTGATGCTTCTCTTGGCGGTATAGGGGGTTGTCCATTTGCTCCTGGAGCAACAGGCAATATATGTACGGAAGATACTGTTCATATGTTTCAAGAAATGGACTTGGATACAGGAATTGACTTAGATACATTAATTGTGAGTGCTAAAAAACTGGAAAAAGAATTAGAACGCCAATTACCTGGACAAATAATTAAAGCCGGAAAAGCTTTAGAACTTCATCCGATTCCGGTGGAGAGGGGTCAATTTTAATAAAAACGTCTATCGAAATCAATCGCACGACTCAACCTATACCATATTTAACAAGGGAACTATGCTTTGAACAGACAAGAGGATTTTAGAAATAACTGTCTTGTTACTACGATTTTAAAACTAACACTCAAATGTATAAAGAACACTATTGTTTTAAAGAGTTAAAAAGCTCAAATGTTCAACGGCTACTCATAATAATCTATAAATGTAACATAAAATAAGGGAGGTTTTAATATTGTCTAATAGAAATCTTTTCATAGTTACATCATTGTTATTTTTAGTTGTTCTTATGACAGCTTGTGGAAGTACAGGTTCTTCTGATAGTAACGCTCAAGATGCAAATGAAGAATCGGTAAAATTGAAGCTTAATACTTATGAGGCTGACAGTATGTGGGAAACAACAGCGGTTGCTTTTAAAGAAGAAGTAGAAAAACTATCTAACGGTGAAGTTGAAATCGAGATACATTTAAACAGCCCTTTTGGCGGTGAGCGTGAAGTAACTGAAATGATGCAGATGGGAACTATCGAAATGGCAGTTATGACGCATGGTCCAATGGGAATATGGGTGCCTGAGTTCCAAGCATTCGATTTACCGTTTCTCTTTGATAGTACAGAGCATGCTTATGCTGTATTAGATAGTGAAATAGTAGATGTGTTTGAGCAGAAATTTGAAGAAGAAGCCGGTGTTAAAATCATTGGCTGGGTAAGTAATGAGTTTGTTCAAACTGCTAACAATCGCAAAGAACTAAACACAGTAGAAGATGCGGCAGGATTGAAATTGAGAGTACAAGAGAACGAAGTACAAATAGATACATGGGAAGCTTTCGGAGCAAATCCAATTCCTATGGCGTGGCCAGAAGTATATACAGCTTTAGAACAAGGTGTAATCGACGGCACCTCTAATAATTACAAAAGTATTTTAGATAATCATATGCATGAGGTAACTGATTATGTGTCTGCGCTTGATGAAAGATTCGGTCCTGTTGGAATTCAAATTAGCAAGAAAATATTTGATTCTTTATCTTCTGATCAGCAAGAAGCTATATTACAAGCGGCAAAAGTAGCAGAGAAAGCTGGAAGAGACTATAATGCTGAGGTTTTACCAGAAGCTGCAAAGAAATTAGAAGAAGAGGGAATGATTGTTACAACCCCTGATAAAGAATCATTCAAAGAAAAAACGAAATCCGTATATGAAAAATGGACACCAATTTTCGGAGAAGATTTAATCGAAAGTATTCAGGAGTTAGAGTACTAAAATTATATGGCTAAATTGAAAAGTTATAAGCAATAATCTACTATAAGAAGGCATGTTTAAGTGGCAAATTGTATATACATTTAAACATGCTTTTTTAAAAATATTTTCATTTGGAGTTATCTTAAAACAAAATATTAAAAATTATATAGAACTATTGTGAGGAGAGGTGGAAATAATGAAAATAATACATCATATCACAAATATTAGTAATATATTAAAATTTTTAATAGCACTTTGTTTGGCTTCTATGGCAGTTCTAATATTTGGAAACGTAGTTTTAAGGTATGGTTTTAATACTGGAATTGTATGGGCTGAAGAGATGTCACGGTTCCTATTTGTATGGATGATTTTTCTTGGAGCTATAGTTGCTTTAAAAGAAAACAATCATCTTAGCGTTGACATTTTAACAAAAAGAGTACCCCCTCCAATTAAAAAGTTTTTATACATATTCAGTAATCTTATAGTTCTCTTTTCATTATGGATTGTCTTAGAAGGTAGTTGGAATATGACACTCAAGAATCTGAATAATACAGCTCCAGTTACGAAATTACCATACGCCTATCTCTATGGTGTCGGAATTATTATGAGTATTGGAATGGGGAGTATTGTAATCGTAAATATTATTAAAGCTTTATTTTTTTCTGATATCAAAGATGAAAAAACACAAATAACAGAATGAAATTGAAATGAAATAGAAGGAAAACAGATACCTCGATGTGAGGAGGAAAATAGATGGAGCTAATGTTGTTTATTGGTACATTACTAGCAGGTATGGCAATCGGTATTCCGATTGCTTTAGCATTACTAGTGAGTGGTGTTATCTTAATGTTCTATATGGATATTTTTTCGACACAGATTATTGCACAGAACCTTATTAATGGAGCAAATAATTTTTCTCTAATGGCGATTCCATTTTTTATGTTGGCAGGAGAATTAATGAACGCTGGCGGTATTTCTCTCCGAATTATTAATTTCGCAATGGCCATAGTGGGTCATATTCGTGGAGGGTTAGGTTACGCTGCTATAATGGCGAGCGTTCTTTTTGCGGGGTTATCTGGATCTGCAGTAGCAGACACTGCTGCACTAGGCGCAATTTTGATTCCAATGATGGTGAAAGCCGGATATAGACGCGACCGGGCCACTGGTCTAATTGCCACAGGAGGTATAATAGCAACAACAATCCCCCCGAGTATTCCATTAATTGTTTTCGGTGTAGTAGGTGGTGTATCGATAACCAAACTATTCATGGCAGGTATTGTGCCTGGTCTGATAATTGGTATGGCCTTAGCATTTACTTGGTGGTTTACTACTCGTAAAGAGGAATATGAAGTCTATCCCCGAAAATCTATAAAAGAAATGCTAAAAGCAGGAATATCTGCTATTTGGGCACTTTTCTTGCCTATCATTATTATTGTTGGCCTTAGGGGTGGAATATTCACTCCTACTGAAGCCTCAGTTGTGGCTGCTGTTTATGCTCTCTTTGTTGGTGCAGTTATATATCGGGAATTAAGTATGAAAGCGTTATATCAAGCACTTGTGCAATCTGCTAAAACTTCTAGTGTTATCATGTTTTTAGTCGCTACAGCTTTAGTGACATCATGGATGATTACAACAGCTAATATTCCTGCTTATATCGTAGATTTACTAGAACCATTTGTTGGAAACCCTACTCTTCTTATGTTTGCAATTATCTTTTTAGTATTGATAATAGGCATGGTTATGGACTTGACCCCTACGGTCCTTATCCTCACTCCAGTTTTAATGCCAATTGTCCATGTGGCTGGAATAGACCCTGTTTATTTTGGAATTATCTTTATTCTTACATGCTCAATTGGGATGTTGACTCCACCTGTTGGGTTAGTACTGAATGTTGCAGCAGGTGTAGGGAATCTATCTATGGAACAAACAGTAAAAGGTATGTTCCCATTTTTAATGGTAGAGATTTTCCTGTTAATTTTATTTATTATTTTTCCTTCTATCATCTTAGTACCTCTAGGTTGGTTAACATGACTTTTATCAATATTCATTTTAAGAAATTTTGTGCATTTGGAAGTCATCAAGTCTGGATTAGTTGATCCTATTGAAGCATCTTCCGATTATTTGCGTGGGAATTAACGCCGACAAAAAAGTATTATAGAAAGATCGATTGTTATGGGAAAAGGGAAATATATGTAGATAATCATGAAAGAGAAAGGCGAATACTCAATCTGGGAGTTTCAATGCAAATCATCTGAATTAATTATTATAAAAGTAACTAAAAACCTAAGCGATAAATAATTCTACTATCGTTAAAGTTCCAATAGAAGTTAATAGCAACATGCAAAACTAGATAGCCCTATAATCGTAAGTAAGAAAATTATATATGAATAAGATTTTTTAAGTATCTTCTTAAATTAGTATTTAATTGTAATATAAATGGCGTTTTTGTTTGTAAATAATGTTGTATCCAAAGTAGATATTGATAAAAAATTTATTTGCAGGATGTGAATGAAATATGAAATGGACTGAGAATGTAGCTAAAATAGTTTCGGATTTTGAATATAATCAAATTCCAAATGAAGTGGTAGATACAACAAAAAGAGCGATTATTGATACTGTTGCCTGCATGATTGCCGGAAAAAATGAGGAGGCCACTAATATAGTGGTTAAATTGATTAGAGAACACCAAGATGATCGCTCAATATCAACTGTTGTAACTAAAGGGAAATTTAGTCCTACAAATGCTGCTCTGCTTAATGGAATAATGGCTCATGCTATTGATTTTGATGACGTAAATGCTCCTACTCATGGGCATCCTAGTGCAGCAATATTGCCTGCAGCTTTGGCCGCTACTGAATTAGTGAAAGGCACTGGGAAAGAATTGATTACTTCTTATGTAATCGGAGTGGAACTGATGTCAGTATTAGGAGAAATACTAGGAATTTCACATTATGAAAAAGGTTGGCATACGACTACAACATACGGAACTTTAGGAGCGACAGCAGCAGCAGCTAAAGCTCTTTCTCTTAACCAAGCTCAAATCTCTCAAGCTCTAGGTATTGCAACTTCGCAAATCTCTGGAACTCGGTTGAATTTCGGTACTATGATGAAGCCATATCATGCAGGTAATGCAGCTAAAATTGGTGTTTGGTCCGCTTTATTAGCAAAGAATGGATTTACTTCAAGTGAAGGCATTTTAGAAAATAGAATGGGATATTTCGACCTTTATGCGGGGGAGGAAATTAAAAGCCCAGAAATTATTGGAGAAATTATCAATTCTTTTGGAAAAAAATTTAGACTACAAAAACCTGGAATTGACATAAAAAAGTACCCATGCTGTTATTGGACAGCTCGAGCTGCGGACGGTGTACTTGATATAGTGCATAATGAATCGTTTGAGCTTGAACAGATTGTCCGTATTGAAGTTATAACACCTTCTGGGGGATTAAATGCATTAATTTACGATAGACCCATAACAGGTCTCCAAGGGAAATTCAGTATGGAATACGTTGTTGCAGCTTCATTACTAGATCAAAAGTTAAATTTGAAAACTTTCGAAGATCATAATGTGAATCGAAAAGAAATTATTCAAATAGAAGAAAAAATAGTTAAGTGGGAAGATCCGACACAAAGTGTAAGTGACGGAGCAAACGCTGGACATGTAATAGTCAATATAAAATTAACTGATGGAACTCTTTTTGTTCGAAAGATAGAGAAGCCTATTGGCTCTGCCGAAGTTCCTCTAACAATAAAAGAATTACAAGAGAAAATGGATGATTGTATTTCGTACTCAAAACAAACAGAATTAAACTCGGAAAATATTATTAATAATATTCTTCAAATAGATGAAATTGATAATATCCAGTCTTGGACTGAATTCTTAGTATAGGGTTTTCATTGTTTTTAAAGGGAGGAATATTTATGACATTAGAAATTATCCCGATTTGTATGGGGGAGATTACTGGATTGCCTCAACCAATGATAACTTTTCCCTTTGGTTTTGGTAAGATGCATACAACTAAATCTTTAGTTTTTGTAATTAAAGGGGGAGAGCATCCAATTGTAGTTGATACAGGGCCCTGTAACCCAGAATGGACGAAAAAATATCATGGATATGAATTGATTCAAAAAGAAAGTGAAGTTCCAGAAGTGGCATTTAGAAGCGCTGGAATTAATCTTGAAGATGTGAAAATTGTTATTAATACACACTTGCATTGGGATCATTGCTTTAATAATAATCTGTTTACGAATGCGGAATTTTATGTTCAAAAAAGAGAGCTTAACTATGCAATGGATCCTATAGAAATTCATCGCCCTGCTTACGAAAAAATCCCTGGAATTATACCACCCTGGGTTAAAGTATGGGATCGAATTAAAATAGTTGATGGGGATGAAGAAATTGCACCAAATATTTCAGTTGTTCTTTTGCCAGGTCATTCACCGGGTTCTCAAGGTGTGTTAGTCTCAACTGGAAAAAATAAATATTTGTTAGCTGGTGATTGTGTAGATACCTACGAAAACTGGCATGGTAACGATATGGTCTCACATATTCCTTCAGGTGTTCACACAGATTTAATAGAATTTGAGAATAGTTTTAAGAATATTGAGAAAATTGAAAGAGCGGGATATGAAGTTATTCCGAGTCACGATAACGAAGTCCTCGTAAGAGGTGTATTGAGATAATTTGAGAAGTTAAATTTAAAAAGTGTTTTGTGGGTTTTTAAAAATAAAAATGATAACTGGAGGAATTTAAATGAAATTAGGATTAGAAGGGAAAGTTGTAATTGTTACAGGAGGTAGTAAAGGAATTGGATTAGAAACAGCTAAAGGCTTTGCTGAAGAAGGGGCTAAAATTGTAATTTGTTCAAGAAACATAAAAAAGTTGGAAGAAGCAGCCGAATATATTAAAAAATCTACGGGAGTAGATATAACTTATCTTCCAGTAGATGTAACTAAACTAGATGAAATTCAAAGTTTTGTAAATACTGTCATGGATCAGTTCGGAAGAATTGATATCTTAGTTAATAATGCTGGAACAGGAACCTATAAACCATTTCTGGAAGTAACAGATGAAGAACTGCAATATGGCATGGATATTAATTTCTTTGCTCAATTTCGTTTCTGTCAACGTATTATACCAATTATGGTTGAGCAGGGTTCGGGATCTATAATAAATGTTTCTGGATCAACTGGAATTAATATTTGCCCAGAACCTTTCTTTGCTTCTTGTACTGGTCCTGCTAAATCAGCAGAAATAAGATTCACAAAAAATATAGCACGAGAGTTCGGAAAATTAAATATTCGAGTAAATTGTATAATTCCTGGACTTGTTGACACACCAGAGCGTTTTGGAAAATGGGAACAGGAAATGGCAAAAAAGAACTTGTCAGCAGAGGAAGCAGAAGAAGTAAAAAAATCTTGGGCACCCAATAACTCTACTCCGAACAATCGATGGGGAACACCTGAAGAAATCGCAAACTTAATTGTATTTACTGCATCTGATCGAAGTTCTTATATTAATGGAGCGGTATTAGTAGCGGACGGCGGACAAGACAAGTCATAACAATCCAAAAATATACAATAACATAATTAAAGGGGAAAATATAAAACACCTTCAAAGTAGCACATTTCCACCAGTACAGCAATGCCCTATCAAGTCTGTATAGAACTATTAAATAGAACCACCTGCTCCAGATTTAGAACCACTTCGGACAAAAAATAGAAGCATTTGAAATATAAGAGAACCATACCTATACCCTTAGTTTACGGAATATTCCGCAAGCTAAGGGTATAGGAAGTTTTTTATAATCAACTATCGAGAGATTCTCTGATTAGGTGCTCAAGAGATATCTGAAAAGGGAATTACAGCTAGCTGGGAGTGTTCAAGAAATACAATTACTGACGTGTTGAAGCAAACAGGAGCGGAAGGTGTTTCTGCCCTTTCGCGTGAACTAGAAGATAGAGAGCTTCAAAGTAAGCGGCAAATAGTATAATTGAATAGTCATTGTATTGTGATGAAACAAAAAAACATAGGAGAGATGGCTCTGTGGTGAAGCTTATCACTTTGCTTGATGAAAATTTGGTTTGCACATATATATAGATATCGGTCGAATTCATTCGTTTTTCTGTGAAATCTACTCGCAAAAAATGTGTCTTCCTGTGTCCACTCTCACTATAATTGAAGTTTTCAAGATTTGCCGACCCAAGATGAAAAAGTGGTAATTACGTTATCGAATCGAAAAATGTTTTGTGATAAAGCCTCTTGTCATCGAACGACGGATGTCGAAACCTTTTCCTTTTTAGACAACAAAGCGAAGAAAATCAGGATATTGAAAAAAACCATCCTGAAAGTTTCATTGACACAAATTTCTGCCGCAGCCTATCTATCACAACATGTAGTGGACGTTAAAAAGGGTGCCTTCTGTAATTATCAAAAAAACATGCAGTTTTTAATTGAAGAGACGATTGAAGCGATCTGCATCGATGATTTCATGATGAAAAAAGGGGATGAGCTACGAAACTTTCGTGAAAGATATGATAAATGGAAAGAACCTATTGGGCGGTTACTTTCTAAAGAACTATTCTTTTTAACTCCAGCTTTCTGCATGGCTTCCACTGCTGTTAGAACTGTAGATTTCCATTTTCTATAAACCTCTTAGAATTCCTCTGATACAAAAACCTTGGTCTGCCGAACTGGTTTCCATTTTGTAATGCCAGATCAATTCCTTCATGCTGCCTTTGCCAGCTGCGTTTCTGTTCCTCTTCAGTCATCCAGGGTAGGATCTGCAAAATCAAGTCCGCATTAAAGTGTCCATACTATCTATATATTGAGTCGTATCAAATAACGGCGTATCCAGCACGACAATATTTGCTTCTAATAAGATGTAAAATCGGACTTAAAATCGTTGCTTGTCATTCGATATTTTTATCTTTGAATAGAGATGACATTTTTCCGCTCATCCCCGGATAAGCATATAATGATTTATAAAAAAAGAAAGAATCAAATTCATTGTAATGATTTTTTATATCAATAGGAGATAGAAATGTAACATCTTTTATATATTTCGGTTTTCCATCATAATCGAAATCTAAAACAACAATATTTTCCGCGTTTACACTAACTAAATGGTCAATCCACATTTTAGTATCTATATTATTCCCGATAATTATATGAAAAATCATAATAGTCTCCTTTAAAATGCTTTAAATTCCTTATTTAGGAAAAAGTGTTTAAAAATAAATGAATTACGGTTAAAATAGATTTATAGATGCAGTAAAATAATACTATAGAAGATTTAATTATCATTTCGGATTGTATTTTATCGAAATGCATCGACGTTGTTAAATAATAACCCTACATTTATTTATTCATGAAAAGTAATCCAACATGTATTAAAAAGTATAACAGAGGTTGAGGTTGTCGAACTTCATTTAAAATATTATTAAAGAATTTATAAAATAAAATTTTGGAGAAAAATTGGAAAGTTAAAAGCTATATTTTCAATGATCAAAAATAGATAATAAGGCTTGGATAAGTAATAAGTACATTAATCACCTTTAATCTTATTCGGTGAAATGCTATTATTGTTATAATAATATATGTAATTTTTAGAAAATTACACCATCTAATTCAACATAAAATTTCCATGGGAGGAATCAATGAAATTATACGAAGAGCTAGTACTGAGACTAGACGAGATTAGTGTTGAAGAAATTTTGAGTAGTGACACCTTAAAATTGATAAATAAATTCAACCCTGAAATAAGTTCGCTTAATTTAAAGCGGATTATACTTGATAATTTATCTCCAGTTCAACTTTTAAGAAATCCCAAACATAGACGTCACTTTATTGAGTCTTTAAAAGATTATGAAGCCAAAATACTACTTGAAATCTTAGGGTTTAATTACAATGGTTTGAGCCCTTATGAAGAGTTGTTGCGAATTAAATTTAAAAAAAATTCTAAAATTGAATACATGTTTTTTGAGTACTTAGGTATTCAACTGAACTTGTATGAGGAGGAAGAAGTAGAGGTAAGTGAATTTAAAGAGATGGTTCCAAGTCAATATCCTCTCTTTCTACATCAAAGAAATGCTATAAAAGAAGTCAAAGCAAATTTTCTGGACGGTACAAATAGAATTCTTTTACACATGCCAACTGGATCTGGAAAAACTAGAACGTCCATGAACATAATATGTACTAGCTTACGGGAAGAAGAGCCTGGGGTAATCTTTTGGTTAGCTTCTACAGAAGAACTTTGTAAGCAAGCTGCAGATGAATTTGCAAAAGCTTGGAACTGCTTAGGAAATAGGGATGTTGAAGTGTATCGGTTTTGGGGAGACCACGATTTAAACATGGAAGATGTTAAAGACGGTCTAATAGTAGCTGGACTACCTAAAATAGTGAGTGCTGTAAAAAAAGATGATGGCATTAAATTTATAGCGAATTTGGCTAATAAATCGAATTTGATAATTATGGATGAAGCCCACCAAGCGATAGCACCAACGTACGAAATGGTAATACAAGCTTTATTCAATTTGGGACATAATAATCAAAAGAAATTACTAGGTTTAAGTGCTACGCCAGGGAGAACATGGAATGATGTTGAAGAGGATACCAAACTGGCAGAATTCTTTTCAAGAAAAAAAGTTACTTTGAAGATTGAAGGTTATGATAATCCAGTAGATTATTTGGTAGATCAAGATTATCTAGCAGCCACTAATTATAAGGAGCTAAACTATTACTCTGATTATGATTTTTCAAATGAACTTAAGCAAGAAGACGGTGACTTCTCCATAAGAATTTTAAAGAAATTAGGAGAAGATTTAGAACGTAATTATAAAATTATTAATGCTGCAAAAAGTTTGATCAATCAACATAAGCGAATAATAATATTTGCCCCTTCAGTGGGGAGCTCGGACTTAATTTCTTTTGTTCTACAAAGCATTGGAATAAAAGCTTTCTCAATAACTGGGAAAACAAATAGTTCTGAGAGAAGAGCAAATATCAAAAAATATCTTTCTAATGAAGAAGAACCATTGATTTTAGTCAATTATGGTGTTTTAACGACAGGTTTTGATGCTCCGAAAACTAGTGCTGCAATTATTGCTCGGCCAACGATTTCGTTAGTTTTATATAGTCAGATGGTTGGGAGAGCAATAAGAGGGGGGAAAGCAGGGGGAAATAAAACTGCTGAAATAATTACCGTCGTAGATCAAAGTTTGCCAGGGTTCCAGAGTGTTTCAGATGCATTCAAAAACTGGGAAGATGTATGGGAATAATTAAAAGGGGGATTATAAATGATAAACACTGAACAGAATATCAATAATACATATGTGCCACCAAGTTTAGCGATAGAAGCTATGAGAGATAATGGGTATAAAAATACAGCGTATGCAGTAGCTGAGCTTTTAGATAATTCAATACAAGCCAACGCTACTCAAATAGAACTTCTTTGTGCTGAAAAAGAAACGAATTTTGGAAGTAGGAAAGTAAAGAATTTGTCACAGATTGCAATACTTGATAACGGTGAAGGAATGAATGAAGACGTTTTAAGGATGGCACTACAATTTGGTAATGGAACTAGATTATCTAAAGAAAAACGAACTGGAATGGGAAGATTTGGAATGGGATTGCCTGCTTCTTCAATTTCACAATGTAAACGGGTAGATGTGTGGAGTTGGCAAAATGGAGTGGAAAATGCAAAACATATTTATTTAGATATAAATGAAATAAAGAACGGTAAAAATGGTATCATGCCTGAACCAAAAATCGAGGAAATTCCTGATATATGGAAAGAAGTAAGTTCGGGCTTTGGAAAAAGTGGTACATTGATTGTTTGGAGTAGCTTGGATAAATTAATGTGGAGAAAAGGTAAAACTGTTATTGAAAACTCAGAGTTGTTGATAGGAAGGATGTATAGAAAATTTCTTGAAAGTGACAAGCTACGCATCCGGATGCTTTCTTTCGATAGAGAAAATAATAATAGCATTATTATTGAAAAGTGGGCGCTGCCTAATGATCCATTATATTTAATGGGAAACACAAGCTGTCCTGCTCCTTATAATGACGAGCCAATGTTTGATATGTTGGGTGAAAAAGAAAATTATGAAACAAAGTTTATAGTTAATTTTAATGGAGAGAACCATGAAATAGTTACAAGGTTCTCATATGCAAAGTCAGATGCACGTAAAACTGTACAGGCCGGTAGTTTGCCGCACGGAAAGCACGCTCAAAAAAATGTAGGAATTTCAATTGTTCGAGCTGGAAGAGAATTGGAGTTAGATCAGACATTAGTATTACAGCATGATGCTCGAGAACGGTGGTGGGGTGTTGAAGTCGAATTTCCACCATCATTAGATGAAGTCATGGGAGTTTCAAACAACAAACAAACTGCAAGTAACTTTTCTGGAATATTACAATACGCTAAAGAAATAGCAGATACAACAAGCAAGTCTGAAAAGTCTTTTCATGCATTAAAGCAAGAACTCGAAGAAGAAGGTGACCCAAGAGCGCCATTAATGGAGATAGCATTATTTATCGATAGACAACTATCAACTATTAGATCATTAATTCAAGCCCAAAATAAAGGCCAACAATCGAACGGAACAAAACGTCACGACGAAGTAGATGATAGTGCTGAGAGGAAAGCTACAGCAGATACGCAAGAAAGAGCAGATAAAGGTTTTGTTGGAGAAAGCGATAAAGATAAAGACATGTCTGAAGAAGAAAGAACCGCAAAAATAAAAGAAGATTTGATAAACACAGGGGTTGATGAGAATGAAGCAGAAGTATTAGCAGTAAGGTCTGTCTCAAATAACTTGAAATACACTTTTGCAAAAACACCGTTTGAGAGTGATGCATTCTTTAGTGTTAGATCTAAAGGAGGGGGTATAAATATTGTTTTGAATACAAGACATGATGCTTACACCCATTTAGTAGAGGTATTAGAGACCGATTATGAATCACTGGATATTGAAGAATTAAAGGGGAGATTACAGGAAGCTGGTTATGGTTTAAAGTTATTATTAATGGCGTGGGCAAGATATGAAGATGAACTACCTACTCCGTCAAAAAGTAACGCTGAAGATGCAAGAAAAGACTGGGGAAGAATTGCCAAAAAGTTCTTATCTTCACCTAATGAATAATATGATAATTCATACCCCAAAAATTGAATTGAAATTAGAAAAAGAGTTGAATTTAATAGAAGAAGAATTAATAATTATATCCGCTTTCTGTAAAATTGAAACTATTAAATGGATTGACAGTCACTTAAGAATGAGTGTTAAAAAAACTTGCTTAGTCCGTTTTAGAATGGAAGATATTTTAAAAGGATCAACAGACTTTGAAATATACGAATATTGTATTCAAAACAATTGGACAATATATTTTAATTTCAAATTACACTCAAAAATTTATTGTTTCGATAAAAGTTCTTACTTAATTGGAAGCGCGAATTTAACGCAGTCCGGAATAGGGCTTTCTGTAAATGCAAATATTGAATCAATGGTATTCGGTAATATGGGCTTAGAAGATTATTTAGAAATCAAAGAGATTGTAGATTCATCCATATTAATGGATGAATCTACAATTAATGATTTCAAGAGACAGTTACTGAATATACCTCCAATAGAAAAAGTTAAAGCTCAAGAGTGGATTATAAGTCGAGATTTAGAAAATTCAATTGAGAAAATTAAACTAAAAATTGAAGATTTAATTAAAAGTCCATCCCCACTCAACCTAACTAAAGAAGATAAAAAAATGTTAAACTTAAATGGAATGAAAAACGATCTTTTAACAGAAAAAGTACTAATGAATCAATTTGTAGAAACTAAGATATTCAGATGGCTATATAGGATTCTAAAAGAAAAAAAGGAAATATATTATGGATCCCTCTCTATGCAATTACATGAGAATCTAAGTGAAAATTATCCGTATATAAAACGTGAAGAAGTAAAAATGTACTTATCTAACTTACTTAAATGGATTCAATATTTCAATTTAGAGTTTTTAGAGATTGACAGACCGAATTATTCACAAAGAATACGCTTAAAAGTTTAAATTCCTGGATTTTATTGTTATAATTACATTAAATACGCACGTACGTTCCGTGTGTATTTTTTATCAAATATTTTCTACTGGAGCTATACTCCACTGAAAGAAGGCGTGCAAAAATGGGATATAGTCAACATCAAAGTTTCTATCTAAGAGACCGATGGCTTAGTAAAGCAATTAAAAATTTAGAGGTAAATAATTCCTTTTTCTATGAAAAAGATGCTTTTGAAAAGATGGGACTTGGAAAAAACATGGTTCAATCTTTAAAGCATTGGATAATCGCTACTAAGTTATTTGAAGAAGTGAAAGAAAATAATAACAAGTATCATCAAATTACATCACTAGGAAATTATATAAAAGAAAAAGACAGAGCAATTAAATATTTTAATTCAGCGGGATTATTACATCATTCTTTAGCTACTAATAAAGAAATAAGTACAACTTGGTATTGGTTTTTTAATATTTATACCGAGACTGTTTTTACTAGAGAAGAGGTGTTAGGAGAGTTAGCGAACTGGGTTCAAAAACGTGAGAAACGCGTTGTTTCGGAAAACTCTTTGAAAAGAGATATTGATTGTCTAATCAAGCTCTATACAACTGGTGGAAGCGCATCTGATCCTGAGGAAGTCATTTTAAGTCCTCTTCATAAGTTAGGTTTGATTGAGGAGAGAAACGGCATCATTTATAAAAAAGAAATGAAAATGGAAAAAGACAATTTGCTTTTAGTTGGTTATACCTTATTGGAATTTGGTGAACTTAATAATACATTGTCTGTAAGTTTGGATGACATCGTGCATAAGGAAGGGCTACTTGGAAGACTTTTTAATATGAAAAGATCATCTATCGTTACATTAATAAGTGAGTGGACAGAACACCCGGAATATCCAGCGATTTTTACCAGGACCAATAACCTTGATACATTACGTTTACCTGACGTATCTCCCATAGATTTTATTAATTATGAGTATCAACGAAAGGTAGAAAAAACTTATGATAACTAAGAACAAAAAAACGTTCAGTACAAGTGTTAACCTGAAATTTGATATCGGAAATAAGGAATTTGTTCAACGGTATTTGCCCACTCCTTCACATGCAGAGCTTTTAAAAGGTATTATTGGTGGCTTTCTAGGTGAAAAAAATAATAATGCTCATATCATGATTGGTCCATATGGGAGTGGCAAGTCTTTAGCTGCTACGATTCTCGCTGATATTTTTTCAAACAAAATTAGGGAATCTGACTTTGATAAGCTGATTTTGAAATTTAAAGACGTTGATCAAGAAATTTATAACAAACTAACTGATGCGAAAAATTCGGATTCCTATTTCATTCCAGTAGTGTTGTCGGGAAATGAAGGTCCGTTTAGTAGAACGATTATCAATTCAATTGTTAAATCAGTGAAAAATGCAGGCTATGAAATAAATGTCCCAGGCGAGGTTGAAGAGATACAGAAAACTTTAATGAACTGGGAATTAGAATTTCCAAAAACGTTGAATATTTTTAAAAGGTTATTGAAAGACCAAGGTTTTACATTAGCGCGGTGGTTAAAGGAGTTAGAGAACAATAATGAAAGAGAAATAGAATGGTTCAAAGAAACATACTCTAATTTAAGCGCGGGCGCAAAATTCCAAGTGGATTATGAAGCAAATTTTTTAGAGAAAATAAGTTATATTACTAATCAATTAAAAGAAAAGAATCTAAGATTCTTTATCGCCTACGATGAATTTGGTCGCTTTCTTCAATCTTTGGAAATTTCGCAAGTTTATAAAACTATGCAAGATCTTCAGGATTTAGCTGAAGCTGCAAATCGAAGTGATAATACACTTCAATTGTTACTGATTTCCCATAAAAATATGTCGCATTATATGCTTGGCCATAATGAGGAATTTAAAGCAGAGTTTCAGAGGATTGAAAAGCGTTTTAAAACATACTTTGTAGAAAGTGATAAGGCCACGTTCTATAGAATTGCACAGGAATTTACAAAGAACATTCAAGAGGAACATTTGTTACTTAATTTAGAAGCTGCAGATTCCAAATGGATTCTGAAAAAATATAACCTCTTTAGCGAGTTAAATCACCAAGAAACAGAAAAATTGATTGTAGAAGGTTCATATCCCCTACACCCTTTAGCTTTGTTTTTACTCCCTAGACTCTCAAGTACATTCGGACAAAATGAACGTACTCTTTTTACATTTCTAGAAAGTGATGAAACTGGCGGATTGAATAATTTCATCAATAAACGAAAAGATGGCATGTATTTTCCGCATATGTTATTTGATTATTTTTTTCAGAATTCTATGAACGATTATTTAGCAGATGATAGCTTCAAATCTTTAAAAACTTTTGTAAAAGTAACAAATAAGTTGAAAATGAATAAAGAGAATAAAGGGAAAGTAGATTTACTTAAGCTAATTACTTTATGGGATTTATCTAATTCTACAAATGTTGTTAAATTAAACAAAGAATTATTGAGTTTTGGAACTGGACAGGATTTAGCAGAAGTAAATGCAAATCTAGACGTATTAGTTCAGCAAAAAATGCTTCGTTTTAATCGCATCCTTGGTCAATGGGAACTTAATGAAGGTAGTTCGGTGTTAGTAGATGAATTGTTAGATCAAGAAAGAGCTTTATTGAAGATAACCAATGAAAATCGGTTAGATGTTTTAAAAGAGTTGCTAGAAAGAAAGTTCTATATAGCTACGGATTATAACGACGAAAAAAGCATAACTCGGTTCATGCAAGTGAATTTAATAACTTCAGATCTATTGACTGAAGACGGGTTTAAAGGGAAAATTCAGTTTGAGTCTGATGGTCACATATATTATGTTATTCCAACAGATAGTCAAAGTCTTGTTGACAGCGAAGAATCTATTGCTAATATTTCTGACAAACGTTTAATTTTTGCAATGACAAATAAAGAATTCAAAATTATACGAAACTCTGTTGATCGGTTAATTGGCTTAAGAGCTATATATTCTAACAAAAAATTACTTTCAGAACATATTAGATTGGATGAGGAAGTCAGCATTTTGATAGCAGAAATTCAGTTTGACATACACGAATTTCTGAAAGATTTCGAGGACTTCAATGAAAACGTTTCTTGGTATTATAAAGGAATGGAAATGTTTGTGACTCATCCCGTTCAGTTAGAAAATAAAATTAGTGAAATCATGTATGAGTTATACCCTGAAACACCTGAAATAAGAAATGATTCAATCAATAGAAGAAGCTTAAATGGTATGCAAACAAAAGCCATTCATACAGTATTAAATAGTGTTATTAAAAATCCGCAGTTTGAACGTCTTGGTATCGAAGGGCAGGGCCCAGATTATTTAATATATGCCACGGTATTTAAAAATAATAGTTTAGATCTTAGCAATTTGAAGCAAGTTTCATATTCACCATACAGGCTATTAAGGAAGACACTTTTGGAATATATTAAAACAAGTAAAGAGGGTTCTGTTAAAGATTTGGAAGCGATATTCACTGCTCCTCCTTTCGGGATTCGGAAACCTCTAGTTCCATTATTATTTGCAGGACTTCTGCGAGACATTTGGGAGCAATTAATGTTTTATAGAAATGGTATGTACGTGACAGCGATTGATGCCGAGAAGCTCTACGGTATATTCAAAGAGCCTGAAGAGTATGAATTTGTTTTTAATGATTATTCCTCTGAATTCTTACAGTTTGTAAGTGGCGTAGAAAAAGTATTCCATGAATATGAGAGTGAGTATGTTAGAGATCAGACTATAGTTATCAGAGCAAGCAGCGGTTTATTGAATTGGCTCCGCCAATTGCCTCGACATTCTCAAACCACGGAGCAGATGTCTGGAAATTTACTTAAATTTAAAACGATGGCTAGAAGAATTGAAGTCAATCCCATAAATAGCTTAGAAATGCTCCAAGCTAATTTTCAAGATCCGTTTAGATTAGCAAAAATGAAAGTAGAATTGGAAGGTCATTTTAACCAGTTCAAAGGTCAAGTGGAAAATAAATTACATGAAACTTTCTTAACGACTTCTTCGGACGAGCTGAAAGATCGATTGATGTCCTACTCTCCAGATGTAGTCAAAAGAAATAGGCTTTTAAAGTCGCTAGATAGGAAAGCGAACAATTTCATCGAACAATTTGCACTAAATTACACAGGAGTAGAATTAAGAAATTGGTCAGACACAACATTTGATTTATTCGTACAGCAGATGCAGAATGATTATAGGGATATGGAAATGTCTTCCGAAAATAAAGATACAATTTTATTGGGATATAATGATTCACATAAATCCATTAAAAAAGTTGAGCTTTCTAATAAAGCGATAACTGTTTATGAAAATGTAAATCGTATCATTAATAATGCCGGAAGAAGTGTCCCGAGAGAAGAGATAGAATATCTTGTCTTTAAGCTGTTAGATGAGTATATAGATTAAGAGGAGGGGCTATTTTGGAAAGAAAAAAAGTGCACGTAGCAATGTACAGTGGCGGTGCTTCAAGTGCATATGTTGCTTATCAAATGGTTCAGGCTCATGGGAAAGAGAATAGCATATTATTCTTTACGAATACCCTGTGGGAAGATGAAGATAATTATCGCTTCATGTATGAAGTTGCAGATTATATAGGAGTCGAAATTACTGAAAGAGTCGACGGTAGAACTCCTGAAGAAGTATTTTATGATTACCGCTTCTTGGGGAATTCTCGTTTAGCAAAATGTTCCGAAGAATTAAAGGTTCAACAAACCATTGTGTTTTTAGAAGAGCTAAGAGATGTACACAACTTAGAACCTGTTTTATATTTTGGAATTGGGCCTCATGAGACCCATCGCTCAGACAATTTGCGAGAATTCTATTCCCATCGACCTTTAGAACCCGTTGAAACTAGATTTCCTATGATAGAAACCTTCAGAGAAGATATTGATGTTAAATCTATTATTGAAGAAGAATGGGGTATAAAGCTACCAAGAATGTATGCTATGGGCTTCTCCCATGCTAACTGCGGAGGCCGGTGTGTGCGTGGTGGATTCCAGCATTACGCTCAACTTTATAATGTTTGGCCAGAACGCTATGCTCTTCAAGAAGAAATGGAAGAGAACTTCCGTAAAGATTTCGAGAAAAATGTTTCTATTCTTAAAAAAGATGGCGGACCATACACTTTAAGAGAATATAGAGAGCGAATGGATAGAGAAGGGGTAGAGCAGTTTTTGAAAATTCAGGATGAAACTGTGCCTTGTGTTTGTTCATTCTCTTAATATTTTTCCAATTGATTCATGTAAGGGTATTCTGAGAAAAGACGTGTTATGTACTAGTAAATAGATTATATAGATTAGTAAAAGCCCTCTCAGAAGAGTTATCCTTTTTTCTGGGAGGGTTTGTTCTATTTTTTGAAAACTTGTAATAATGTTAATGGCATTTTTATGTCCGTAAGTGGTTCTAATGCGACGAACAGGTGGTTCTATTAAATGGCTGTATGCATTGAGACATCATTTTGAGAAAAAAACACAATAAGTAAAAAACAAAATGTATTGGCAGAAATAGCACAGGAATTTGGAGGAACAATAATGGAATTCAAAATCACCGAAAAAGAAATGCAGTTTGAAAATGAGCAGTATGCATCAAGAATGATTATAAAAGGGAAAGGCCCGGGACATGATGGAGGAGAGCCGAGACTCCGTTGTGCTATTACACTGACTATCCGGATCAAAGGAACCGATAATGAAATAAAACTCACTGGTAATATCTATTGGGATGCCAAATATCCGAAAACGCATGTTTTCTTTACTGGCGGAAGTATAAGAGATTTTATTAGTGAACAAGGTATGGACTATGCCCAGTTTAAAACCGAATACTGGGATAAGGTGAAACGACTGGCAGCAAACGTCTTCACTGATAAAGAGATTCTTGATTACACTAAAATGATGGCACAGGAAAATGCGTAATTTAAATCTTTAATTGCAGAAATGAAATAGAGAAAGCGTACCGCCAAAAATGGCAGTCCGCTTTTTTTGTCATTCTAATTAATTACAGTGAAATGTATCCTTTTTTCTCGTTGAGACTTTTTTTCATTAATTTAATTCAAAGGAACACGTATAGAAAATTAATAATTCCAACTATTCTTAAATTCTAATGTTTTTCTATGGTAAAATTGCACTAAAGTAATTGATAGGAGTTGGAATCTCGATGTTTCGTGCTTTGTCTCTCCGCACAAAAATATTATTTCTCAGTACATTTGTAATTCTCATAAGCACTACAATGTATAGCTCCATTTTAGCTTATAAAGAATTTAGGGAAACAAAAGAAAATATAGGTGTAAGAGCATTGGAAATGGCTACTATCATATCGAACATGCCCAGTATTGTGAATGCAATGGATGATGATCATCCAGAAGAGATCATTCAACCGATATCGCAGTATCTGAGCAGTCAAATAGAAGCTGAATTTATAGTGATTGGAAATATGGAGAGTATTCGGTACTCACATCCTAACCCTTCTCAAATTGGAGAGAGAATGGTGGGGGGAGATAATGATAGAGCCCTGGTAAAAGGAGAATATTACGTATCAGAAGCCACAGGTTCTTTGGGACCGAGTTTGAGAGGAAAGGCACCCATCTATAATGACGATGGAGAAAGAATGGGGATTGTTTCAGTAGGTTATATGATCGAGGATATATATGCAGTGATTTGGATGAAAATATTAGAACTGGTGGGCTTTGCTTTTCTTGCTTTGGGAGTTGGCGTTATCGGAAGCTTTTTACTGGCAAGAAATATCCGTAAAGAAACGATGGGGCTGGAACCCAGAGAAATTGCAGCATTATTTCGTGATCGGGAAGCATTGCTTTCTTCAATTATTGAAGGAGTGATAGCGATTGATAAAGACGGCAGGATAACTTCCATGAATCAATCTGCACAACGGATTTTGGGTCTCGAACAACTACCGCTCAATGCCTACATTGACGATGTTCTCCCTAACTCCAAGATGAGAGAAGTTTTTAAAACGGGACCATCTATTCGGAATGAAGAAATACTGCTGGAAAATAAAGTGTTAATTATTAATCGCACATTTATTTATGAAGAAGAAGAAGTGGTGGGGGTAGTATCAACTTTTCGCGATAAAACAGATATCCAAGAAATGCTGCGCACCCTGTCGGAAATCCAGCAATATTCAGAGAGTCTTCGTGCACAAACCCATGAATATACAAATAAACTTTATGCAATTTCGGGTCTTCTACAATTGGGGCAAATCGAAGAAGCAATCGACTTGCTGCAATCTGAAAAAAGATATCAAAAAATCAAAACCCAGCATATGTTGGGGCAAATCCAGGATAAAAAAGTCCAGGCAATAATTCTCGGGAAGATGGGCAAAGCTTCGGAGCAAAAAGTGAAATTTTCAATTGATGAAAACAGTTCATTAAACTCATTACCGGAGAATATTGATATTTTAAAACTAATCAATATCTTAGGGAACTTAATAGACAACGCGATTGAGGAAGTAGCTCAGAAAATAACAAAAGAAGTTATGTTCTTTATAACAGATGTTGGTAACGACCTTGTTATCGAGATAGAAGATAGTGGGAGTGGATTTTCGGAAGAAGAAATAGACAAATTGTTTTCGATAGGATTTTCGACAAAATCCGAAAAAAAAGAAAGGGGTTATGGCTTAGCTATAGTAAAGCAAGCAGTAAATGACTTAAAAGGTACTATCGAAGTGCATTCAAATCATAAAGACAAAACGGTATTTACGGTATTTTTGCCAAAATAACTGAGGGGGAGTTATAAAATGGATGTGCTGATTGCAGAAGATGATTTCAGAGTGGCTAATATACACGAACAGTTTTTAAATAAAATCGGAAAAATTAATATTGTTGGGAAAACATCAAGTTGCAAAGAAACACTGCAATTCATTAGAAAACAACAACCCAAACTGGTTTTATTGGATAATTATATGCCTGATGGATTAGGAATCGATTTAATTGATGATATACGTGATATAAGTGAAAATGTGGATATTATCCTGGTATCAGCGGAAAATGAAATTCACTATTTCGAAAAGGCGTTACGGAAAGGTGTAAAAGGAATTATTATAAAACCGGCAACTCTTGAGCATTTTATCGGAACAATTGAAAATTACATGGAAAATAGAAAGCTGCTGGAAAATAGGGATTGTATCGATCAAACAGTCATTGATAAAATTTTCGGAGTGAAAATTGTCTCGAATAACTTTGAATCAATAAAAGGAATTGATCCTCTTTCCTTGAGGAAGGTAGAAAAAATCCTGAATGATGGCAAAGGCGGTTTTACAGCGGAAGAGATGGGAGCAGCGATGAAAGCATCCCGGACGACTGCACGGAGGTATTTGGAATACTTGGTATCTGTTGAGAAATGTTACGCGGAGTTGGATTATGGGATAGTAGGCAGACCTGAAAGGCATTATTTCTTAAAGACTTGAATGAGGTAAAAATTCAAGTCGTGAACTTTATGAACAAAATGAACCTTAAGTTCTTTATAACTTCAATTTTGTAAACGGTTACATTCAGAAAATTCAAAGTTATAATTCTATTTGTATTCAAAATTCTTACAAAGGGGATGAGCAAATGAAGAACAGATGGCTGATGGGTGTTATGGCAGCGACAATGTTAGTGGTTGCTGGGTGTAATAGTGATGCTGGCGATGAAACCGGCGGTGATGCTGCGAACGAAGGAAACGGAACTTTTGAACCTACAAGTGCAATTGAAGTTGTTGCACCTGCAGGAGCGGGCGGCGGCTGGGATACAACTGCGCGTGAAGTGGCTCGTGTATTTGGAGAAACTGGAATTATAGACGCTAATATGGCGGTAGTGAACAAAGAAGGCGGCGGCGGGGCAATTGCCTGGGCTTATATACATGAAAAAGATGATAGCCCGTATAATCTCTTTGTCTCTTCTCCACCAATTATGTTTGTACCATTAAACGGACAATCCGATTACGGTCACGAAGATTTTACACCTTTATCTAATATGATAGCTGATTATGCTGCATTTGCTGTAAGTGCTGACAGTGAATGGGATGATTTAAACGATCTATTTGATGATATGAAAGAGGATCCAGAAAGTGTTACCGTAATTGGTGCATCTTCACCGGGGAGTATGGACCATATCCAATTCGTCCGTATTGCCAAGGCAGCTGGCGTAGATCCTGAAAAAATTAAGTTTGTATCTGACCAAGAAGGTGGTGCCTTAACAGCATTGCTGAATGGTTCTGTTGATGTATATTCCACTGGAGTAGCTGAAACAGTCGAACAAGTACGTGCAGGAAATATCAAGGTGTTGGGAATTACAGCTGAAGAACGTCTAGAAGGCGATGTACTCTCAGATTTCCCTACTGCCATCGAACAGGGAATCGACGAAACTTTTGTTAACTGGCGTGGATTTTTCGGACCACCTAACATGGATCAAGCAGCCGTGGATTATTACGAGGAAAAATTCAAAGAACTTAGTGATTCAGATGAATTTGCTGAAGTCCGGAAAAAATATGGTTGGAACGAGATGTACATGAATGCGGAAGAATACAAAGAGTTCCTTGATAAAGAGAAAGAAGATATTAAAGTAATACTTGATGAACTAGGTTTAGGAAGCTAATGAGAGTGAAACCGACGCATCAGTGTCGGTTTCATTTTATTAAAGTCTACATTTAAGGAGGCGAAGTTATCTTGCTATCAACTATGAATCAACGGATTGGGCTTTTGCTCTTTGTAATTGCGGCAATCTACTTATACTATAGCTTCCAATTGCCAAACTATCCCTATACGCCAGTTGATGCAGATGTAATTCCTAAAGGGCTTGGTATTTTAATGCTTATCCTTTCTGCTGCACTTTTCTTTTCGCGCGCTAAAGAAACCGAAGAAGAAAAGAAGAAAAGGGCAATTCCCGGACGAGAATTGTTAGTCGTTTTGGCAGTGTTTGCTATGGTTTTCGTGTATATCCTTCTATTTGAATTAATCGGCTTTATTATTATGACAATGGTTTTCATTTTTATATGTTCATGGTTTTTAGGATATAGAAAGTGGAAAACCAATATTATTGTATCGCTTCTTTTTCCGATGATTTTGTATTTTATTTTTGTATTTGCCCTTGGCATCACATTGCCGAGTGGGATTCTACCTATATAAGGGGGCTTGGATAAAATGGATGCTTTTCAAGGTCTTATGGCTGGTTTTCAAGTCGCTTTAAGTTGGGAAGGTATTTTATTTGTATTAATAGGTGTAATGGTGGGTACGTTAATCGGTATGATGCCAGGATTGGGGCCTATCAGTGCGATTGCAATAATGATTCCAATTACATATGGTATGGACCCTGCACCGGCACTTGTTATGATGGCCGGAGTATATTATGGAGCAGTTTTCGGTGGTTCGACGTCTTCCATCCTGTTAAATGCACCCGGAATCTCTGGGACCGTTGCTACTTCTTTTGATGGTTATCCGATGGCACAACAAGGCAAGGCGGGTAAAGCTTTAGCGATTGCGGCCATTGCGTCTTTCTTCGGAGGAACCGTTTCAGTCATCTTGCTTATGATACTTGCTCCCGTTCTATCAAGTGTGGCAATTTCCTTCGGTCCCCCAGCTTATTTCGCTTTGATGCTTATGGGATTGACCGCAATTTCGAGCTTATCAGAAGGTTCGACGATTAAAGCTTTAATATCAGCTGTAGCCGGTATTATGGTTGTGACAATCGGAATAGATCCGCAAACAGGCACCCAAAGGTTTACTTTGGGGAATGTGAATCTATTGGATGGCTTTGATTTTCTGATTATTGCCCTTGGTTTGTTTGCAATTGCTGAAGTTTGTATGTTGATTTTGAACAGAAAGAATTCAAGTTTGAGTGAAGATCAAAAATTGGGAAGTTTGAAGTTGACGAAACAAGATCTTAAAGAGATGAGCGGCCCGATGTCCCGTCAATCAGTAATCGGCTTTATCATTGGCGTTTTACCGGGTGCCGGAGCTACAATTTCTTCTTTCATCAGTTACATTTTCGAGAAACGGATAGCGAAAAACCCTGAAGAATTCGGAAAAGGTTCTATAAAAGGCCTTGCAGCTCCTGAAAGTTCCAATAATGCTGCGACAAGCGGTGCTTTTGTTCCTCTTTTGAGTTTAGGTATTCCGGGTTCAGGAACGACTGCTGTAATGCTTGGTGCTTTTCTTGTACTGGGAGTTCAACCAGGACCGCTGCTAATGTCAGATCGCCCTGAAATTTTTTGGGGAATTATCGCAAGTATGTATATAGGAAATATATTCTTGCTAGTGCTGAATTTACCGTTAATCCCCTATTTGGCAAAGATTTTGAGCATTCCGAGACCTCTTCTTATTTCTTTGGTCATTATGTTCAGTTTAATAGGAGTATATTCCATTAGCTTTAACACATTTGACTTGTACATGTTGCTGGTATTTGGTGCGTTAGGATTTGCGATGAGATTATTCTCTTTTCCCGCTCCACCATTTATTTTAGCCTTTATATTAGGCGGTATGATGGAGCAGTCATTCAGACAATCGATGACAATTTCAAATGGGAATTTAAGTATTTTTGTTAACAGTCCACTTCCATTATCCCTAATCATTGTGTCTCTACTATCCCTTTTAGTACCGGTGTTTTTAAAGTGGAGAAGTAAAAAGATTGCGTCTAAGAGTACCGGGGTGTAAAAGTGGTGGACTCTAAGATTCTGCTCGGACTAAAGGTTTTCTTTGTTATTTTTCTAGCTGCCGCTTTGTGGCAATCGGGGATACTGGAAGCCTATTCAACAGAACAGCAATTCACTCTGCTGCTGTTAGCCATAGCGATATACTTTTGGACACTCAGTGAAGTTCCGTTCTCTGCATCGAGTTTATTACTGATTTGTCTTATTCTTATATTTAATTTGGTTGAAGTACCAGAAGACGCATTTAGAGGGTTTCTTTCGAATGCTTTATATTTCATCTTGGTTCTTTCTTTAATTTCGAAAGCTTTGGTGAAAGCTGGGATTGATAAGGTGTTTGTGAGGATTTTATTCACATTAAGCAAAGGGAATGTTCGCACGATCTTGTTCGGACTTCCCTTTCTCATTTTATTTATGCCCATTTTCCTCCCTTCAGCAATAGCCAGATTCCGAATTATGGAACCGATTATCGAACAGGTAAATACAGCGTTAAACTTAAGTAAGCATAGTTTATTCCGGAAATTCAGTATGTATGTTATTGGGATTATGAATCAAAATTCCACCATGGTTGTCTTTACTGGCGGAGGTTTTCCAATATTAGCTGCTCAACTTTTAAGGGATTTTGGAGGAGTGGAAATTTCATGGTTGGGATGGTTTATCCGGATAGCGCCGCCACTTTGGATTTCCATGCTCTTGGTGAGTTTTGGAGTTTGGTTTTATTTTAAGCGGACCACCGAAAAAATGGTCATCGAACAGGAAGTGAAGTTGGAAGGCGATAAGGAATTGCCTGAACGGTTTTGGAAAATTGTTTTGCCATTCTTTGCGATGATCATCAGCTGGATTGTTTTTGATCAGGAGCTAGTGCCGCTGATTATTGCGCCCATTTTACTTGTTGCTTATTACGCTCATCCAAGAAACGGTCTGATTACAAATGAGCTTGTCCGCAGCCATGATTGGGAAAATTTTTTGCTGCTGGGTGCTTCTTTCTCATTAGGGTATCTTATTGAAGAAAACGGAACGGCGTTGGTCCTGGCCAGTCAGCTGATGAATCTGTTGCCAGAAGGTCTTGGGGAATTGGGAAGCATGACATTCATAGCATGTTTTATATTCATTTTACGCTTCCTGTTTGTCGTGCCTTCTACATCAATGATCATCATTTTTCCGATAATAATGAGTTATGCGGAGATCTTGAATTTGTCGGTCATTTCATTAGCTTTCCTTGTGATTATGATCATAGGAGGGGTTACGATTTTACCCATACATTCTCCTACAACCTTGTTTGCATTTCAAAAAGGGGCATTTTCTAAAAGAGATCAATTCATAATAGGTTCGTATTCCAGTTTAATCATCTTTATAGTTGCTCTGACATGGGCGTATTTTATTTGGTAGGAGGAATAGTAAATGAATAACACAGATCAATTGATTGTAGATATTGCGGATTATGTAATGGATTTCGAGGACTATAGCGAAAATTCTTTGGAAACAGCAAGGTATATTTTAATGGATACGCTGGGGTGTGGTTTCCTGGCTTTGCGCTATCCGGCATGTACAAAATTATTAGGGCCGATTGTGCCAGGCACTATTGTTCCAAACGGAGCACGAGTTCCAGGAACATCTTTCGTGCTGGATCCTGTTCAAGCTGCTTTTAATATTGGGACAGCGATTCGCTGGCTGGATTATAACGACACTTGGTTAGCGGCCGAGTGGGGGCATCCTTCTGACAATTTAGGCGGTATATTGGCTGCAGGCGATTATTTGAGCCGTCAGCGAATCGCGGAAGGCAAGTCTCCATTAACGGTAAAAGATATTTTAAAAGCAATGATCAAAGCTCATGAGATCCAAGGTATTCTCGCCTTGAATAATAGTATGAACCGCGTAGGGATCGACCATGTTTTCTATGTGAAATTAGCCACTACTGCAGTGGTGACAAAATTGCTTGGCGGCACCAAACAGGAAGTTATAAACGCTTTGACTAATGCATGGGTGGATAACGGGGCTTTGCGAACGTATCGACATTTCCCGAATGCCGGATCGAGAAAATCCTGGGCCGCAGGCGATGCAACGAGCCGCGGAGTTCGGCTTGCTCTTATGGCATTAAAAGGGGAAATGGGCTATCCATCCGTTCTTTCAACTCCGCAATGGGGATTCCAGGATGTTGTATTTAAAGGCCAGCCATTTACGTTGGAAAGACCTCTTGGATGTTATGTAATGGAAAATATCCTGATAAAAATTTCCTTTCCTGCAGAGTTCCATGCGCAGACTGCAGCGGAATGCGCAGTTACCCTTCACCCTTCTGTGCATGATAAATTGAATGAAATAGAACGGATTGAAATAACAACTCATGAGTCGGCGATTCGCATTATTGATAAAAGGGGACCACTGCAAAATCCTGCTGACCGCGATCATTCTTTGCAGTATATAACAGCAATCGGACTTATTTACGGTGATGTGGTGGCTGATCATTACGAAGAAGAAACAGCTAAAAATCCGATTATTGATGAGTTGCGGGATAAGATGCATATTGTCGAAAACAAATCTTATACGGAAGACTACATGAATCCGGAAAAACGCTCAATTGCGAATGCGGTCCAAGTATTTTTCGAAGATGGAAGCAGTACCGAACAAGTTGCAGTGGAATATCCAATTGGCCATAAATTCAGAAGAGAAGAAGGCATACCAAAATTAAAAGAAAAGTTCCAGGCAAATTTAGCGACTGTATTCGCTGAAAAGCAAGCGGCCGAACTGTATGAACTATGCAATGACGAGCTGTTGTTGAATGATACTAGCGTCTCTGAATTTATGAATAAAATGACTGTATAGGAGTGATTTTGTGTCTTGGTTAGTAAATGAGGAAAGGCGCCAGGAAGATTTGGCTGACCAATTTCTGCAATTGATAAAAGGTGAAAAAATATTAAAGCTTGTGGGTGCACACGATGCGATGGCTGGGCTCATGGCCAAACAAACTGGCTTTGAGGCATTGTATTTATCGGGTGCTGCATATACCGCAAGCAAAGGATTACCGGATCTCGGTTTAATTTATTCCAATGAAGTGGCGGATCACGCGAAAGACATTATCAGGGCGACGCAATTGCCGCTTCTGGTGGATATTGACACAGGCTATGGCGGGGTGCTCAATGTTGTGCGTGCAGCAAGAGAAATGGTTGATGCAGGTGTTGCGGCAGTGCAGATTGAGGATCAATCGATGCCTAAGAAATGCGGGCATTTAAATGGCAAGAATTTAGTGTCAATCGAGGAAATGGTTCAAAAAATACGCGCTATCAAAAAGGTGGCACCAACTCTTGTGGTTGTAGCAAGAACCGACGCTCACAGTGTCGAAGATTTGGATGGCGTCATTAAAAGAGCAAAAGCGTATATGGAAGCAGGGGCGGATGCGATTTTTCCGGAGGCCTTAATAACGAAAGAAGAGTTTTCAAAAGTTAAAAATGAAATAAATGCCCCTATTTTAGCTAATATGACGGAATTCGGAAAAACTCCATATTATACAGCAGAAGAATTTCAAGAATTCGGTTGTGATTTCGTCATTTATCCGGTGACCTCATTGCGTGTTGCCGCAAAAGCATATGAAAGAGTTTATAAAGAGATTTATGAAAAAGGAAGCCAGAAAGATAAAGTGGAAGATATGCAAACAAGAAAAGAACTTTATGGTGCCATCCAATATCATGATTATGAAGCGTTGGATGAAGATATCGCCAAGACAACTTCAGAAAAATATCACGAGTAATTGATGAACATTCGGAGAAGAGCTGTAGTCTGCAGCTCTTCTTTTTTATAAATAATTTTTCAATCAAAATATAGGAGTGATAGGATGATTGATTTGAGAAGTGATACTTTAACTCAGCCTACCAACGAAATGCGAAGGGCAATGTCAATGGCGGAAGTGGGAGACGATGGACGGACTGCACCAGGTGGCAAAGGGGAAGACCCGACAGTAGTAGAGTTGGAGCGGATAGCCGCTGAAATAACCGGAAAAGAAGATGCGCTGTATTGCAATAGCGGCACCATGGCAAATTACATCAGTCTGTTAACGCATTGCAGAAGAGGGGATGAAGTTCTAATCGGCAAAGACAGTCATCTCTATAAAAATGAACAGGCTCCATTTTTGGAAGAGTGGGGCGGACTCGTTCCAGTATTTTTTAAGGAAGACAAACAAGGGTTTCCAGATCCTTCACATGTGAAAGAGGTGTTAGCCAGCAGGGATATTAAGCTACTCTGTTTGGAAAATACCCATAATTTTATGGGCGGCACCTGTCTGCTGCAATCACAAATGAAAGCGCTCTGTGAGGCTGCACATGAAAAAGGAGTTCCTGTCCATTTGGATGGCGCAAGAATCTTTAATGCCAGCATCTACTTGAACCTGCCAGTAAAAGAAGTCGTGAAAGATGTGGATACCCTCATGTTTTGCTTATCAAAAGGCCTCGGAGCACCGGTTGGATCTTTACTTTGCGGCAGCAGGGAGTTTATTTTGCTGGCAAGAAAAATAAGGAAGTTGCTGGGTGGCACTATGAGACAGGCGGGAATTATTGCAGCTGCAGGCATAGTCGCTTTGGAGTCCGAAGTCGAGAGGTTGGAAGAAGACCACAAGCATGCGTATTTATTGGCAAAAGAAATAAACGAAATAGCAAACCTCGGAATTGATTTGGAGAACGTTCATACGAATATCGTAAAAGTGGACGTATCAAACAGGGGGTTTTCCGCAAAAGAGTTGGAGCAGGAGCTGTTAGAGAGAGGCCTGAAAGTTAAAAGTGTATCGGATAAATATATAAGGCTGACTACTTATAATGGGATTCAAGAAGTCGATATATATAAAGCTTCGAAGATTTTCATTGAAGGAGTGCGGAAATTAGAAAAAGTGCCAGGTTCTTAAATAGAAGGGATTTACTATTCTGCGCAATAACAACAAAACGAAAATAGAGTTAAAAAAGATAGGCTTATCAAAAGTGTAAAAGTGAAATTTGTAGATGGGATTGAAGTCATCAATTTATGGAAGCGGACCGCCAAATGGCAGTCCGTTTTTTGCTGTCCAAATTAAATTCAATAATATGTATCCCTTTTCCCCAAAACTATCTATATACAAAGTAAGGAACCTTTTCCGGAACCTACTATATAAAAGGAGATGATAAAAATGACGAAAACCCAGTTCGTGAAAAGAATCACCCATCCGGATTACGGCGAGCTCTATCAGTTCTTCCAGTTGGATGCAGTAACACAGGAAGAAACGCCGGTTGATCCGTTCGATGCCGGAATCCTGCTGATGGCGGTGGAGGAGCAGCCCGAAATTTTGACGATCACGTCAAAACGGGGAGCGGATGCCAGCGGCTATTATGCGGGCGAAAAATTTGTCGTGGTGAAAGGGTCGAAGTTTGCAGCATCGACTACGGCAAAATGTCCGAAGAATTATGTGAAGCTGCGCGAAAAGCTGATCCTGGAAGGGCTGCTGATTCCGCTGCACAATCAGCTGTTCTTAATGGAAGATTATCAATTCGACACGCCGATGCTGGCGATGGGGACGGTCATTGGCGGCTGGGCGAAGGGGCCGCATGGGTGGGAAGAGAAAGCGCGTAAATAGCATTTCACTGGAGTGCATCAAAAATCGAAAAGGGGGCACCATATGAAAAACTTTTTAGCCTTGCCAAGCTTAGTCGATATGCGGCACAGTCTGCAGAAAAAACACAGTTACATCAAACGGAGTAAGGAGATCAGCACCCGCGTCTGGCATCATTCGCTGACGCTGTCGCATCTGGCGGGCTCGGATGCCGCCAGTTTTGCCAGACACCATATTGAAACGAACGGCTGGCCGGGCGTCGCTTATGCGATTATCGTCGAGCCGAAAAATATTGTGCAGACGCCTCGCGGCAAGCGGGCGCGGATTGTCTGGGCACATGATTTTGACCGGCGCACCTATCACGCCGGCAACGCCAATGATTATGGGCTGGGCATCTGCGTGGCCGGCGATTACCGCAATGAGCGCATGCGCGATTTTGTCAAAGAGACGGTGAAAGAGTTGCAGGCGGCGCTGGTGGCCGACGGCATCGGCCGCGAAGACAAATCGCATCACGAAATGCCCGGTTATAGCTGGAAAGCGTGCTGCGTCTTTGATTATAAAGGAGCTTTTAAATTCTTGAATAAAGACGCGATGATCGCACCGATGCCGGCAACCTATACCATTCAAGAAGGCGATACCTTTTGGAATATCGCCAATAATATGGAAGGCATCGAAGTGGCGGATCTACAGGCGGCGAATCCGGGAGTGGATCCGAAAGCACTGCGAATCGGACAAGTCATCAAGCTGGGCGATGCAAAAGGCGCTGCTTTAAAAGAGAAGGAAAAACCGGTGCAGCAAATCGCCATGAAGGAATTTGTGCGCTTGCCGAAAACGGCCAAGACCTGGAAGACGTATCGACTGAATGTGTCGCCGGTTGCGAAGAACAGCGATTGGAGCTTAACGTCTGCCCAGTTCGGCGGTCTGGAATATGAAATACTGGATCAACCACAACAGGATGTAGTGACGATCAGGACGAGCAAAGGAAAGCGGAATATTTATGTTGCGCCGGCTACTGGGGCGACGATTCATATGAAATAAAAGCGAATATAAGGATACGAAGCCGCTCATTTTCAGCTGAGCGGTTTTTTTATTTGCTGTATAGGATTACCGCTCTAGCTTTCGTGGTATAGAATGAGAACGAGTGTTCTTTTTAATGAATATTCTTATAATGGTGGATTTTTCCCAATTTTTAGCTAATAATGTATACAATAAGTTATAAAGGGGAGAAATGTATGGCTAAAGTAAAGAAAGTGGGATTTAATTTTTTTAAGGTAGTAACTAAGCTTGAAAATGGAGAATACGAACCTCTTGATATAAGTGGAATTTTGGAGCATTACAGGAGAGAGTACATACGTAATATTCCAGAGAGACAAAAGATTGTATATGAATACCAAAGGGAACCAGCTAGAGTAACTGGTATTTCAATTGATGAAAATGGGTTTTATCATATCTGGTTTGAACGTTTGTTAAACTATCAACTTCCCATTAAAACCACATTACATGGAGAATCAGAGATTATTGAAATTGAGGAAACTGAATTTGTTGGCCATGAGGTTAGTGCATTGTTTGATCCAATAGAAAGTGTATTAATGGTTCAGCGTAACCGGGATTCTCTTGGGCCAACCGCAATAGGGGAACTTCTGAATTCTTTAGTAATCGAAACCGGAGCTGCTGCTAATGCATACATGATATTAATTGAAGATAGAGAGGCAAGACAACGTGGATTAAGACAGGCGGCCTATCGAAAAATTAATGTCAAAGTAAGCGGAGCAAGTGCAACTAATCTATGGAGTAGGATTACAGGGAATCAGGATACTACAGGTGTAGATAATATCGAATTGATTGTCTCAACTGACAGAAGGAGGGACTCAGAAATTGAAGAGGGTCTGTCGCGCCAGATACTAACTCACTATGTCGATAATCCTGATACCGGTAAACTGAAAGTACATGGAAGATATGAAGAGAATGATCCAGTTGAACCGATTGATCTAATTAAGCAAAAGCTTGTGGTATTTACTACACTTGATTACGAAGAGCAAAGAAATTACAGTGCCATTGCTATTTATGAACGTATGCTAGGGCTCTATCTTGGTAATGAAGATGAGATTGGGGCTAGACATCAAATTCAAAGGATGAGGTGAAGTGAACACATTCCGGTTTGTGATAATTACCCTTGCAGCAGTTTCAGTATTCATTGGTTATTTGTTTAGCCGTTTCACAAGTATTTATAAAATTAATGGATTTGAGTTAGCTTTAGAAGGAGTTTTACTTTTTGGGAGTATAACTTTAGGCTTCTTTGCTACTTGTATTTCTATATTAGCTACTTTTATAAATACAAATATTGTTCAAGATATTATTAGAACAATTGCATTCAAAATTGATTTCATTTTAATCGCAGCAGTTACTGTTTCTAGTGGTTTTTTCGGAATAATTTTTACTGTGATTTTTCAAATTCTTATTGAGAATCAATCAGCGTCTGCGAATGTAATGGGCTGGGTAGCTGGAGTTTGGAGCGGATTAACGTTTTCGTATTTTAGCTACCTTATTCTCTTTATGATTGTGGCGCTACTAATTTTCTTGAAAACAGGAGAGAGTGTAGAAAAAAGAAAGCCAATACCTACTCGTGTAACCTATGATCCATTCAAAAAAAATGATTGAAGTCCAAACAGAGGAAACAGTCGGAAGCTTTTTATTAGTCGGACAATTTGAAGCGATTGGTAATTGTGTTGAAATTTATGCGCAGGTTTGATGTAAACAACTTGTATGCAAGTGTTCATAAAGGAAACGGAATACGTCCACCGTATCGAAGATTTACATGGAATAGAATCGAATATAGAGGGAAGAAGCCGCTCATTTTTAGCTGAGCGGTTTTTTAATTTGCCCCAAAGGATTGTCGAGCTTCGTTCCGTGGTATAGAATAAGAACAAATGTTCTTATTTTTAGGAGGGAGTGATTCTTTTGAAGAAAAATAACCAATTCAAGATGCAGGGGGATATTAAGGATCGCGGAAATATCAAATGGCAGGGGCTGATGCTGCCGGAGCATATCAAGATGCTGCGCGACTGGTACAAGGAAGATGAAGAAGTGAAGCGGCCGGATCTCGACGAGTTCGACCTGCAGCTGATCCAGGAGGAACTTGATATCGCGTTGAAGCGCAAATGTGAGGTGCTGATCGAGACTTGGCGGGACAAGCAGCTGTTCAAACACAGAGGCATCATCGAGCGCATTGATGTGTCGCACCGTGAACTGGTTTACGAGAGCCCGTTCGGGATGGAGCGGTTGATGCTGGATGAGATTGTGGCGGTGACGTTGGTTGACTAGGGGGCTGCCTTTTGGGTGGCCTTTTTTGGTGGGGACGAAAACAGGCAGAGCCACAATTTGAAGAGCAATTGTGTCTTTGCCAAGCATCTTAAAGTGCTGAATTGTTAATATATTCTAACAACTCCATTGACACAGCTTCCGCCCGAAAATATACTTGTTGTATAACAAGTGCCAAATCGATCATCCGGAAGGGGTTATGTCCACATGTTCGCACCTTTAACACCGCTTGACTGGAAACGGCGGGCCATTAAATATTATCCGGAAAAAATAGCGATTATTGATGAAGACAAGACATTCACCTACAAAGAGTTCGGGCAGCGGAGCGACCGATTGGCCATTGCCCTGCAAAATGCCGGCATCCGGGAGAAAGACCACGTGGCGGTGATGCTGCCGAATACGCATTATATGCTGGAATGCTTCTATGGCATCGGCCAGCTGGGGGCCGTCATGGTGCCGCTGAATTACCGGCTGGCGGCGAAAGACCTGGCATACATCATCAAGCACAGTGATGCGAAAACGCTGATTGTCGATGCGGAATTCGGCAAACTGATCGAAGACGTACAGGATCAGCTGCCGGTTGAGAAGTATATTATCGTGGAAGTGGACGGACATGAATCCAAGCTGAACGGAATCACCTACGAAAAATTTATCGGAGAGGTGGCGGAGGATGCGGAGCCTCCGAAAGTGGAAATCGATGAAAACCAGCTGCTGACGCTGAACTACACGAGCGGCACGACATCGAATCCGAAAGGGGTCATGCTGACGCACCGCAGCAATTACCTGAATGCCGCGAACTTCCTGTATCATATGAATATTACGCATGACGATGTGTATCTCCATACGCTTCCGATGTTCCATGCGAACGGCTGGGGTGGTATCTGGGCAATCACGGCTGCCGGTGCCACGCATGTATGCCTTCGGAAAGTTGATCCGGTACAGATCCTTAATTTATTCGAAAAACATAAAATCTCGGTGCTGTGCGGCGCACCGACAGTCATCAATATGCTGGTCAATGAACCGAAAGCGAAAGAAATCAAGATTATGACGAGCCCGCGCATGGCCACAGCCGGAGCGCCGCCAGCTGCCGCATTGATTGCCAAAGCTCAGAACATTCTTGGGTTGAATATAATCCACGTCTACGGACTGACGGAAACTTCACCGTTCATCCTGTACTGCGAATGGAAGAGAGAGTTTGACTCCAAATCGCCTGAAGAGCAGTCTGCCATCAAAGCGCGGCAGGGCATCGAGCTGGCGTTCAACGGGGAGACGAAAGTCGTCAACCAGGAAGACGGCAGGGAAGTCGAATGGAACGGCAAAGAGCTTGGCGAAATCATCACCCGCGGCAATGTCGTGATGGCGGGCTATTATAAAGATCCGGAGAAAACAGCCGAGGCGATTAAAGACGGCTGGTTCTATACCGGAGATTTGGCTGTAACGCATCCCGACGGCTTTGTGGAGATCCAGGATCGCATCAAAGACATGATCATTTCGGGCGGGGAAAACATTTCGTCGACTGAAATCGAAGGGGTGCTGTATAAACACCCCGATGTCATGGAAGTCGCGGTCATCGCAGTTCCCGATGAAAAATGGGGGGAAGTGCCAAAAGCGATTATCGTGCTGCATCCGGGAGCCGAGGTGACGGAACAGGAAATCATCGAGTATACACGTTCGAATATGGCCCATTTCAAAGCGCCTAAATCGATTGAGTTTGTTGAGGCTTTGCCGAAAACGGCGACGGGCAAGCTACAGAAGTTCCGTTTGCGCGAGATGTACTGGGGCGGGCCGAAGAGGGTGAATTAAGAGAGTTTGCATTAATATAGGTGAAAAAAGAACGTGCGTAAAGGGTGAGAGATGCCTTTGCGTACGTTCTTTTTATGTTTTGATAGGTATGCCGGTTGTTTTTTTAATCGTAATTGCGGTCAGTCAATGTTCTATTCCCCAACAACACCAACACCGGCCCAACAATCGGAATCCACGCCAATCCCTTATACCGCGCATCCGGATAAAGCCGGTGGACAGTGTATATCGACAGGCCATACAGTACGAACCAGTCAACAGTCATGACCGATACCAGGCTGGAGGCGAAAAAGGAATCGGCATAGTCCGCGAACGAAAAGCCCTGCAAGAGCGTCAGCCAATTTCCGGTCCACATGACGATGAGGACAATCAGCCAGAAGCGGGAGCGCAGAAAACGGACGAGCCAGAGCGGCGTGCGCAATTTCTTTTCGGGTTTCCGGATGCCGAATGCGAAATAAGGCAGCAGCGAAAAAGCCCCGATGCCGAATGACAGAAGCGCGAACGGCCACGCCGGCCAGCGCATCCGGTCGTTCAGCAGCAACAGCGTCAGGAACACGAGCGGAAAGATGCCGAGCGAATTGAAAACGGCAAAGACAAGCGGGTCGATGGCGCCGATGTTGCCGTTGAACAATTCCGGGAAAATCGGGTTATTGGCGCCGGTACCGGGTGCCCAGAAGACAGCGTATGCGATCAATAGGAGCCAAATGATGAAGAAAATCATTGCGTCACCTCTTTTTTTTTGAAAAGCTAAGTCTAGTTTGAAAGTAGCAATGTCTGGCAGGGAAGTCAATTTTTATTCAAACTTTCAGAGTAGAATTCTGAAAGCTTTTTCAATCTGCATTCGCAAAGGAAGGATGTATAACACTGCATAAATAATAGGTCCTTAGTAATTTCCATAATAATGGAATTATGATAAAAGAACTACTTTTTTTGCATATTAGCAGTTATAATAAAAGTAAGGAAGTTTTTGTTTTGAAAGGTAAAAATTATTTTTTTTACAAGTTCTGTCTTATGTTCACCGCTTTTATTATGAAGATATATGTAAGTGGGACAACTGCATACCAACGGTTTCAGACAGCCAGGGGGGAACAATCATGTTCAGATACAACATCTTGCCAGTTTCTCTTATAGCCTTGATCATTATCTTATTTTACAGTTGGAGAATTTCGTTTGCTGATAGCCCGTGGCTTATTTCCGCAGGGGCGAATGGGCTCCATATTCTGGTTGGCATGGTCAGTCTGGTTTGGCTGTATCAGGCTTATCGGAATGCCGGCCGCAGACAGAAAAACTTCTGGCTGCTGCTGTTTGTCGGTGTTACTTTCTACACGGGTTCCAATTGGCTGTGGTTGTTCTTACAGATCAGTCAGAGAACCGTGGAGTCAGAACCCTTATCCTCTGTGCTGTGGCTGATTGCTTACCTGTTCTTCCTGGCTGCCCTGATCTCGAAAACCCGTGAACTGAGCGGGGCTTTTTCCAGCAATGCCTATGGCTTCAACATTACAGTCTTTATGGTCACTGCTGCGTCCATCGGCTATCATTATTTGATCCAGCCGGTGCTGGATTTTGCGGAAGGTTCGCTGCCACTGACGCTGGCAACATTGGCGATCCCGATAGTAAATCTGACAATCCTGTTCGTTATCACCATTTTGTATTACCTGATTCAAAAAAATGAAAAACAAAGCCTTTTATTACTCTGTATCACAGGCTTTTCCCTGCAGGTGACTGCCGATTTTATTTACGGATACGTGGTGTTCAATGAAACCTACCAGGCCGGTCATTTCGTCGACCTGTTATGGCTGCTGTCTACGTTATTCATCGGCTTTACCGCATATTACGCGAAAGATAACCAAACGGATAATTTGTGGCTTGTGAAAAATCCGGTCAGGGACAAAGCGCAGATTTTTCCCTACGTGAGCATTGTGGTTCTTATCGCACTGGTCATCCACAGTTACCAATGGGATTTCAACGCCCTCAGCGCAGGACTGCTGCTGGCTCTGATATTGCTGTTGGGGCATCAGGTGCAGATTCTTCGGAAGAATCAACAGTTGGTGGAACAATACCGGCATCTGGCTTACCATGATCCGCTGACGGGATTGCGCAACAGAGGGAGTTTTAAAGAAGAAATGGCCCGCATGCTCGGTGATGATGCACCGCCGCGAATTGCACTTTTGCTGCTGGACCTTGACAAGTTTAAAGTGGTGAACGATACACTGGGGCATCATATCGGAGACGCTGTGCTGATAAAAACTGCTAAGAATTTGGAAGCGGTTAGTGGAAGAAATGTCACGGCATTCCGCTTGGGCGGCGATGAATTTATTGTGGTTTTAAGAGAGGCAACCCATGAAAAATGCACTGCGCTTGCTGAGAATATTGTGGCCGCTTTTCAGGATGCTTTACTGATAGAGGACTATCAGGTGAGTGTGACGCCGAGCATCGGCATCAGCCTGTTTCCCAATGATGGCAATACCACCGAGAAATTGATGCAAAATGCCGATGCCGCAATGTACTGGACAAAAGAGAATGGCAAAAATGGCTTCAGTTTTTACAATTTGAATGGAAGTCAGGAAAAAATTCAGGAGACAATGATTGAAACCAAATTGAAACCAGCTACTCGATAGGATCAATTGCAGCTCCATTATTACACGTTTAAAATACACTGCAGCGAGTAGAAACGTTGCTGATGTCTCTGCATTTTTTACTCTGTAAACTTATATTCGACCGCGCAATTTATAAAATAGGTGTCAATTTTTAACGAAACCTTCCTTCCGATACAAGACGGGAAGGTTTTTTGCATTCTCGTTTCTTGGTATTTTTCACGTCTCTGCAGCTTTCAATTTCCTTTTTTGGGTATTTAATAAGAATATTCTCATATTCAAAATATGATAAAAGGACTATAATTTTGTAATATTAAAGGTTATTATAATATATATACTTTTTAAATTTTAAGCTATACATATATTGTGACAGGGACATGGAACGGAGCACCGGGCCATTGCAAATTGTTGCGCTCCCCGCGCTTGAAAGCGCGAGCGCCATTATACGGATTTCTGATACCCAGGAGGGATAGGTTTGCGTAACAATAATATTTTTCCCATTTCAATCCTTTTAATAGTGATCGGCTTATTTTTCGGCTGGACCCTTTATTTTGAGGGGAATCCTTTGCTGATTTCGATCGGCACCAATGTACTACAAATTCTGATCGGAATGGCCGGCATCCTCTGGCTGTTTCAGGCTTATCGCAATGCGCGCCGCAAGCAGAAGAGGTTTTGGCTGTTTCTGCTGATCGGGCTTTCTTTCTATATTAGTTCCAATTTTTTCTGGCTGTATGACCAGCTTGTGGAAGGCTTTACGGCGTCCTCGGAATTTTCGTCTCTGGTGTGGGCGAGCGCCTACCTCTTTTTTCTGGCGGCGCTGATTTCGAAAATCCGCGACTTGGGCAATAAATCTGCCGGGGATTCTAAAATTTTCAATATCACTATCTTTATGATCACGGTTTCAGCCATCAGCTACCATTATTTGATCAATCCGGTAAGGAAGCAGTACGGAGAGTCCTGGATGGCTGATTTGATATCGGCTTTATACCCCATCGCAGACTTGACGATTCTGTTTGTCGTGGCGATTTTGTATTATATGATACAAAAAAACAGCAAGCGGGAAATGCTGTTATTGTTGGTCGTTGGATTATTCATCCACGTTGCAGCTGATGCGCTGTTTGCCTACGCAATTTTCACAGACAGCTATCAGCCAGGCCATCTTGCCGACTTGTTGTGGCTCTTGTCGACGCTGTTCATCGGATTTACAGGTTATTTCGGCAAAACGAATAAAGGCAGTATTATCCTGATTGCACGCACTCCTGCAAGGGACAGGGAGGGCTCTTTTCCTTATTTAAGCATTCTGGTCCTTCTTGTGCTGGCCACTCACAGCTACCAATACGATTTCAACGCCCTCAGCATTGGCTTATCGCTGACGTTCTTTTTGATACTTGGCCGCTTGCTGTACATTCTCCGGAAAAACCGGCAATTGGTAAGCCAATACAGATACTTGGCTTATCACGATCCGCTAACGAATTTGCCCAATAGAGGCAGCTTTGTGAAAGAATTCGACCGCATTTTGAATGAGGATTCGTTTCAACAGACAGCTCTTTTGCTGATTGACCTGGACCAATTTAAAGTGGTCAACGATACACTGGGCCATCATATCGGTGATCAGGTGCTGACTAAAACCGCCGAACGGCTGGGATCAGTCATTGAAAAAAACATGCTGCTTTTTCGCTTAAGCGGAGACGAATTCGTCATCGTCATCATCGATGCGACAGACGAAAAATGCATTGCGACGGCCGATAAAATTTTGGCCCTGTTCCATAAATCACTCCAAATTGATGACTATGAAGTGGATGTTACCGCAAGCATCGGCATCAGCAAATTTCCCGAGCATGGTTATACGCCGGAAGAGTTGAGAAAAAATGCAGATGCTGCAATGTACTTCTCGAAAGAAAATGGCAAGAATAACTACAGCTTTTTCAATGCGGAGCTTAGCCGAGAAAAAGCCCGGAAGATGAAGATCGAAACCGAGCTGAAAAAAGCGATAGGCAGAAACCAGCTTCAAATCCACTATCAGCCAAAAGTCGACCTCCAAAACCACCAAATAATCGGCATGGAAGCCCTGTTACGCTGGCAGCATCCGGAACTGGGCTGGGTGTCGCCGGTAGAATTCATACCCGTTGCGGAAGAGACAGGCCAAATTGTCTCCATCGGCGAATGGGTCCTGCGGCAAGCTTGCTGGCAGAACAAACAGTGGCAGCAACGGGGCTTTCCACCATTAGCTGTAGCGGTCAACGTATCGGGTTTGCAGTTCAGGCATAATCGTTTTTTGGAGACGGTCCAGAAGATTTTGGATGACACGGCGCTGGCTACGCAATACCTGGAATTGGAAATCACTGAAAGCATCATGCAGAACATCAAAGAAAGCATCAAAATTTTGGACGGCCTCCACAAGATGGGGATAAAAACGTCAATCGACGATTTTGGCACCGGCTATTCCTCTTTGCATGTACTGCAGAAATTGCCGATTGATACGTTAAAGATCGATAAATCATTTGTGGATGAGCTGGATTCCGATGTCATGAATCCGATGGTGAAAACAATTATTGAGCTGGGATTGAACTTGAACCTGACGATTGTCGCTGAAGGCGTCGAATATGAAACCCAGATGAAATTGCTGGTCGAGCATGGCTGCACCATCGGCCAGGGCTATCTGTTCTCGAAACCGGTCGCACCGGATGACTTTGAAGTATTGATGAAGCTGCCGGATATGCTCACTCACAAGCTCGAACAAACTTTTTGAAATGAATTCACGAAAAAGCCCTTTTCCACATTCTTATGAATGAAGGAAAAGGGCTTTTTTATTTGGAAAGGCAGCTGTGTCATGTGTTTTTCATTTTGATGAAGTCTTCTCCGACTCATTCAAATCGACATCGACTGCCGAAACGTAATAGCGTTTTGTATCGTCCGCTTCAATTTCGACTTTCTTGCGGTCGAACAGGGACACGGTGGCGATTTTCGTCAGTTCACCGCTGTCGATATCTTCCTCGTAGACGCGGTAACCGATGATGGCATCATCGCGCACGGCGTGCCAGGAAAGATTGAACGAAGTTGCAACCACTTCCGTCGGTGCTTCCGGCTGTTTGTCCTGGACGCTCGAGTCGGAAATCAGCTCTGCGGTTACGACAAGACGTTCTTCATGGGAACCGATACTGCGGTTGAAGGTGCCGGTACATGTGATCAAATTGAGCATCCGGCTGTCCGAGGAGCCGAAAATTTCTTCGATCGGCGCTTCGTCTGTTACATAACTGGCTTTTTTCTGGATTTCATAAATCATCTCACGGCCGTCTTTATCCGTAACGATGACCTTCTCACCCGCTTCCACTCTATTTAAATGAAAAAAAATCGCGGGTCCGGTCAGGCTGTCGACATGTCCTGCAAGGACTGAGTGGCCTTTCGCGCCCACTTGGAAGCCGGGTTCAAACCAGCCGACCTGATCGACGTCTTCCGGTACGCCCATTTCGCCATTGTCGAGAATGCCGGTTGCTTCAATCGCTGCATCGACCCCGATAGACGGTATGGAAATTCGTGCCGGTTCCATGCCCTGGATACTCTGCTGGCGCTGCTTTTGCAATTCCTGCAGTTTTTCACGCTGGGCCGGCATAATCGGGAATTCAGCAATTTTATCAATCTCGTCTTCCGTTGCCAATTGCTCAGCCGGCGTGTCTTCAACAGCTCCAGGGAGTTCAAGCTGAGCGATGTCTTCTTCAAATGTCGGTTCCTCGGCCATTGGTTTCAGGATGACAAACAGCACCGCACATAGAATCAGTGCTGTCGCCATTGTCCAAAATTTTCTCATCGCTCAAACTCCTTCCAAGTTGGATCATTTATTGCTTTCTCTGACGAAACGTCAAAGTTCCTGCTGTTAATAGGATCAACGTGCTCATTGCCACCCAGATCATCATGGTGTTCATGCCATTCGCAGAACCGCCAAGGCCGGTAGCCGGCATTTTGTCAGGAACCGCTGTTTCAAAATTCTCAGGGAACTGGTCGACAATTGCGGCACTCAAGCCGTTGCCGATAGCGAACATGATTGTGTAGCCTTCACGGTAGCTATTATAAGAGGCTTCAAAATCGCCTGCAGCGTATTGGCTGAACGTATCAACGACTGATTGTTCATGCGCTGCAATATTAGCAATCGTTTCATCCTGTGGCAAACGTTCTTCCGTTGCACCGCTCAGGAATGTGCCAAGTTCTGTTGCGAATAGATCAATCAATTGGGATTGTGCTTGCTGAATTTCGTCTTCATTGCCGCCGGCCTGTGCAGTTGCCAGGTCACTTTGTACGGAAATGTGTTCGTTGTTCCATATAGCTGCGAATTGAGTTGCTGCTTCATCACCATAGAAAGAAGCGATGGCTGCACTGAATTCTTCCGTATTCTGATCCTGTGCCCAGTCGGCAAAGTCAAAGTCTGACGCACCGTTATAGCCTTTTGCCATGCTCAACTGTGAAAGAGCGAAATGCTCTGCCGCAATGCGGCTGACAGTTGAACGGAAATCACCGGCTGCTGTGTTCGGATCCGTGAATTGGTCCGGGAACTGCGTCGCGATTGCGCCACTGATGGCACTGCCTGCTCCGAAAATCTGCTTGAAGCCTTCCAGGTAAGAAGTGTATGATTCCACATAGTCACCGGCTGCATACAAATCGAAAGTGTTTTGCACAAAATCTTCATGTGCGCGAAGTGCTTCAGTCGCGCCGTCTTCCGGCAAGTTGCCTTCAGTGGCGGTTCCAAGGAATGCGCCCATCTCATCAACGAATGATTGGATCTCGTCGAGTGCTTCCTCTTGCGCTGCTTCGTCGCCATCTTTCACGGCCATTGCGTAGTCGTCGGTACCGGTATTATGCTTATCAAAAATTTCGATAAATGCCGCTCCGCCTTCTTCGCCATAAACAGAAGCGATTACAGGTTCCATATCGGCCGTATTGGCATCAAGTGCCGCCATTGCCGCTTCGGCTGCTGCGTCGCCGTCATATATTTTCATCATGGAATCCACGGCTAATGCATAATGCTCGGACAACAGTCCATCCAATGCTGAGCGTAATTCCACTCCACTTGTTTCCGTCGGCGAATGGTCATCTGCGCTCACTGCCATCCCCATTGAAGGAACCAACAGCGTTGCCCCTAATATCGGTGCTAAAATTTTTCTGAATTTCATCGTCACCACTCCTTTATTTTTTGCTTAGTAACTGTATAACGGAAGGAGTTGGAATTTGGATCAGTTTTTTGGTGAAAAACTTCAATTTATTTTCTTTACACTCCACGAAGTGGTATAGGATTTCTCTAAGATATGGAGCAAAACAGCGAAGACGCCATGGGGACCAAGCGAAGTGCTGAGATCCACTCGGGCGAAGTGAAACGAGACCGAGTTAGCTCAGCGCGAGCCCCCAGGCAAGCGCAGCTGTTTTGCGGAATATCATTTATATAAGGAAACAACACGGAATTTATTGCCAGACTGATCTAAAACGGGCTTTTACACGTTGAATAGATGAGCTTACAAAAATAAAATCGGCCCAGGCTTTCTCCAATTTGCCGGTGTATAGTAAGCTAGAACTATGCCACACGAATTGAAGGAGTACATCAATGGAGAAAAGTTCCGATACGCTGCTTTACTCGCGCATCAAGGAAAAAGATAAAGATGCGCTTGAATACTTGTATGACCGGTACGAAAAGATTCTATTCTCGTTTCTCTATAAAATGACCCAGGACCGAGATCTGGCGGAAGAGGCCTTGCAGGAAGTGTTTATCAAAATCTGGCGGGGCATCGGCGAGTACGACGACAGCAAAGGGAAATTCACTTCCTGGCTGTTCCGGATGGCGCAGAATTCCGCGATCGATCTGATACGCAAACGCAAAGCGGCAACCGTGCCGCTCGATGAAGTCGCCGAAATGCCGAGTTCCGACTCGAGCGTTGAGCAGACGGCCGAATGGCAGGAAGAAAAAGAGCATATTCAGGCTGCCGTCTCGCAATTATCCACCGAGCAGCAGGAGATGATTCAATTATTCTATTTCAAAGGACATACGCACGAAAAAATTGCCGAACTATGCGGCATGCCGCTTGGAACCGTCAAAAGCAGGATCCGGCTGGCGCTCGGCAAACTGAAAAAAACACTGCACGGGATGCAGGAAAGGGGGGCTACCGATGAATAACGAATTATGTGATCAATTGGTCGACTATTTGAACGGTACATTATCAAAAGAAGAAACACGCCAGTTCGAAGAACATTTGAAGACATGCGACGAATGCCGCGAAATTGCGGATGCAACCGGACAGCTCCCTTATCTTTCAGAACCGGCAGAACCACCTGCGGGAATGAAATCACGGATCCTGGCGAATGTTTTCGCAGAAGAAGGCGCGAGCGACAGTTCTTCCGCATCGTCCGCATCGTCTGCCGCAGCATCATCAGCAGCTGGCAGCAAAGCAGCAAGCTCATCATCGCATGCCGAATCGGATGCAAGAGTGCGCACACCGCGGGAAGAGAATGACTCGAACGTAGTACCGATGACTGACCGCGGACGCAAACGCAATTGGGCGACACCGCTGATTGCCGCAGTCCTGCTGGCGTCGCTGATCGGCAACGCCTACGCATTTATGCAGTTGCAGCAGGAACAGACGGAGCCGGTACCACCGGCCGAACCGACTGAGCCGACGACAGCGTTCAAGTCGATTGAATTGCAGCCGAGTGAAGATTTCACTGGCGGCGGAACAGCGGCATTGATCGAAGAAGAAGACGGCGCGCTCAATCTGGTCGTGCAAGGGCAGCAATTGGCAGCACTTGAAGGCGAGCAGGTTTACCAGGTCTGGCTGATCGAAGGCGATAACCCGATCCCGGCCGGCGCATTTACGACAAATGCCAATGGTGAAGGCGCAACGTATTTCAATATCGACAATAACACCGAAGAATGGGATACCATCGCGATTACATTGGAACCGCAACCCGGCAACGAATTGCCACAGGGACAAGTGGTTCTGAGCGGCGGCATTTAAATAGTGGAGAAGACCGGCTGCGGGGTGCAGCCGGTTTTTTTCATTGATGTATAAGTTGAACAAAAGAATTATACTTTATAACGCTCCGGCGCTCAGAGAACTCTTTAAAGATATGGAGCAAAACAGCGAAGACGCCATGGGGACCAAGCGAAGTGCTGAGATCCACTCGGGCGAAGTGAAACGAGACCGAGTTAGCTCAGCGCGAGCCCCCAGGCAAGCGAAGCTGTTTTGCGGAATATCGACAAGTAAAAAAATAGTAGTTCAACTTAAATAGCCATAAATTTTAAAGGATATTCCTTCTATCAATAGAAAACTATAGAAGTAGGCAACGCGACAGTCCACCTGCAAGGACTGGAAGAGACGAAACAACTCGAGGAGGAATCTCTATGAAAACAATCGGCCTGATCGGCGGCATGAGCTGGGAATCATCGCTGGAATATTACCGCACCATCAATAAGGAAGTGAATGCGCGCCTCGGCGGCCTGCATTCTGCGGAATGTCTCCTCTACAGCGTGGATTTTGCGGAAATCGAACGGCTGCAATCCGCAGGCGACTGGCAGCAGGCAGGGGAATTGCTCGGCGCAGTGGCGCTGAAACTGCAGCAGGCGGGTGCGGATTTCATTGTCATCTGCACGAACACGATGCACAAAGTCGTCGCTCATATTGAAGAAGGGATTTCGATTCCGGTTCTTCATATTGCCGATACAACGGCCGCTGAAATAAAGGCGCAGAAGCTCTCGAAAGTCGGCTTGCTCGGCACACGTTATACAATGGAACAGGATTTTTACCGTTCGCGCATCGAGTCGCACGGCATTGAAGTGGTGGTGCCTGGCGCCGAACAGCGGGACGACATCAACCGCATCATTTTCGAGGAACTGGTGGCGGGCGATTTGCGGCAAGCATCCAGGGAAACTTTTCAGCAGGTGATCCAAGATTTGGTGGGGGCAGGCGCAGAAGGCATCATTCTCGGCTGCACAGAAATCGGCTTGCTGATCAAAGCGGAAGATGCGGCTGTGCCTTTGTTTGATACGGCGCAGATTCATGCCGTTCAAGCGGTCAAAGAAGCGTTTGAGGACTAATATGTTTTATTCGGTTGAATACGGGAATTCAAGGAGAAGGTAGAGAAATACGATAACGAGAGGAGCAAAAAAATGTTTGACTACACAGTTGAAACGACAAAAAGCAAAGACGAGGCCGTGCGTGACCTCGAAGCGAATTTAAAGGAACAGAAATTCGGGGTGCTGTGGAATTTCGATTTGACGGCGAAGCTCCAGGAAAAAGGAACCGATTTCGATACGCCATACACAATACTCGAAGTCTGCAATCCGGAGGAAGCGAACCGCGTTCTATCGGAAGACCTGCTCGTCGGCTATTTCCTGCCGTGCAAAATCGTCGTTTATGAAAATGAAGGCAAAACAAAGATTGGCATGCCGAAACCGAGCGCATTGATCCAGATGGTCGAGAACGATTCGGTTAAGAAAATTGCTGTAGATATTGAAGAACGCTTGATCGACTGCATCGATAAGACGGTTTGAAGTAAAAAAATTTAACTTTACAGATACCCCATACGGTAACTGGAATACTTGTAAAATTAGGAGGAATAACAGATGACTGTAAAATTTATCTCTGCAAATGAAGTTGCGCATGAGGTGGTCCGCAGGGAACAGGTGCAAATTTTGGATGTCCGTAAACCGGAAGATTCGGAAGACTGGCATATTGAAGGGGATACCGTCAATTTGATCAATATCCCGCTTAAGGAATTGAACTCCGACTCATCGGAACTGCAAAATCTGCCGAAAGACCAGCCGTTGTATACGGTTTGCGGCAAAGGCAACGACTCGCAAAAAGCAGCTGCCTACCTGCAGGAAAATGGCTTCAGCAATGTTTATTCCATTGATGGGGGCATGGCTGCCTGGAGCGAACAGCTGGAACCGGTCCAAATCGGCGAAGTAAAAGGCGGAGCAATTTATCAATTCGTCCGGCTTGGCAAAGGCTGCTTGTCCTACCTGATCGAATCAGACGGCGAGGCGGCCATTGTCGACGCGAGCCGCATGACGGATGTCTATGAGCAATTCGCAAAAGAAAAAGGCATGAAAATCAAATATGTCATCGACACGCATCTGCATGCAGACCATATTTCAGGAGGCAAGGGGCTGGCGGACTCAACCGGTGCCGCGTATTACCTGCCGCCGGAGGATGCGGATGAAGTTGTCTTTGCTTTCGAACCGGCCACTGATGGCCTGAAACTCGAAGTCGGCAGCACAACCATCGAAGCGGTGTACTCCCCGGGGCATACGATCGGCAGCACGACATTCGTGGTCGACGATAAATACTTGCTGACCGGCGACATTCTGTTTGTCGAATCAATCGGGCGGCCGGACCTTGCGGGTAAAGCAACCGACTGGGCGGAGGATCTGTATGAAACGCTTTACAGCCGCTACAAGAAATTGGCGGATAGCTTGCTTGTCCTGCCGGCCCATTACGCCGAGGTCAGTGAGATGAATGAAGACGGCAGCGTATCGGAAAAATTAGCTGTCCTTTATGACACGAATGAAGGTTTGCAGATCCGTGATGAAGCGAAATTCATCAAACGGGTGACAGAGGGATTGAAGGATCAGCCGAATGCCTATGAAGACATCCGGCAAACGAATATGGGCAAAATGACTCCGCCTACTGACGAAGCAAAAGAAATGGAAACGGGTCCGAATAATTGCGCAGTATAATATAGAAGGAACGGATAATTCTTGACGCCTGCAATCTGCAGTCCTAAAATAGGCTGAGGCAAAGAATTATCCGTTTTTTTAATTGCCGAATCAAATGCTTGATTTTATACCCTAAGGGGTATATGATAATGGTATCTTAATGATATCAATGATAACAGGGAGGCACGAAGATGATGGAATACGATAAACAAGTCCAGAATAGATTGAAGCGAATCGAAGGGCAGCTGAAAGGCGTGCTGCGCATGGTCGAAGAAAAAGAAGACTGCCAGGATGTCGTCATGCAATTGTCCGCTGTGCGGAGTGCAGTTGACCGCGCAATCGGTGTAATTGTCAGCGAGAACCTCGAACAATGCGTGCGCGACAGCGTAGACAAAGGTGAGAGCACAGATCAACTCGTAAAAGATGCGGTCAGCCTGCTTGTGAAAAGCAGATAAAAAAATCCGTCGAACTTTCGGGTTGACGGATTTTCATTTTTGATGTTAGTATACCCCTATAGGTATTTTAATTTCTTCGTTGCTCAAGCCGGTGAACTTTTTTTATTTAATTCGTTATATACCCTATGGGGTAATTTGAGGGGGAACTAGCAAGTGCAAAAGACAAAAACAACAAACATTATTTTATTCAGTGGAGATTACGACAAAGCGATGGCTGCTTACATTATTGCAAACGGAGCAGCAGCTTATGACCATGAGGTGACGATCTTCCACACATTCTGGGGATTGAACGCGCTTCGCAAAGAAAATCCGCCAGCAGTGAAAAAAACATTGCTTGAAAATATGTTCGGCAAAATGATGCCGCGCGGTGCAGACAAACTTGGCTTATCCAATATGAACATGGCTGGCATGGGGCCGAAAATGATTAAAAAAGTCATCAAAAAGCATAATGCCATGACAATGCCGCAGCTGATCGAAATGGCACAGGAACAAGAAATCAACCTTGTGGCATGCACAATGACGATGGATCTTCTCGGATTGAGCCAGGATGAATTGTTGGAAGACGTAACTTACGGAGGCGTAGCCGCATATCTTGCAGATGCCGAAGACGGCAACGTAAACTTGTTCATCTAATAGAAGGAAAAGAGGGAAATCATGGATACTTGGTTAATGATTTTAATCGGAGCTGTGATCGTCTTTATCGGTTACCGCGCCATGTCGGGAGCAAAAGGCGTAAAATCCGTTTCCACGGATGAACTGAAGCCCGAACTCAAGAAAAAAGACAAGCAATTCATCGATGTCCGGACGCCGGCAGAATTCAAAGCGAACCGCATCAAGGAATTCAAGAACATTCCATTAAACGAATTGCCTGGCCGAACGACCGAACTCGATGCCAATAAAGAAACGTACGTCATCTGCCAAAGCGGCATGAGAAGCAGCAAAGCAGCAGGAATCCTGAAGAAAAAAGGTTTCGATCACGTAATTAATGTCAGAGGCGGCATGGGAAGCTACCGCCCTTAATTCGAAGGAGGAAACACAATGAATCGCATGACTACACAAGAAGTCCAAGAATACATGGACACGAAAAAAGATGTTTCAATCATTGATGTGCGGGAAACAGAAGAAGTAAAATCCGGGAAAATTCCGGGTGCGGTCAATATTCCGCTGGGACTTCTCGAGTTCCGCCTGCAGGATATCGACAAATCGAAAGAACATATCATGGTATGCCGCTCGGGCAACCGCAGCGGAATGGCAGCAAGCCTTCTGGAAAACCATGGCTACAACGTCATCAATATGGACGGCGGCATGATGGACTGGGACGGACCGACGGAGTAAATAATATTTCGAAAAATTTTTTAAACGAAAATATACCCCTATGGGTAACTCAGGAGGAATTTTAATGATACAGACAGATAAATTATTAGATGCAAAAGGGCTGGCATGCCCAATGCCGATCGTACGTACGAAAAAAGCGATGAACGAGCTCGAACCGGGCCAGGTCATCGAAGTGCAGGCAACGGATAAAGGCTCACTGGCTGACTTGAAAGCCTGGGCGAAAAGCAGCGGCAACCAATACCTTGGAACTTCTGAAGAAGGCGACGTCCTGAAGCATTATTTGCGCAAAGCAGACCAAACGGAAGAAAAAGAAGAAGTTCGTTTCCCGCACACAGTAACAAACGCTGAATTGCAGGAACAGCTTGAAAGTGGCGAAGTCATCGTGCTGGATGTCCGTGAACCTGCGGAATATGCATTCGGACACATCGAAGGCGCCGTATCGATTCCGCTTGGCGAACTTGAAAACCGCACGCAGGAACTGGATGCTGAAAAAGAAGTCGTCGTTATTTGCCGCACCGGCAACCGCAGTGATTTTGCTGCTAAGCAATTGGCCGAAAAAGGATTCGCTCGCGTGAAAAATGCCGTAGAGGGTATGACCCACTGGAACGGCTCAACTGAACAAACTCAAGCATAATCAGAAATACACTAAATTCTACTATATGGAGGAATTCTTAAATGGCAGCAAAAACAGCAATCATCGCATCAAACGGCACAATGTTCGATGCCTATAAAGTATACAATATCGCAACTGCAGCAGCGGCAAGCGATCACGAGGTGGCAATCTTCTTTACATTCGAAGGGTTGAATCTCATCAACAAAGAAGCTTACGGCCAATTGGCACTTCCAGAAGGCAAGGAAGCGATTGCCGAAGGATTTAAAAAAGGAAATGTACCAGCTATACCAGAATTGATCGAAATGGCGCAGGAACTCGGCGTTCAATTTATCGGCTGCCAAATGACGATGGACTTATTCGGCCTTGAAAAAGAAGCTTTCGTTGACGGCATTGAAGTTGGCGGAGCGGTAACATTCCTTGAATTTGCTAAAGACGCAGACGTTACACTAACATTCTAATCTGAATGAAATTTACCAAAAAATAACCAGGTGGAGGTATTTAAATATGACTGTAAAAGCAATGACAGCAAAACAAGTAGCAAGAAAAGTGATTGATAATGAACCTTTGTTTATCCTTGATGTCCGCAACGGCGACGCATTCGCCGATTGGAAAATTGAAGGTGGCAACATCCAATATTTGAACACACCTTATTTTGATTTATTGGACGGAGTCGAAGAAGTGGCTTCAGAACTTCCGAAAGACAGAGACATCCTGGTCGTATGTGCGAAAGAGGGATCTTCTGTCATGGTAGCTGAAATGCTGGCTGAAGAAGGCGTCGATTCGGCGTATCTTGAAGGCGGCATGAAAGCGTGGAGCGAACACCTGGAACCAGTGAAAGTCGGCGATTTGAAAAATGGCGGGGAATTATACCAATTCGTCCGTATCGGCAAAGGCTGCTTATCGTATATGGCCATTTCCGACGGGGAAGCCGCGATTATCGATGCAACACGCATGACTGATGTCTTCTTGGATTTCGCGCAGGAAAAAGGTGCAACGATCAAGCACATCTTTGACACGCATTTGCATGCAGACCACATTTCCGGAGGACGCTACATCGCTGAAGCAACAGGCGCAACGTATTACTTGCCGCCGGCTGATGCAGAAGAAGTGGTCTTCGATTACACGAAGCTCGTTCATGGCCTGGAAGTGGAATTGGGCGGTTCGAAAATCGAAATTGAAGCATTATACTCACCGGGGCACACAATCGGCTCCACATCATTTATCGTTGATGACCAATATTTGATGACAGGCGACATTCTGTTCATCGATTCCATCGGACGCCCGGACCTTGCCGGCCTTGCAGAAGACTGGGTAGGCGACTTGCGGGAATCCCTTTACAGCCGCTATAAAGAATTAGCCAATGACCTGATCGTTCTTCCGGCTCACTTCATGATTATGGATGAGTTGAATAAAGACGGCAGCGTCGCAAAAAAATTGGGCGATCTTTTCAAAGAAAATCACGGCCTGAATATTGAAGATGAGCAGGAGTTCCGCGACATGGTGACGAAGAACTTACCACCGCAGCCAAATGCTTATCAGGATATCCGTCAGATCAACATGGGGAAAATCTCACCTGATGAAGAAGCTCAACGTGAAATGGAAATTGGACCAAACCGCTGCGCGGTACGTTAATAAATAAAAACTGTTTGAAAGTCGCTTCGGCGCTGAGAGAAATCATAAAAGATATGGAGCAAAACAGCGAAGACTGCATGACCCACATCCTGTGGGCCCGCAAGCAAGCTGTTTGGCGGAATATCGGTTATTAGCACACAAAAATAACACAAACCCAAAGGAGAGATTTTGATGAACGCAGATAAAATATTAGACGCAAAAGGCTTGGCTTGTCCAATGCCGATCGTAAAAACACGTAAAGAAATGAAAGAATTGGTTACAGGCCAGATCCTGCAGATCCTTGCTACCGATAAAGGGGCGAAAGCTGACCTGACTGCCTGGGCAAAATCCGGCGGACATGAGATGTTGGATTCTCAAGTAGAAGGCGACGTGCTGAAGTTCTGGATTCAAAAGGGCTAATGAGTGAAGGGCATCGTCTGATGTCCTTTTCTTTTTACTTATTTATTATCACAGCGGTCGAGAAAACAGGGTAATGGGATGGTAGGGGCACAAACTGCAACAGCGTTTTCCTCCTGCACAACAGGCTTTGGCGTTTTTTGCGAATGTCTGTAACCGTATAATCTTGCATTCTGGACGCCGCTTGTTCAAAAGGGGGAAATAGTTTTGTTGAAAAAATGGATTCCGGCTCTGGAGTGGATGGGGAGCTATAAAAAATCAGACTTGAGCGGAGACTTGAATGCCGGTTTGATTGTAGCGATCATGCTTATTCCACAAGGGATGGCGTATGCGATGCTCGCCGGCTTGCCGCCGGTGATTGGTCTATATGCCTCGACCGTCCCGTTGATTATTTATGCCTTGTTCGGCACATCGAGGCAACTTGCAGTCGGACCGGTTGCAATGGTGTCTTTGCTTGTGCTGGCAGGGGTCTCGCTATTAGCGGAACCTGGAACAGATGAATATATATCACTCGTGTTATTGCTCATGCTGATGGTTGGGGCCATTCAGTTTTTACTAGGGGCATTTAAATTAGGCTTTATTGTAAATTTCCTGTCCCACGCCGTCATCAGCGGGTTTACCTCTGCTGCGGCGATTATCATAGGGTTAAGCCAGTTGAAGCAATTGATTGGCGTCAGCCTGGAAGCCGATAAAAATGTCTTTTTAATCCTCTCGGAAACAGTCAGAAGAGCAGCGGAAATCAATCCGGTGACACTTGTCATCGGACTCGGAAGCATTCTGCTGCTGATCTTGATGAAGAAATACGTTAAGAAGATTCCAGGACCACTGGTGGTTGTTGTCTTCAGCATATTGGCCGTCTATTTTTTCGACTTGCAGGCGCAAGGCGTGAAAATTGTCGGTGAAGTGCCATCAGGCTTGCCGTCCTTGTCAATGCCGGCATTTCAGCTGGATGCACTGATTGCTTTGCTGCCGATCGCTTTGACGATTTCATTTATCGGTTATATGGAATCGATTGCGATGGCTAAGGCGATTGCAGCGAAAGAAAAATACAAAATCGACCCGAACCGGGAATTGGTCGGCCTCGGCCTTGCCAATGTCGGCGGTTCGTTTTTTGCGGGCTATCCTGTAACGGGAGGGTTCTCACGTTCTGCCGTCAACTATCAGGCAGGGGCGAAAACACCGCTTGCAACGCTCATTACGGCATTCCTCATCATCTTGACCTTGCTGTTCTTTACAGGGGTGTTCTACTATCTGCCGCTCGCTGTACTTGCAGCGATCATTATGGTGGCAGTATACAGCCTGATTGATGTGAAGGAAGCGAAATACCTCTTCAAAGTCAATACAGTGGATGGCTGGACATGGATGCTGACGTTCCTTGCGACATTATTAATCGGAATCGAGCAGGGCATCATCGTAGGGGCTATATTCTCTCTAGTGGTGTTCATTCGACGCAGCGCATATCCGCATGTAGCGGAACTCGGCTATTTGCCGGAACAGAAAGTGTTCCGCAATACGAAGCGGTACGCGGAAGCAGAAACTGATCCGGAAATCTTGATTTTCCGCGTCGATGCCTCCCTGTATTTCGCCAATATGACGTTTTTGGAAGATCAATTATGTTCAAGAGTTTTGGACAAACCCGAGACGAAATGGGTAGTCTTTGATTTTTCAAGCATCAATTCAATCGATGCCGTAGCTGTTCACGCCCTGGAAGGACTGATGGAACAATGTCATTCCGGAAACGTGGAAATCGTCTTTGCCGGGATTAAAAATACGGTTCTGGATGTTCTGTACAAGGCGGATTGGGAAGAGAAGTATGGTGAGCGAATTCATTATATGAATATTGCAGAAGCTTTGTCTGCCATCAATGAAAAGGAGGGGCGGCCATGAAGAGCATCGAACTGAAAAAGCAGAATGAAGAGTTTATCCAAAAGATCAAAGCGCATGATCCGGCGTACTTTGATGAACTGAAGAAAGGCCAGACGCCTGAATATTTTTTGTTGTCCTGCAGCGATTCGCGCGTCAGCCCGTCCATCATTATGCAGATGCCGCTTGGGCACATGTTCGTCCACCGCAATATCGCGAACCAGGTCGTAGAGGAAGACGAAAGCTTCTCCGCGAGTCTGTTTTATGCGATCAAACATTTAAACGTCAAAAAGCTTGTCGTTAAAGGACATACCGGCTGTGGCGGCGTCAAAGCAGCCTGGGAAGGAAACGAAGATCCTGAGCTGCAGAAATGGCTTGGCCATATCCGGGGAAGTCTGCCGGAAAATACGGGTGAGGCGGAACCGAGTCTCAATGAACTGGCCAAAATGAATGTTCTCAGCCAAGTGGACAAATTGCTCAAGCATCCGGTCTATCAAAAACTTGGAGAAGGCGTCGAGGTATCGGGCTGCATTTTTCATGTGGAAACCGGCGAATTGGAGCAAATCTACCCCTTATAAAATTTTCGATGCAGAAACCAGCGCTTTCTCTTTACAAAGAGAAAAGGGCTGGTTTTTTTCGTTCAACAGAAACCCTGATCCATATTTTACATTTATGGCAAAACTATTTCAGTATTGTAAAGTTTCGTCTCAATTGAGCTGGACGGTTTTTAAATTTTACCCACGGGGGTATAATAAAGTTGCAGTAAATTGAAATGGAATGGAAAAGCGCAGGTGCTTTTCTGGAAAGGTGAGTTTTACATGAGTTTCGATTTTATTATATTAATATTCTTAATCGGCTTTATCGGTTCCTTCGTCTCCGGAATGGTGGGGGTCGGCGGCTCGATCATCAAATACCCGATGCTTCTGTATATTCCGGTCATGCTGGGCTTTACAGCGTTCAGCGCCCATGAAGTATCCGGCATCAGTGCCATTCAGGTATTCTTCGCCACCATTGCGGGTGTATGGGCATACCGGGGCAGCGGCTATCTGAACAGAACATTGATCATTTATATGGGTGGCGCAATTTTGATCGGAAGTTTTATCGGCGGCTTTGGTTCGACGCTTTTGACGGAATCGGCCATCAACATCGTCTATGCCGTGTTGGCGACCATCGCGGTTGTCATGATGTTCCTGCCGAAAAACGGAGTCGACGATATCCCGCTCGATCAGGTGACATTCAATAAATGGTTTGCTGCCGGACTGGCGTTCATCGTCGGGATCGCAGCCGGAATCGTCGGAGCGGCCGGTGCTTTCATCCTCGTTCCCATCATGCTCGTAGTCATGAAGATCCCGACGCGGATGACCATCGCAACTTCACTCGCGATCACATTCATTTCGTCGATTGGTGCGGCCTTCGGCAAGATTGTCACGGATCAGATTCTTTATGGTCCTGCTGCAGTCATGGTAGTGGCAAGTATCATCGCCGCGCCGATTGGTGCCAAGCTGGGCCAGAAGATGAACACGAAATACCTCCAATGGATCCTGGCGCTGCTGATTCTAGGCACAGCCATCAAAATCTGGACGGATATTTTGTGAAAATAAAACCAGTATCGGCAGATTATAAGCCGATACTGGATTTTTTTTGTGTTCATATAGTCAATATGAGTGGCTCACATAAATTTGTTTGCGCAAAATCGATTTTATTTGCGATGTTTGAAATTTATTTGCGATGTTCGAAATTTGTTTGCGCAGTGATAATTTTTTGCTTCGAACATAACAATTTTAGGCCCCGACTGAAAACACAGTCACCCTCGACCAGTCAGATATTGCGGTTCAACATGCGCAGGCCATTCAAAATAACCAGGATCGTACTGCCTTCGTGTCCGATGACGCCAAACGGAATCGTGATCGACTGCATGAAATTGAGGATTAATAATACGATGATGACCCCGACCGAAAACACGATGTTCTGCTTGATGATGCGCTGCATCTTTCGGGCCAGGCGGATGGAGTAGGAGATGCGCGACAGGTCATTCTTCATCAGGATGATGTCCGCCGTTTCCAGTGCTACATCGGTGCCTTCGCCCATCGCAATGCCGGTTGTGGCAATCGCGAGGGCCGGTGCGTCATTGATGCCATCGCCGATCATCGCCACATATTCATGCTCTTTCAACAATTTTTTCAGCTCTTCGACTTTATCGCCGGGCATGCAGCTGCCGATATACGCGTCGAGGCCGCTCTCCTCCGCAATCGCTTTGGCGGTTCTCTTGTTGTCACCCGTCAGCATGATGCAGTAGATGCCCATCTTCTGCAGCTTCTGGATCGTCGCTTTCGCATCGTCGCGGACTGTATCCTTGAGCGAAATGGCGGCGGCGATGCCTTTATTGTCCCGAACGAAAGTCACGGTTTTGCCTTCATTGGCCCAGCGGTTCAGCACACCGCCCTGAAAGGCTTCGGCATCATCGAGATCGACAAAATCCGGTTTGCCGATCAGGATTTCCTCGCCTCCGATGATCGATTTCAGGCCGTTGCCGGGAACATCGGTGATTTGGAGGTTCTTTAACGGTTCGATGCCTTTTTGCTGAATAAATTCCGTAATCGCCTTGGCGAGGGGGTGGTTGGATTGCATCTCGATTCCCGCAATGATCGCCATCATACGGTCCTGGTCGATATCTTCGCGCATTGAGAAATCAGTGACTTCGGGGCGTCCGCGGGTAATGGTGCCGGTCTTATCAAAAGCAATTGCCCGGATTGCGCCAAGATTTTCAAGATGCGCGCCGCCTTTAAAAATAATGCCGCTTTTCGCCCCGTTCGAAATGGCAGCGAGTGTCGCCGGCATAATGGAAGCGACAAGTGCACAGGGGGAGGCGACGACGAGAAACAGAATGGCCCGGTAAAACGTCGTATCCCAACTCCAGCCGAACAGGTAATGCGGCACAAACAGCAGCAGGGTGAAGACAACTAACGCAACATTGACATATTGCCCTTCAAAGCGCTCGACAAATTGCTGGGAAGGCGGTTTTTCGCTGTGTGCAGATTGCACGAGGTCAATAATTTTTTGCACCAATGTCTCGGAACTTGGCTTTGTCATCTCCATCGTAATGGCACCGCTCATATTCACTGTCGATGCGAATAAATCATCTTCCGCATCCTTGGAAACAGGAATAGATTCTCCGCTGATGGAGGATTCGTCCACCACGGTGTGGCCGATCAGCAATTTGCCGTCCGCCGGGATGCGTTCGCCCGGTTTGACGACCAGCGCATCGCCCACCTGCAGGACAGAAACGGAAACACGCGAAGTGTTGCCGTCTTTCAGTAGCCACGCTTCTTCCGGCTGGATTTCCATCAATGCCGAAACTTCTTTACGGCTTTTATTCATCGTATACGTTTCCAGTGCACCGCTGAGGGAGAAGATGAAAATCAGAATGGCGCCTTCCGTCCAGTAGCCGATGATGGATGCGCCGATCGCGGCCATGACCATCAACAGCTCGACGTTCGGCTTGCGGTGTTCAATCGTTTTTCGGATGCCGTATTTGGCTTTGGCATAGCCGCCGATCAAAAAGGCAGCCAGATAGGTGATGACTGAAGCCAATTCGATGGACTGGGTTTCGAGAATGTACGCGATGATGATTAAAATTCCCGAAAGAATAGCTGCGATTAATTCGATATGTGTTCTCCATTTCCCCATGTGCTCATCTCCCAGTGATTTTTGGACTGTTGCGGTGGCCAGTCCGATTTGCAACCCGTTCTACGCAATAATGCTCTTTTCCTGATTATAATACTTTTAGTAAACAAGCGGAGAGTGAATAAACTCCAACGGCTCAATGTCATCTGAATTTTGAAGGTAAATAAACTCACAGGTAAAAGTTTTTAAATTCCCGAACTCCAGCGTTCCTTAGGCTGCCTCATCCGATTGTGGTATTATGAGAAATGTTCAAAACAAAGAGGTTCGCGAAATCCCTCTTAAAAAAACTAAGGAGTTGTCATAGATGAATAACGAAAAGGCGGTCGTCGTTTTCAGCGGCGGGCAGGACAGTACAACCTGTCTTTTTTGGGCTTTATCCAAATTTAAGGAAGTCACCACAATCACGTTCGATTATGGCCAGCGCCATGCGACAGAAATCGATCATGCACGACGGATTGCAGAAGAACTTGAAGTGCCGTTCCAGGTGCTCGATATGAAATTGATCAACCAATTGTCAGCCAATGCGCTTACGCGGGACGATATCCCGGTCGAGGAAAAAGAAGGGGAACTGCCTTCGACGTTCGTTCCGGGCCGGAATCATTTGTTTCTGTCGTTTGCGGCAGTGTATGCACAGACGACCGGTGCAAAGCATATTGTTACAGGCGTGAGTGAAACGGATTTCAGCGGCTATCCGGATTGCCGGGACACCTTCATCAAATCGCTGAATGTCACTTTGAACCTGGCGATGGAGGCACAGTTTGTCATTCACACGCCGCTGATGTGGCGTGATAAAAAACAAGTTTGGGAACTCGCGGATAAGTTCGGTGCTCTCGATTTTGTGCAGGAAAAAACGCTGACCTGTTATAACGGCGTGCCCAGCAGCGGCTGTGGAACTTGCCCGGCTTGCGAGCTGCGCAATGAAGGATTGAAAGCTTATTTGGCGACAAAGCCAGGCGGTGTTGCGAAATGATGCAGCAATTCTATCCAACACTACCGCATGCTTACCGATTTGAATTGAATAAAGACATGAATTTTTCCGCGGCTCATTTTATTCCGCATGAAGAAGCCGGAAAGTGCCAGGCTGTTCACGGCCACACGTATTTCGTAAACGTAACGGTGGCAGGAAACAAGCTGGATGCTTCCGACTTTTTAATAGATTTCAAACTGCTGAAAGATGCTATCCACAAGAAATATGACCATACGATTCTGAACGACCATCCCGAATTTAAAGGCAAGTTCCCGACAACGGAACGGCTGGCGGAACAAATCTGGCAGTCGGTCCAAGCCGTCCTTGAAACGCGCGACAACAAGCCGCTATGCCTTCAGGTCATTGTACGGGAAACCCCGACGAGCTACGTCGTCTATCGCCCGGAACGGGAGGGGTTGCGATGAAGATTCCTGTAATGGAAGTATTCGGCCCGACAATCCAGGGGGAAGGGATGGTCATCGGCCAGAAAACGATGTTCGTCCGGACAGCGGGCTGTGATTATTCCTGTTCGTGGTGTGATTCCAGTTTTACATGGGATGGTTCGGGAAGGAGCTTTTCCCGGCAGCCAGGAGAAATCATCGAAGAATTGAAACGGATTGGCGGGCAAAGCTTTTCCCATGTCACGATTTCGGGCGGCAATCCGCTTCTGCATAAAGGGATCGGTGAGTTCATTCGCCTATGCCACCAGGAAGATTGGAAAGTAGCGGTGGAAACACAGGCAACAATTTGGCAAGATTGGCTGCTGGATGTGGACGATATTACGCTTTCTCCCAAGCCGCCGAGTTCCAGCATGGTAACGGATTTCGGCAAACTGGACAGGTTTATGGAAAAGTTGATAAATGCGAATGCCAGTATAAAGATCGTCATCTTTGATGAAACGGATTTTGACTATGCGGGCCAGCTCCATCTCCGCTATCCCACAATCCCATTTTTCCTGCAGGTAGGGAATGATGACATCACGACTAAGGACGATGCACGGTTGATGTCCCGCTTGATCGAGCGCTATTCATGGCTGATTGACCTCAGTATGCAATCTTCCGTCATGAACGATGTAAAAGTGCTGCCGCAGCTCCATGCGTTGGTGTGGGGAAATAAAAGAGGCGTGTAAAAATACACAAAAAAGGATTGAGTGCCGTTTTCGACGCTCAATCCTTTTTTTATTGTCTGCCGAGCTGTGTGCAATTTGAGAAATTCGTCAACACACGGAGTCATTCGATTTTGGAACCGACAATCCGAACAGCGGCCGGAGATAGAGGGCGAGGAATGTTCCGGCAAGCGCCAGGATTCCCCAGATATAGCCGTGCAGGCTGAACGAAGCAATGCCGCCGAAATATGCGCCGATGTTGCAGCCGAACGCAAGGCGTGCGCCGTAACCCATCATCAATCCACCGATAACCGAAGCGGCAAAATTGCCTGCAGTAACTTGTGTGAATTTAAACAAGCCACCGGCAGCCGAAGCCAAAAAGGCACCGAGGATTACACCTAAATTCAACACGGTAGTTGAGTCGGTAAAAATGGACGCTTGAAGCGAAGCTGCGTTAGCGCCTTGCCAATAACCCCAGCTCGCTACATCTACGCCGAAAACTCCTGCAATTTTAGAACCCCATAGGGCGAACGCGGAAGTGATGCCCCACGGTGCGCCGCGCGTCATCAATGTCAATGCGTTCAATAGTGCTAACACGATGGCCGCGGCGAATAGCGGCCACGATCCGCGAAGGATCCGTTTCCAGCCGGTTTCTGAAGGGACCGGTGCCATTTTTGGTGCTTTCCGTTTCTTTTCAATGATTACTGTAACCCACGCAATCAAACCGAAGAGCGCAATCGACACGAGCCACGCTCCGCCGTAGCCAAGACCAGTCGAAGTGGCCAGTGAATAAGGTTCAAAGGCAGGCATTTCTTCTGTCCAGAAAGGCAAATGGTAAGCGCCGACTGTTGAACCGACGATAAAGAAGACCAGTGTCACGAACATGACGGAACGGCCGCCGCCAAGTGCATACAGTGTGCCGGAAGCACAACCGCCGCCCAGTTGCATGCCGATGCCGAAGATGAAGGCGCCTACGATAAGGCTGACGCCGACAGGTGATACATAACCGGCAAGCGGGCCGCCGAAAAATGTGGTGCCGTATGCAAGAATAGGCGCAAACAAGGTAACGGCGACTGCGAGCATCAACATGTGGGAACGCATCGCTTGGCCATTGCCCACTGACATCATGCGCCGGAATGCTGATGTGAAACCGAATCGTGCATGGAATAAAGTATAGCCAAGCAACAGGCCGATGCCGAGAAGCAGGGACTGAGAAATATGCTGAGTGGCGAGAAGGTATACAAGTAAAATAAATCCAACGATTGCTCCGCCTGCAATCAAGGCTTTCTGAGGCGGGTTCAGAGCAAGACTTTCTCTTGCGACCGGACCCTTTGTATCGTTAACAGGCTGTACTTTGGCAGTAGTCAAATCAAAACATCCTTTTCCTATTTATTTAGTCGGGAATATTTTTCTATAATAATGTTTTCTGATAGCCACGTCAACTTATTGCGCCTGCCGGAAGATTTTTTCTCTAGGCAATAGAAAAACCGGAAAGCGCAGAGGCTTTCCGGTTTACGATTTATCTATATAAGTTGAAGTAAAGACTTATATTCTTCATTAATAGACAAGGGCAAAGATTATGCTCCTACACAAGCTAGTCGCAAAGGAGGTGCAACTTCATATGACACGCGATCGCTCAGAGAATTCTCTAGAGATATGGAGCAAAACAGCGAAGACGCCCAGGGGACCAAGCGAAGTGCTGAGATACACTCGGGCGAAGTGAAACGAGACCGAGTTAGCTCAGCGCAAGCCCCAAGGCAAGCGAAGCTGTTTTGCGGAATATCGGCTACTATAGATTATTAGTTCAACTTATATAGAAGAAAAATTTAGACCGTTTCAACTACAGTGGCCGCGAGCCAGTGTTCCATCGCTTCAAATGCATGCCGGGCATCGGAATAGCCCTGCATGTGCATCATCTCAAGCTTAATGGGGTCGCGTTCAGCCCGTTTGACCTTGAAATCATCGGAGGGACGGATGATAAATACTTTGCCTTCCCGTTCATACCGTTCAATTTCGTCCATCGTGTCGTTGTAAAGTTTCCAGCGCATTTCAAGCGCCAGAGTGAGGCCTGTATAATCCTTGTAGAAATAACGGGTCGTTCTGGAAAAGCGGGCAGGCTTAATCCGGTACCCTTTGCTTTTGGTCAGGATGATGACAGGTTTTGTCACTCCATCAGCCAACGCTTTCCTGATGGGGATGGGATCTGAAACGCCACCATCCATCAAGTACATGCCTTTATAAGAAACCGCTCTGGACATGAAAGGCAGGGAACTGGATGCGCGGATAATCGGCAGAATGTCATTGGGACTGTCATTTTTTTCGAAATAGACAGGTTTTCCCGTGAGGCAGTCCGTTGTGCCGATGATGAAGCGTTCTTCTGCCGCGTGAAAGGCTTGGAAATCGAAAGGCAGCAGCACATTGGGAATCTGGTCGAAAATCAGGTCCATGCCAAACAATTCCCGCTTTTGTATGAGGTTGCGGATTGAGATGTAATCGGGATGGGTGATATAGTCAATCATGACGGATTTGTTGCGCCCCGGTTGCCTGGAAAGATAAGAGGCGGCATTGCAGGCTCCCGCGGATACCCCGATGATATACGGGAAATAGCGGTCCCTTTCCATGAAATATTCAAGCACACCGGCGGTATAAATACCTTTCATCCCGCCACCTTCGAGGATTAAGCCATTCTGATACATATCGCTCCCCTCCAAATCATCCGGCATTTAAATGCATTTGTTCGGATTATTGTTCCGCTTCAATCAACTGGCCGGTTTCTTCATCGTAGAATCGCAATAGATCCTTTACCATCATATTATCAGAATATTCCAATTTCGCAAGAGCTTCATCCATATGAGGTTCACATAAACTTTAATCTAGGATGTCACCGGTGCCGTTTTGGGTTCATAATTTGGCGAAGCCGTTGTCAATAAAAAACTTTATCTTTATTATGAAGAGGAGCTCCTTAAGAATGAAAATCCAGATACATTCCCATAAAGGTTACATTTAGGGAAATGAAGTGATACACTAGCCATAATACGCAGTCAGCTTACCTGTTGAGTGACACTGCAATGGGATCAGCCCATCAACAGATTAAAAAGGAGTGTCGAAAAATGTATAACAAAATTTTATTGGCGGTAGACGGTTCAGACCATTCCGTTCGCGCAGCAAAAGAAGCGATTCAAGTTGCCGGGGCGAACCCGGATGCACAGATTACCATCGTTTATGTGGCAGATCACGCCAACGCGAAAAACGACGTGCTCCACAGCGGCAGTTCCGCAGAACTCGATTTGCAGCGCCGTAAAAAACTGCAGCCGGTGGAAGAAGCGATTGCCGCAAAAAATGTGAAATACCGCGTCGAAATTTTACATGGGACACCAGGTCCGGCGATTGTGGAATATGCCAATAAAGAACAATTCGACATTCTGGTGATTGGCAGCCGAGGTTTGAATGGGCTGCAGGAAATGGTGCTCGGCAGCGTCAGCCACAAAGTGGTGAAACGTGCGAATTGCCCGGTGCTTATCGTAAAATAAATCAGTATAAAAATAAGACAAGAGGGTCCGCGGGGATTCCTCTTGTCTTATTCTTTGTTGCGTACACTAACGGAAAGGAGCGGTGAGAGTGAACAGCACAAAGCCTCTGCAAGGGAAATATTATTATGGCTGGGTAATCGTCGCGGTTGCAGCACTTTCCTTTTTCTTCTCGGGACCGGGCCAAACCTTCTCAAATGCCATTTTCATCGATTATTACATAGAAGAATTCGGCTGGAGCCGTTCAACTGTCTCTGGAATCTACTCAGCGGCTACGCTGCTTGCCGGCTTTCTGCTGTTTGTCGTTGGCCGGCTGATTGATAGCCAGGGCGCCAGAAAAGTCTCCATTGTCGTCTCGATCCTGCTTGGAATTACTTGTTTGTTTAATGGGCTTGTAATCAACGTGTTCATGCTCTTTATCGGCTTCTTTTTTGTCCGGCTGTTGGGACAGGGTTCCATGTCCCTGGTTTCGAATTCACTGGTGCCGCAATGGTTCATCAAAAGGAGGGGACGTGCGCTTAGCCTTGCTGCACTTGGGGCAATGGTCGGTTCTGCGGTTTTCCCGTTGCTGAATGTCTGGCTGATTGAAATGGTGGGCTGGAGAATGGCCTGGGCAGTGCTGGGCTTGTCCGTGCTGCTGATTTTCACACCCTTGGCAATTTGGCTGCTGCGCAATAAACCGGAAGATATCGGTCTCAGACCGGACGGTGAAAATGTACTGACAGAAGAAGAGCATCAAAGATCTTTATCGGCGGATATCAGTTGGACCGTAAAAGAAGCGCGAAAAACAAAAGCTTTTTGGCTGCTGCTGTTTTGCGTTGTGATACCCGCATTGGTGAATACCGGTATGACATTCCATCTGGTTTCCATCTTCTCGGAAAATTCACTGGCTCCGGAAACAGCGGCCATCGTTTTGAGTCTGATGGCGGTCATCGGTTTTCCCGTGACATTTCTGGCTGGTTACCTGTTGGATAAAATTGCGGTCCGGTGGATGCTCATGCTCTTATTTTTGGGGGAAATTGGTTTCATCCTGCTGTTGTTGCACGCAGACGTGTTTTCAATGGCGATTCTGTTTGGTGTGGTGTGGGGCTTTATCTCCGGCATCGAACGTGTCGCTTTAAGTGTCGTCTGGCCGAATTATTACGGCAGACAATATATCGGCAGCATCAACGGCATCGCGATGGCGGTCATGGTCATTGGCTCGGCACTCGGGCCGCTGCCGTTCGGTTTGTTTTTTGACGGATTCGGGGGCTATGATGAAGTATTGTGGCTGCTATTGGTGCTGCCGGCGCTCGGTATGGTAGCCGCTGCCTTAGCGGTTCCGCCGGTGAAAGAGCTTCATGAATAAAACAGACAATGAAAAAAGAGCGCCGCGGCGCTCTTTTTGTATCATCCAATTAAATAAGGTCAATTCTCCAAATAACGGTAAAGCGTGGATTTGCTGATACCGGTCTGTTCTTTGATTTCGGCCAAATTGTATTTTTTACTTTCATACATCTCGATTGCTTTTTTGACGTTGGCATCTGGTTTTCTCGGCCGTCCGGCGTGCATGCCTTTTTCTTTTGCGACCGTCAATCCAGCCTTTGTTTTGGCACTGATTGAATCGCTTTGGAAATCAGCAAGGCATTGAACAACCTTTTGGAAAGTGAACAATTCACCCGGTGCCGTATCAACCTGTTCATTTATTGAAAGGAATGTACAGCCCTTTTGCTCAAAGATCTCCAGCAACTCAACCAGATGGCGTGTGGAGTCTGCCAGCACATGCAGGTTCAGGAAAATCAGGCGGTCTCCGGACTCCAACCGATTCAATAGGCGGTTCAGTTCGTCCCGTTTTTTAGGGGAGGAATGAGTTTCCACGAAAAATTCTTCGCAACCCAATTCTTCCAGCTTCGCTTTTTGTCTTTCACAAGACAAATCTCCATCTATAGGTCTCGCATAGCCAATTTGCACAGTTAAAACTCCTCGTGTTACAAGTTGCTTCTATTATAACATAATCTTTTTGAGGAAAAGGACCAAAAAGGTTCCATTTTCGGATTTCTGGTGATACACTATTCTCATTGTGAAATCGTGGCCCGGTTATTAAGGGCAGCTTTTAAAATTATACAACAAGAGGAGTAAGTTATCGTGGTGGAAACAATTAAAAAAGAATGGTTCGGAAATGTGCGCGGCGACGTCCTGGCAGGGATTGTGGTTGCCCTTGCATTGATTCCGGAAGCCATTGCATTCTCGATTATCGCAGGCGTCGATCCAATGGTCGGTCTGTATGCATCGTTCAGTATTGCCGTTATTATTGCATTTGTCGGGGGACGTCCCGGCATGATTTCCGCAGCAACGGGCGCGATGGCATTATTGATGGTGCCGCTGGTCCGTGACCACGGATTGGAATATTTACTCGCGGCCACCATCCTGACAGGCGTTATCCAAATTCTGTTTGGCGTATTCAAAGTGGCAAAAGTCATGAAATTCATTCCGCGCGCGGTTATGATCGGTTTCGTCAATGCGCTCGCGATCCTGATCTTTATGGCACAGGTGCCGCATTTTCTTGGCATCAATAACATAACGTATGTATTTGTTGCCATTACGCTGGCGATTGTTTATATTGTTCCAAGATTCTTCAAAGCCATTCCTGCGCCATTGATCGCGTTGGTGGTGCTGACTGCTGTCGCCATCTACTCAGGTTTTGAGATGCGCACAGTCGGCGACCTCGGCACGATCAGCCAGACCTTGCCATCATTCCTGCTGCCGGATGTGCCGTTTAACCTGGAAACCTTGATGATCATTTTTCCGTATTCATTGGCGCTCGCGATAGTCGGACTGTTGGAAACATTGCTGACAGCGAATATCGTTGATGATATGACCGCAACGACGAGTGATAAAAACAAGGAATCACGCGGGCAGGGAATCGCCAACTTCATCACCGGATTTTTCGGTGGGATGGCGGGCTGTGCCATGATCGGCCAGTCGATCATCAACGTGAAGTCCGGAGGAAGAGGCCGTCTGTCGGCTCTTGTTGCCGGTGCCTTCCTGATGTTCCTGATTATTGTTCTGGGCAATGTCGTTATTCAAATTCCGATGCCGGTTCTGGTTGGTATTATGATTATGGTATCGATTGGAACATTCGACTGGAAGTCATTCAGTTATTTGAAAAAAGCGCCGAAAGCAGACTCCATCGTGATGGTCGCGACGGTTGCGATCGTGGTCTATACGCATGACCTTTCCATCGGAGTGCTTGCGGGCGTGTTATTGAGTGCGATTTTCTTCGTAGCAAAAATTTCGAAGATCAAAGTGCAGAAGCGATTGCTTGATGCGACGCATTATCAGGTGGAAGGCCAATTGTTCTTCGCATCGGTCGAAGATTTCCTTGAGAAATTCGATTACGATATCGAAGGAGAAAAGGTGGTTATCGACTTCACGGATGCCCATATCTGGGATGATTCCGGTGTCGGAGCCGTGGACCGGGTTGTGCTGAAATTCAGGGAGAAAGCCAATAACGTCGAGATTATCGGCCTCGATGCCGGCAGCCAGAAGCTCATTGACCAACTGGCGATATTCAAGAGCAGTAACGCAAAACTGCCGACGCATTGATTAATGCCGAAAATTGATTTATGAAATTGAACAGTGTAACGGGACAGTCCTTCTTTCGAGAAGGGCTGTTTGTTATTTATATAGAAGAAAGTCTTCGGAACGCGCATAAATTCCGCAGACCGCGCATAAAAAATCCTCATCGCGCACAAATTTTTTTAATCGCGCATAAAAAGTATTATCCGCGCATAAACCGCTCTCATACCCGCCACAACTGCATTTCGCTAAACTGATACCTCCACATCCCTCCTCCAATATCCTCGTTTCAAGATTTTATTTGAAAATTGTGATCTAAAAAAGATCCGCCTGCGTTATGTAGTCAGAACAAAAAAATAAAACAGGAAAAAGGAGAGATTTATGATGAAAATGAACAAACTATTAGTAGCACTTCCACTTAGCTTGGCGATGTTGGTACCAACGGCGGCACTGGCGGACAGCCACGGATCGCATTCAAACGAATCGGCTGAAACAGCAGAAATGAGTACAGCTACACCGGCTGCTGAATTACGGATCGCACTTGACACGGTATTGACAGAGCATGCGTTTTTAGCAATCGAAACAATGAGAAAAGGCGCTGACGGCGCAGCCGATTTTGATCAGGCTTCTGCGACATTACTTGCCAACTCGGATGATATCGCTGCAGCCGTAACTTCGGTATATGGTGAAGAAGGCGGAGCGGCATTCCTTGAAATCTGGAACTCGCATATCGGCTATTTCGTTGACTACGTAGTTGCAACAGGTGAGGGCGACCAGGCGGCTAAAGATGCAGCTTTGGCTGAACTTGAAGAGTATAAAGTTGAACAAGCAGAATTCTTTGATACTGCAACTGAAGGAAATCTTCCTGCAGCAGCGGTAAAAGAAGGACTTGATGTTCACGTAAACCAATTGATCACTATTTTTGACCAATATGTAGCAGGCGACTTTGAAGCTGCATATGCAGGCGAACGTGAAGCAATCTATCACATGAGCATGTTTGCTGAAAGCTTGTCAATCGCAATCACTACTCAATTCCCGGACAAGTTTGAAGGAACAAACCCTGATACACCAGCAATCGATTTACGCGCACAATTGAACTATACATTCACTGAGCACGCTGGGTTGGCTGTAATGGCTATGCAGGATGGCGCTGACGGAGCAGAAAGCTTCGACCAGGCAGCTGGAGCATTGCTTGCAAACGCTGACGATCTAACTGCGGCAGTAGCTTCAGTATATGGTGAAGAAGCTGGGGCACAATTCGGTGAAATCTGGGGCTCGCACATCGGCTACTTCGTTGACTACGTAACAGCAACTGGAGCAGGAGATGCAGACGGCCAGGCAGCAGCGAAAGCGGACCTTGACGAGTACATCGTTGAACAGGCAGCTTTGCTTGACGCAGCTACAGAAGGACGCGTTCCGGCTGATGCTTTGGAAGAAGGTTTGACAACTCATGTCAGCCAATTGCTAGGATCGTTCGACGCTTATGTAGCGGGTGATTACGAAACAGCTTACGCTGAAATGCGCGCAGCTTACGCACATATGACTATGCCGGCAGCTGGATTATCAGCGGCGATCACGGATCAATTCCCTGAGCAGTTCGGTGCAGCAGAAATGCCTGACAAAATGCCTGCCACTGGTCTTGGTGGAGCTGAAGGTGCTGGAACAATTCCGTACCTATGGATCTTCGCAGGATTGATGCTTGCAGCATTGACAACAACTATGGCGTTAAGAGCACGCAAGCAATAATAACGATTGAAACCGGCCGCTTAAGGGGCCGGTTTTTTTATTGCGATAAAAAATCTATGTTCAATTTTTATTATCTTCTGAATAATTATGTAAATATTTGGTTTATTTAAGTGCTTCTCTTAGGAGATAAGGGCTGACTTTGTTAAAGTGGAAGTATCTTGTCTAATGGGTTATGGAATTTTAACACTGGGAGTGTCGAAATAAATGACAGCAACAAATCACACAGCTGCACAAATAATCCAAAAAAATAATGTCAGAATCGTAGGGCAGGGCCAGAAAGTTCTGGTGTTTGCCCACGGCTTCGGCTGCGACCAGTATGTCTGGGATAAGATTGCTCCGGCATTTGAGTCGAAATACCGGGTGGTGCTGTTCGATTATGTTGGCTCCGGCAAAAGCGATAAAACAGCATACGAAAAAGAACGTTACCGGACACTGCATGGCTATAAAAAAGATTTTCTTGAGCTTTGTGATGCATTGAGTCTCGAAAATATAGTGTTTATCGGCCATTCAGTCAGCAGCATGATTGGCGCACTGGCAGCAGTAGAACGTCCGGAATTGATGAAAAACCTGATTATGATCGGCCCATCTCCGCATTTTCTGAATGAAACAGATTATCAAGGAGGTTTTGAAAGGGAGGACATCGAAGGGATGCTGCAATTGATCAAAGGCGATTATAATGAATTTGCCCGTTTCTTATCCCCGGTTGTGATGCAAAATGCTGCACGCCCTCATTTAGCGAAAGAATTTGAACAATTATTGTGCTCGAACGATCCTGAGGTAATGAGTGATTTTGCGGAAGCTACTTTCCTGGCGGATGTCCGTGAGGATCTGGAAAAAGTGACAGTGCCGACGCTGATCCTGCAAACACGCAATGATGCGGTGGCACCCGAAGCGGTCGGTGAATTTGTCCACAGCAAAATTGTGAACAGCGAGTATAAACTCATGAACGCCGAAGGCCATAGCCCGCACGTCAGCGATGCAGAAGAAACCATCAGCAAGATTTCGGAATATCTGTCTGTTTCGTAAGTTAAATTATACAGACAGTACTTTTTCAGTAAAAACTACTACACGGAACGCGACTCTATGGGTATAATAAATTCAAATAACATATGCCAGCACATGGAGGTACTGATGAATAGAGATTATGAAATTTTAGGCCAGCGGGTAATTAAAGATAAATATTTGATAGCCGAATTGATTAACGAAGAAGTTATGAAAGACAAGGATCAGGAAGAAATTGCCCAAAATAAAGAATTCCTCAAACAGGTAATCGAGGCAAGAGCCGGTTTCGTCGAACTGCTCGGCGAATCGTTAATGAACTCCTATGATGAAAAGAAAGTATATGCAGCGATAGACGCATGGGGTCTTGCAACAGGCCGGTATTTTCTTGATGCCAATATTATGCTCGACTCTGCGTTGGCAGAATCATCTCTCTACCGCAAACACATGGCCAAATTGATTAAGACAGAAGGAAAACAGCAGGATATTTCAATGGATACGCTTTTTGAAGCGATGGAATTTTTCCATACTCTCCTGGATCATGCCATGTATTCCTATAGCAGCGCCTATATTCAAGCGTATCAGGAGAAACTTAGTGTCGCCCGTCAGGAATTCTTTGAACTTTCTGCGCCGGTCGTACCGATTGCTGATAATGTGGCCATCCTGCCGCTGGTCGGCGACCTCGAAATTGAACGCGCCCAGTATATTTTGGAAAAAACGCTGACGGCTGCCAATAACCTGCGCATTTCCACCTTGGTCATCGACCTTTCCGGCGTCGTGAAAGTCGATTCCATGGTTGCCGAACAGATCATTAAAATTGTCCAGGCTTTGAGTATGGTAGGTGTGAGAGCCATTCTGACCGGCATCCGTTCAGAAATTGCAATTACACTTTCCCAGCTCGGCGTCGATACCCGATCACTGGTAATTGGCGGAAGCTTGAAACAGACTCTTGAGAAACTGGATTTTTCGAAGGTGTAAAAATAGTTTAAAGCATTAAAAAACGCTGAAGCATTGCGCTTCAGCGTTTTTTTGCGTTCATTCAGACAGACACTCTAATATTGCCGGCTTCAAGAAGCTGACGTAAGGTATTCGTTTCCTCGTCGTTCAATGGGATCATCGGCAGGCGGACAGTGCCGGTCTGGATGCCCATCAATTGCAAGGCTGTTTTGACCGGCACGGGGTTGGGTGCGGCAAACAGGGCATTCATCATCGGCAGCAATTTGCGGTGCTGGGCTGCTGCTTCTTTAATCTTTCCGGAAGTGAAATCTGCGACCATCGCCTGCATTTCATTGCCGATAATGTGGGAGGCCACAGAGACGATGCCGTCTGCACCGATTGCCATAAGCGGCAGGGTCAATCCGTCATCGCCGCTGTAGACGGTAAAGTCGTCATGCGTCTCTTCGATAATCAATGACGTAGCGTCAAGGTTGCCGCTCGCTTCCTTGACGGAAACGATATTCGGAACTTTCGACAGGCGGATAATTGTCTCCGGTGCCATATTGACTGCGCTGCGTCCCGGAATATTGTAAAGCATGATCGGCAAGCGTGTGGCATCAGCAATTGCACTGAAATGCTGGAACAATCCATCCTGCGCGGGTTTATTGTAATAAGGCGTCACGAGCATGATGCCGTCGACCCCGGCTTCTTCCGCCTGCTTTGTCAGCGCGATGGACGAGCGGGTATCGTTCGAGCCGGTGCCCGCAATAACAGGAATGCGGCCGTTTACTTTGTCGGCGGTGAATTTGAACAAAGTCACTTTCTCAGCTGCCGTGAGTGTCGGTGATTCACCCGTTGTGCCTGCCACGACCAGACCGTCGGAGCCGTTGGCGATGAGGTGTTCGATCAATTGCTCCGTCGCTGCGAAATCGATGTCACCATTCGAGTCAAAAGGAGTCACCATCGCTGTAATAATTCTTCCGAAGTTCATATTATCCCATCCTTTTTCAAATTTTTATAAAATACTGTTAGCTTTTGGCAATAAAATCCCGGGCCGCTGCATCTGAGGTGCGGTCTTGAGTCGGTGAGGTGCGGAAATCAGCGGTTGAGGTGCGGACTTTCCCATTTGAGGTGCGGAAATCAGCAAATGAGGTGCGGTCCGCCGGTTTTCGCGTTCAATCCCGCCAGCTTCACAAAATAAAAAAGCAGCAACGGAGGCTCCGCTGCTGCTGCAGCGGCACAAACCACGTGTGCCGCTGAACGCCAGATAGCCCTCCATGCGGAAATCCGCATGACAGTCCTGCATTTCTTAAATGCAGGACCAGCAGCGGGAACCGGGCATCCCACCACTTCGGCAAACACCCCTTCCGGCAGAAATCTGCAGAGCCCGTGCTCCTCATTCTGCTTACTGATGGTGATTGCGCCTCTATCCTCACTCTGATAAAAAAGAGTAAGAACTATTGAATTAGCTCGACTTTATCAAAATTCATTGTTTTTTGCAAGTGGGAATGGGTATTGATGAATATACAACAAGATAATAGCGAGAGAAAAGGGGCGAAAGAGATGAAAGAGCATGAAGGAGATAAATACCTGAATATACACACCGCTGGAACCCAGTGGATATCCGAAGCTACTTTGCATCATAATCGTTACGAACCGACTCCGTATGAGCATCTGAAGCAATTATTCAACCGCCGCCCAATAGATCCGGATGCCGGGCTGGTCGATTTTGGATCGGGCAAAGGCAGGCTGAACTTCTATGTTCATGATCGCTTTGGCTGCCGGTCGACAGGCATTGAACTGAATACCAGTTTTTGCGGAGAAGCGCAAAAAAATCTTGAAGCTTATGGCAACAACGGAAGTCGTCGCAACGGACTGGACCAACTCCGCATCCTATGCGGTATGGCACAGGAATACGAAGTTCAGCCAGAAGACACCGTGTTCTATTTTTTCAATCCATTTTCCGTACAGATTTTCATGAAGGTGGTTGATAACATTCTGCGTTCTGGAGAAACTTATCCGCGCGAAGTGGAAATCATCCTTTATTATCCCACTGATGATTATATCGATTTTCTGGAACGCAACACGGCATTTGAGCTGCTGGAGTCAATCGACTTGCCGACCATTGTCAAAGATCCTGCAGAACAATTTCTGATTTACAAGCTTTCACCGACCCAGGATATTAAGGCGCTTGCGTGAAACCTGCCGAAAATGGACTCGCAGGATTGATATTTTTCCTCCAGTGATCCATTATATAGAATAGACAGTCTTCTCCTATTTCTTGCGAGAAGAAATAAATTCTATGAAGGAAGTAAATCCATGCAAGAAGAAAATATCACACGCCTGCAATATGGCGATAAAGAATTGATCCTGATCGGAACGGCCCACGTTTCGAAACGCAGCGCAGAGCAAGTTAAAGAAGTCATTGATGCCGAGCAGCCGGATTCCGTGTGTATCGAATTGGACGCGCAGCGTTATCAATCGGTCACAGAAAACAACAAATGGAAAGAAACCGATATCTTTAAAGTCATCAAAGAAAAAAAATCCAGTCTATTGCTGATGAACCTTGCCATTTCTTCATTCCAGAACCGGTTGGCCGACCAATTCGGCATCAAACCGGGGCAGGAAATGATTCAGGGCATCGCATCCGCAAAAGAAACCGGAGCGGAGCTGGTGCTCGCTGACCGCAATATCCAAGTCACATTTTCCCGGATCTGGGGCAATATCGGCTTGTGGGGCAAAATGCAATTGCTGATGTCAGTATTCTTCAGCATCTTCAGCAAAGAGACGATTTCAGAGGAAGACCTTGAGAAGATGAAATCACAAGACACACTGAGTGCTGTCATGGATGATTTCACCAAAGCCTTTCCGCGGCTGAAAACGCCGTTGATTGATGAACGCGATCAATACCTCGCGCAGAAGATTAAGGAGGCGCCGGGTAATAAAATCGTCGCTGTCCTCGGCGCGGCACATGTTCCAGGCATCACAAAAGAAATCCACAACGAACACGATCTTGACAAGCTTTCGGAAGTGCCGCCAAAATCCAAATGGCCGAAAATCATTGGCTGGGCGATTCCTTTCATCATCATCGGAATCATCGCCTATACTTTTATCGCCAATCCGGCAGCCGGCCTTGATCAGACCATCAGCTGGGTCCTGTGGAACGGAATTTTGGCTGCAATCGGTGCCACCATTGCATTTGGCCATCCGCTCGCGATTCTCACGGCTTTCGTAGCGGCCCCGATTTCCTCGCTTAACCCGCTCGTAGCGGCAGGCTGGTTTTCGGGTCTGACCCAGGCTTCGATCCGCAAGCCGAATATCGGCGATTTCGAAACCTTGTCGAAAGATGTTTTTACCCTTAAAGGCTTCTGGGACAATAAAGTCACACGTGTCTTACTGGTGGTCGTCCTGACGAACCTTGGCAGTTCGCTTGGGACCTTTATCGGCGGAGCGGATGTCATCCGCCTGTTTCTGGAAAATATCTGAGTTTGAAAAACCCCGTCACGCTACTTTTGGTGTGACGGGGTTTTTACATTTTCTCAAGCATTCGGATTGGACAATTAGATTCATTGAGTTATACAATAGTTATACAAAGGATGAAAAGAGGTTTTCACTATGAATTACATATTAGAACGAAGCAAATTGTTTATATTCCTTATTTTTATCTTCATGCTGGTGGGCGTTTATACGTTTTTGACGCTGCCGCAGCGTGAAATTCCGGAAACGCCGCCAGGCCTTGTGCTGGTGTCGACGATTTTGCCGGGAGCTGGGCCGGAAGAAGTGGAGCGGTCGATCACGACGCCACTGGAAAATGAAATCCAGAAAGTGGACGGCATTTCATCGATCCAATCCATTTCTTCCAATTCAGCCTCCATCATCACATTGGAAATTGAAGATGGCGTTGATCCCGATGGGTTGATCAACTCGATTCAGCAGGAGGCTCAAAGCGCCTCAGCGAATTTCCCGGAGCAGGCGCAGGAAACATCTGTTGAGAAGCTCGACCTGACGTTTCCACTGGTGTCGTATATGTTCTACGGTGACCGAGCGGAACTGGATGGGATGAAGCAGGCGCTGGCTGATTTGTCGGAAGATGTGGAAGCGGTGTCGGGTGTGGCAGGCACGACTGTCAAAGGCCTCAACGACCAGCAGATCCTCATCGAACTTGACGGAGACGCGCTGGCTGAAAACAATCTCCAGCCATTTGCCGTTCTCGAATCGCTGCAGCAGGCCAATCAGCCGCTGTCGCTCGGCACGCATGATGACGGCAACGAACGACTTGTTTTGACTGTCAGTGAAGAAGAGGGCATTGAGCGTCTCCAGCAATTGCAGGTGGGGCAATCAGCCGTTCCGTTGAGCGATGTGGCAACGATTGAAACCGTAGACCAGGATACGGTCGATATTGTCACTTTTGAAGGCGAAGAAGCCATTTCCTATACCGTTTTCCTCCAAACCGGACAGGATGTGCCTGCTGTCGATGAGCGGGTGACGGAAGTGATTGAGGAATTCAACGAAACACTGCCAGCCGGTATCCAAGCGAATAAATACGAGTCGCAGGCCGATAATGTCAATGAAATTTTTGGCGGATTATATGTGTCGCTGCTGATTGCAGTTTTGGCTGTATTGGTAGTTACGACCGCCGGACTAACCCTGTTCGGTGCATTCGCAGTAGCCTTGACAGTACTCGCTTCTGTCCTGATCGGACTGATTCCGATTCCTTCCTTGGGCGTCGATTTGAACCAGATTTCCGTTATCGGGCTCATTATCGCGATCGGGATATTGGTTGATGACAGCATTGTCGTCAACGACAATATCCAGCGGCGCTATAAACTCGGAGATTCGGCACGTGAAGGCGCCATTCGAGGCGTCCGTGAAGTTTACCCGTCGATCATTTCTTCCAGTTTGGCGATTGTCGTGACGTTCTCTCCATTATTGCTGCTGTCAGGCGGCAACGGGGCGTTCATCAAGGCTTTGCCAAGTATTCTGATCACAACGATTATTGCATCAACAATCCTGTCGATTACATTGGTGCCGATGATGCAATATTTAAAAACGAAACGGAAAGCGAAAAAGATTTCCGATACGCCTGGATTCCTCGGCAAACCGCTTGAGAAACTGGCTGTGTTTTATTCCGGAAAAGTGTTGCGCAGCGTATTGAAGCGCCCAATCTGGGTGGGAGCCGGCGGATTGCTTGTGGCGACCGGCCTGTTGTCACTCGCATTATTTACGCCGTTTGAGTTCTTCCCGGAAGCTGACCGCGAGGAAGTGACGATGAATGTCCGCCTGGCGGAAGGGACTCCGATTGAGGAGACCGATGCGTTCCTGGCGGAAGTTACGGAAGCACTTGCAGAAGAAGATGAAAACATAAACGAACTGGCCATATTCACGGGAGACGGCTTGCCGAATCTGTTTGCCTCATCGATGGATAACACCGGGTCGAATACCGGCCAGGCGGCGATCCGCATCAACCGTGACGAAACGTCAGCTTCAGCGTTTATCGACAAATGGGAAACCGAATTGCGTGAGCGTTATCCAGACGCTGAAATTTTCCTGGACACGATTGTGCAAGGGCCTCCAGTGGGAGCTCCGGTGACCGTCACGATTACAGGCGAAGAAATCTCAGAACTTGAAACATTGCGCGATACACTGAAACAGCAAATGCTCGATAACGGAGCGAATATTGTCGTCGATAATCTCGGCGATCCGGTTCCGGCCATCGAATATGCGCCGAACCGTGATGCACTCGAAAGCAATAGCATCGCGCTAAGCACGGTTACGAATCAGTTGCAGCTGCTGACGCAGGGAGTTCCGCTTTACAGCATTTTTGAAAACAATGAATTCTACGAGGTTGTTCTGAAACAAGCTGGCATTGAAGAAGGCCAGGAAATCGACCTTTCGGAATTCGCAGTTCCAGCTGCGGGCGGCCAAGGCGGACAGCAGGGGCCACCGCAATTGATTCCTTTGGATGAATTATTGGATCAAGAACGGACAACGGCGATTGCGCAAGTGCCGCATCAAGACGGCGACCGGGCAATCACGCTGCGCGCCTTCGGGAATGCCGATGATTTTGAAGCCGCGATGCTCGAAGTGGTCGATGCAGAAAGGGCTAACCTAACGGAAGGGTATGAACTTTCCACCGGTGGCGAGAATTCCGATCAGGAAGCATTCTTTGCCGAAATCGGCATCCTGTTCCTTGTCGTACTGCTGTTGGTCTATCTTGTCATCGCATTCCAATTTAAATCGTTCAGCTTGCCATTCCTGGTATTGATCGCTGTTTATCTTGGTATTTCCGGCGCCATCCTTGGCTTGTTCCTGACACAGACGCCACTCAGCTTCCTTGGTGTTATGGGGATTGTGTCGTTGACGGGGATTGTAGTTCGGAACGCAGTCGTCCTGATCGACTTTGTGGAAGTGCGCCGTTTGTCAGGTGATTTCTCCATTAAAGAAGCGATCATAGAATCGGGATATGCACGCATCAAACCGATCATTTTGACAACGATTACGTCCATTGTTGCGCTGATTCCGGTTGCCTTATCAGGCGATCCGCTCTTCGAACCGCTGGCCGTGACAATCATCGCTGGACTGGCTTTCTCAAGTTTGTTCACCCTGGTGATGATTCCAGCGCTTTACCTGGTGTTCTATCGCATCAGCCATCGCAAAGCGAAAGCTTAACTTCCTGCAGCACAGCCCTTAACCGGCTGTGCTGTTTTTTATTGTTGTTTGTAAAAACCCGGAATAGTTGAAAGCGATAAGGGTAACGAGGATAATAGAACGCAAATTGCGCTTGAAATAAAATGCGGTTGAAGGAAGCGGGGGTGAAGCCATTGGCAAATAAACACGATGTAAAAGATAAGAAAGATATAAAAATCGCACCGCTGCTTGCGGTGCTGATGGCAGGCGTGTTTGTCGCCATCCTCAACCAGACGCTTCTCTCAACTGCCTTGCCGCATATTATGGATGATCTGCAAATAACGGCAAATACCGCGCAGTGGCTGACAACCGTTTTCATGCTCGTAAACGGTGTGATGATTCCGGTCACCGCTTTTTTAATTGGCAAATTTTCTACCCGTGCGTTATTTCTGACCGCAATGGGACTGTTCACCATCGGCACGATTGTGGCCGCGTTTGCACCAGGATTTTCCGTATTGATGCTTGGTCGCATTATCCAGGCAGCGGGAGCCGGCATCATGATGCCGCTGACGCAGACGATCCTTTTTGTCATTTTCCCGATTGAAAAAAGAGGGCAGGCGATGGGGCTGTTTGGCCTGGTCATTTCCTTTGCTCCGGCAATCGGTCCGACATTATCGGGGTGGATTGTCGGCCAGTATCCTTGGCGTGCGTTATTTTATATCGTCATTCCGATTGCAGTCATCGATTTGATTTTTGCTTATTTCTTCCTGAAAAATGTCACGAAACAGACCTTCCCGAAATTGGATATCATTTCGGTCATGCTGTCGACGGCGGGATTCGGCGGGATTCTCTACGGATTCTCAAGCGCTGGTTCAACCGGCTGGGGCAGTTTGCCGGTGCTGTTGTCCATCGCGATTGGGGCTGTTTCGCTGTTCTTCTTTATTCACCGCCAGTCAAAGCTGAAAGAACCACTGCTCGAATTTCGGGTTTTCCAATACAAGATTTTCACGTTGTCGACAATTCTGAGCGTCATCGTTTTTATTTCCATGATCGGCAGTGCCACGATCCTGCCGATTTATATGCAGGACATGCACGGCTTCACCGCACTCGAATCCGGGCTGATGTTGTTGCCGGGCGCCATCATAATGGGGATCATGAATCCGATTACGGGACGAATCTTTGATGCGTTCGGCGGCAAATGGTTGGCCATTATCGGCTTGCTGATTGTTACCGTCAGCACGTTCCAATTTACGGTGCTGACCGCCGAAACCTCCTTCACGTATTTGACGATCATGCACGCCATTCGGATGTTCGGCATCGCGATGGTGATGATGCCCGTAACGACGGCCGGCCTCAATCAGCTACCTGAACGCCTGATTCCGCACGGCACGGCAATGAGCAACACAATGCGCCAGGTATCCGGTTCGATCGGCACGGCGCTGCTCGTCACCATCATGACCAGCACGGCGCTCGATCCGCAGGAATATGGGGTCCAGGGCTTGATACGCGGCGTCAATATTTCCTTTATTGTCGCGGGAATTCTCAGCCTGATCGGTGTCTTTCTGTCCTTTTTCCTGAAGAAAGCAGACCCACCGGCTGAGGATCAATAAAAGCGGTTAGCGGGGTCTGCAGAAATCTCAATTCAATTATGAATTTTCGTCCGATTTCGAATATGAGAAAAAAGTGAATTTGTAACATAATGTACATTTACTTATTTAAAATGCTTTGGTAAGATGTCAGACGACGGATGAGTTAGACATTAAAATTGCCTAATTTTCTGATAAAATACTAATTTATGAGGTGAAGTTGTGAATATATTGTGGGGCATCTTCGGCATCTTCGTTGTACTGGGACTTGCCTTTCTTATGTCAGACGGGAAAAAATCGATTAAGCCACGGACAATTCTAGGTGGATTGGCTATTCAAATCAGTTTCGCGTTCATCGTACTCCAATGGGAAACAGGCCGCAAAGGTTTGGAATGGTTATCTAATAAAGTCAATAATGTAATCGGTTACGCGGGTGAGGGGATTGCCTTCGTATTCGGTCCTGCAGCTGATACAGAAGGATTCGGTTTCGTTTTTGCCTTCCAGGTATTGACGATCATCATCTTCTTCTCTTCTTTAATTTCAGTTTTATATTACTTAGGCATTATGCAATTTATCATCCGCATACTCGGCGGAGCGCTTTCTAAATTGCTCGGGACAAGCAAAGCGGAATCGATTTCTGCATCGGCCAACATTTTCGTCGGCCAAACGGAAGCGCCGCTTGTCGTGCGTCCATTCCTTGCCGGAATGACAAAATCCGAGTTGTTCGCCGTCATGACGGGTGGACTTGCCTCAGTAGCAGGTTCTACACTGGCGGGTTACGCACTTCTCGGCGTTCCGCTTGAATATCTGCTGGCAGCAAGTTTCATGGCTGCTCCTGCCGGATTGATCATGGCCAAAATCATGATTCCGGAACAAGAGGAAGTCGAAGAAAAAGATTTTGTAATGGAAAAAGACAAGCAATCAGCCAACGTAGTCGACGCTGCTGCTCGTGGTGCATCCGACGGTTTGCAATTGGCATTGAATGTCGGGGCAATGCTCCTGGCGTTCATCGCATTGATCGCGTTAGCGAACGGCATGCTTGGCGGCATCGGCGGATGGTTCGGTTATGAAGGCTGGACAATCCAGGGAATCCTCGGGTTCATCTTCGCGCCACTTGCCTTTGCAATCGGGGTCCCGTGGGTGGAAGCAGTCCAGGCGGGAAGTTTCATCGGCCAGAAGCTTGTTCTTAATGAGTTTGTTGCTTATGTATCCTTCACAGATCAAATGGCGGATTTGTCACCGAAAACAATCCTCATTGTCAGCTTTGCGCTTTGCGGATTCGCAAACTTGAGTTCACTGGCAATCTTGCTCGGCGGACTCGGATCTATGGCTCCAAGCCGTCGCCCGCAAATCGCCAAACTTGGTATGCGTGCAGTTGCTGCCGGAGCACTCGCTTCACTCCTGAGTGCCTCGATTGCAGGAATGTTCTTTTAATCAATAAATTCTGAAACCACACGCATTTTTGCGTGTGGTTTTCTTTTTTGGTTTTGGGTTTGTCGCTTTTCGCTGTGCGAAAAGCAATCAATCATTGTTTTGGGGTTTTGGGTTTTGGTATTGGTGATGGAAAGTAGATAGAGGCATAAAAATAGCGTAAAAAAACCTTTAGAGCGCAGAATGCCTGCATTTCGCTGGTGCGAAATGCGAAAAAGATTGGAAATGCTTCGGAAAGAGTCGATTTTAAAGAGTAGTAGAGGTGAAAGTAGTCGATTTTTGCTGGAGTGGATGCTGGTGGGCTTGATGAGGGGCTTTTCGCATGGCGAAAAGCGTCCTTTTGGGGTTTTGAGGGGTTGGTGAGAGGTGGAAATAGTTTGGGGCATTGGTTATGAGCGGTTAAAAAATTATATGAGCGATTAGAAGATTTTATGAGCGATTAGAAAAATATATGAGCGATTAGCCGGATTTATGAGCGTTCCAACAAAAAAGGCTAAAAAAGAAGAGAGATGCATTAATCTCTCTTCTTTAAACTATATTTCCTTGCTTTAAGTTCTCCAGAAGCAGATAAATCAAATTGCATTAATAACCTGTTGGCAACAAACCTCGATTCAACACCACACCACTCACGAAACGCCTGATTCGTGATATGCGTATCGATCAGCGAAAAGTATTCACGCAGCGCCAACTTATGCGCTTGCCGATCGCGGTGGCCACAGCCGTCACATTGCCAGCTTTTCTTTATTCGTTTCATTCCGTAGGCCCGGCACTCCGCACATTGAACGCCGTGCCGAATTTCACTCACTTGAATATAATATTTAGCGCATATAGGGGTTCTCAGGTAGGGGACATGCCCGCTGATGATCTGCTTTTTTATTTTCGGCAGATTCGGCGGTTCGGCTTCGAGGGGGAAAGCCTTTAGAATTTGAAAAAGGTATTCGGGCATCTGGTAGACTTTGCAGAGGTGTTTGCCTTTTGGCCGGACAATAAATTCGCAATTCTTGGGTGTGAAGACGATGAGTCCGCTGACAGGCAGATAGATCTTTTTCCGGGCGAACCATTTCGACAGGAAGCGGATGTTTTTGTTTAATTGGATGCGGGGATCCTCAAAGACTTCCTTTACATCATTGTCGTCAAACCGATAGAACTCGCCGGTCTTGTCGTCAAAATGGAGCCTGCCGCTGATGTTCTTTGAATCAATGATGATGGCGCCGCGCCTGGTCAGCACGATGCCGTCAAATTGCGTTTTCCATGAACCGATCGCCAAACCTATATCCCATAGGGCATGAACTTCTTCGTCCGGCTGAAATTCGATAAATCGCTGACGCATCCGTTCCTCGCCGCGAATCCCGGCAACGGTCCGGTGCAGTTTGCCTTTAAGATAATTCAACTGTGAATGAACTGCCGGCATTCGACCTATCAACGAACTGAGCGCTGCTTCCATAGACAGCAATTCCATTTTTTCTCTTTCCATATAACACCTCTTTTCCATCGAATACTTAAACTATAGCATTTCTCGAATCTCAAAATATATTTCCCGGGAAATATATTTGTGGGGACTTAAAACCAAAACCAACTAAACCAATCAACCCTTTATTTCATCCAGCCGAATCCACCAGCTCCGTCAACCCCAAAGCCTTGACGGAACCGCATATTTAAATTACAATTCTATCTTGGCTTACCTGAATTTATTCAGGCAGAGCGGGTAGGGAGAGGGCTAATTTAATAGAAGGTTTTTTAGATGCATAAATGGATGGATCGTTTTTTCGGTCTTAAAGAAAATGGCACATCGGTGAAACGTGAGCTTTTAGCGGGCTTGATCGGCTTCTTCACAGTGGTCTACATCATTGCGGTCAATTCGTTGATCCTATCGGAATCGGGCATGCCGATCGAAGCGGCAATTATCGCGACGATTGCGGCGTCAGTTTTCGGGGCGCTGGTCATGGGATTCTGGGGCAATGTTCCGATTCTGCTGATTCCGGGCATGGGCATCAACGCGTTGTTTTCGTACACGATGGTCCAGTCGATGGGTCTTACGTGGCAGGAAGCGTTGGCGGTCGTATTCGTTTCAGGCGTCATTTTTGTCGCTGTAGCGTTTACGCGTTTTGCCAAAGTGCTGAGCGCTGCGGTGCCGCATTCGCTGAAAGAAGCGGTAACGATTGGATTGGGCTTGTTCCTGATGCTGCTGGGCCTTGAAAAAGGCGGGATCGTCATCAATGGCGAAGGTTCCATTTTGGCATTGGGATCGATTTCCGACCCGCTGGTTTTGTCGACAGCTTTAACGTTTGTCATCGCCATCATCCTGTTCATCCGCAACGTGCCGGGGAATTTCCTCATCACGATAGTGGCGGGGACATTGATCGCCTTTTTCTTCGGCATGATCGACCTCAGCGGGCTGGGTGAACCGGCGATGAGTGCTTCAGAAGCATTTGCCGGCTTTGGTGCACTGAGTTTCACCAGCTTCCTGACCATGGGATTCTGGGTGGCGGTTTTCTCGCTGACGATGGTATTGGTGTTTGAGAACATCGGCCTCGTCCACGGACAGGTCAACTTCATCGACCGTCCGGAGAAATACAGCCGCGCATTCCAGGCAACTTCCATCGGTTCAATGGCTTCCGGCATTTTCGGTACGAGCCCGACTGTCGCCAGTGTTGAAACGCTGGCTGGCATGGCGGCAGGCGGACGCACAGGGTTAACCGCCATCACGACCGGTTTGCTGTTTCTGGGTGCTGCATTTTTCATTCCCGTCATCAAATTGATCCCGGACAGCGCAATTGCGCCGATTTTGATCATCATTGGCGCGCTGATGCTGCAAAACATCAAGAACCTCGACATGAAAGACATGAGCGAGAGCATTCCGGCATTTCTGATCATCGTCCTCATTCCGTTTACGTACAGTATCGCTGACGGCATCGCCATCGGCTTTATCATGTATCCGGTATTGAAGGTCGGCCTTGGCAAATGGCGCGAAGTCACGCCGGCGCTGTATATCATCGCCGCGCTGTTCCTCGCAAACTACGTTTTCCAGGTAGTCGGTTAAGTTGTGCCAATAAAACAGGAAACGCACTTGCCCGACAGCAAGTGCGTTTTTTCATTAAATAGCGCTGCAGGTGATACAATAAAACCAGCAGCAACGGAAAGGAGCGACCAAATTATGAAATACACGAAATCGAAGATGGAGACCCTTGTCAGTGAAAACCCGGAGCTGAAAAAGCGCCTGAAAACATTGATGAAAGATATGGAACTTGAAAAAGGCTTTGCCTTAAAAGCTCTTTACCATTCAGAAGTGACAGACAATGGACCATACCAATCAGCCTATCAGGACCTCGACTTGCTCTAGAGAGCAGGTCTTTTTTTTATGCTATTAATTGATTCAACAGCGCTGCAGATCACTGGAAAATCGCCTTTTCCATCCACAAGTTCAGCTGCAGATTCGTCACCGTAACTTCGACTTCATCCGCATCTCCCTCAGAAACATCCAGAAAAAATCCGAAACGGTCTCCGTCGTGGTAACTTAATCCCGTAGAGTCGGCAGGGGTTAAGTCGTACGATTCTCCGTCTTTGTTAACTGCTTCCGCCTTAGCTTCGATGTCGTGTGAAAAACCGCTGTCGGTGCGGGCATGGTCAACGCCTGAAACGAGCACCGCGCCGTGTGGCTGTTCGGCTGCGCGCGAACGGAAAATCACTTCAAAGCCCGCACTTTCCCGGGGCACGACTTCCAGCACGGTAATTTGGCTTTCCCCGTCATCAAAGAGAACTTTGCCTTCATTGCTTTGCAGATTGTTCAAATCGATTTCGACCGTATATTTCCCGTCTACAGGTTCCGCGATTTTGTAATAGTCATCAACCTGTTCGGCGATATGGGAAATGCCGTGAATATGCAGATTGACGGTGTCGATTCCCCGTGGCAGCACAAAGGCGGTGACGGCAATGATTGCGGCGACAATATACAAGGTGTTCATAGTGGCATACTTCTTCATAATAACGCTCCCTTATATGGAAGATTCTGATAATTAAATCTTACCATTAAGTTGAAGGGTATAAAACACCGAACAGCTTCCACGTAAAAATAAAAACCCCTTTTCAGACAAGGATGTCTGAAAAGGGGTGAATCAGGCTCTTTTTGCTTGGATATCGGCCAGCCAGTGCTCCCATTCTTCATAGGTGGCGCCAATATAATATTCGTTCGCTTTACTTTCAATACTGCCGAAGCCGCGGCCGCCGATAGCGAATTGCAGGTCAGGCTTCGCGGCGTTCAATGCAGCTATATAATTTTCGGCAACGGGCAACAGCCGTTCATTGCCGATGGACATGGCGACCAATTTGAAATCCTGTTTTTCAATAAGTTCCGAAAGGCCTTCAAGCGGCGTGTCTGGACCGATGTAAGCCACTGAATACCCATTTTCCCGGAGGAATAAAGTGAACAGCAACAAGCCGAGCTGATGATGTTCGCCGCTTGGGCAGAACGCCAGCGCTTTCGGCAAATTATCCGCTGTCGGGAAGATGCGGAAAAACTGGTTGAATCGCTGCAACACCATATGGCTTAGCATATGCTCATGCGCCACAGTGATGGTGCCGTTTTCCCATTCTTCACCGATCCGCACCATTAAAGGCGCCAAAATCGAGAAGAACACCGTGCGGTAATGGAACATCGAAAAATTTAAATCCAATAAATATTGGAAACGATCGCTGTCCATTTCAGCTCCGGCATTATAGAGTTCTTCAATCTGCTTTTCGTATGGATAGGATCCCGCAGGAGAAGGCGGCAAATTACCGGCAGGGCGAACGAATTTCTTGCGCGACGCATGCAGGAGTTTAACTGCTTCGCTGATTTTGATGCCGTTATCCTGAACCTGAATTTTCAGCCATTGCAAATCCTCCAGATTCTGATCAGAGTAGAGGCGATGGCCTGACTCTGTTCGGGCTGGAGTGATCGCATTATAGCGTGTTTCCCACGAGCGGATGGTCACTTTTGGCATATCCAGGATCTTTGCGGCAGCTTTTATATTGTACATGGCAGGACCCACATTTCTATAAGTTAGTTGTATTTTAATTATACAAGTACTTATACAATGCGTAAAGCCTGAGTGGCTGGTGTTTGCCATCAAAAAAAGGAGAAAGAGCCGCGGCTCTTTCTCCTTTTAACCCAGTCGATTAATAATCTTCTGCAACGGCAGTCTTCACTGCACGTGAACGCTGCCATGCGAGTGTGATGAAAATCGTGATCATCAGCATGATCAAACCGAGGATGAACGGGAAAATGATGTTGATGTCGAAGAGCAAGCCCGCAAGCAAAGGCCCCATGACATTGCCGATACTCATATAGGCGTTATTCATGCCCATCGCAAAGCCGACTTCACCTTGTGCCATTTTGGAAATCAGCGTGTTCAGTACCGGGCGAAGAATCGATGTCGCCAGGAAGATGATGAGTGAAACCCCGAAGAACATTGCATAGCTGCCGGCAAACAGCGACAGCAGGAAGCCGAACGCTGCAACGCCGAGGAACGTGATTAGAATCGTTACTTCACCAAATCGGCGGACGATGCGGTCAACGATGAATAATTGCACGATGACACTGACGATGCCGGTCGCTGTGATCATAAAGGCGATATCCTTGGCGGTCGAGTCGAACTGATTGTTGAGGTAGAGACCGACAATGGATTCGTAGGCGAGTAAACCGAAACTCATCACCAGTGTGATGACTAATGGGATGAAATATTGCTTTTTCGTGGAGGACGCAATTTTCACCAACATGGATTCTTTTTGCGTCATGTCCAGAGCAAGTCCGGGATCTGCATTATCCGCATCGCTGTCTTTCAATAGGACGAGTGAAAATACGACGGCACCAAGCGATACAAATGCCGATACAAGAAACGGCAGTTTGAGGCTATAATCCGCCAGGAATCCGCCAATCCCGGGGCCAACGACGATGCCCAGCGACATGGCGGCTGATACCAGGCTGGTCCCTTTAGCGCGCTGGTCGAATGTCGTGATGTCCGCGATATAGGCGAAAATGGCCGGTACGAGCATCGCCGCACCGATTCCGCCGATCACACGGGAGAAGTAAAGCACGGAAATAAGATCGGATGCATAAAAAACGAACATCGACAGCGTCAATCCCATCAGCCCGTAGATAATCATTCTTCTGCGGCCGTATTGGTCTGCCCATTTGCCGGCAATCGGCGAGAACAGGAATTGCGCCGCTGCGAAAATGGCGATCATGAGTCCTGCGGCCATCCCGCCCTGATTGATGGATTCCAGGTACGAGGGAAGTATGGGGATGATGATGCCGAAACTGGCAATGGCTATAAACATATTGATCATCAGGATGATGATTTTTTTGCGTTGGTCTGCTGACATAGTGTGCCTCTTTTCTTAATGTGGATGGCTGTACATTTGAAGTTTCTTCTATATTTCCGCGAATGAAATAAACAGGGGAAGACCGATTTTACAAAAAGGTTTTATTTATGTACGAAAGGAGAAGAAAAAACTCTCTATCAATCGTTTATAAGCCATGATTTTTTACACTCAATTTACCATATTATTCCGGCTGCAGCTTCTTGTCAATCTGGGAAACCTGGTCCCAATAAAAAACTGAACCTCTACGTTAAAGGTTCAGCTTCAGGGGTTTCATTGGATGAATCATTGGCCATTGATTTTGCATTATTCGTTTTACGCCAAGCCATGGCGATCGATAAAGTAACGACCAACAGGCCAAGGCCCAGGAAAAACGGGTATTTAATGTTGACATCAAACAGCATGCCTGCGGAAATCGGTCCAAGCACATTGCCGAGGCTCATGTAGGCAGTTGCCATTCCCATCGCAAAGCCGATTTCGCCGGCAGCCATTTTCGACACGAGAATATTGAGCACGGGACGAAGAATGGCCATCGCAAGGAAAATCACGAGCGAAACGCCGAAGAATGCGCCGTAGCTGCCAGCTGTCAGTGAAAGCAGGAAGCCGACGGTTGCGAGCCCCAGAAAGGCAATCAATGTTTTGACTTCGCCGAAACGGCGGACGAGCCGGTCGACGACAAAGAATTGAACCGTCACACCGACAATGCCGGTGGCGGTGATCATCAAGGCAATGTCTGACGAAGTGGAACCGAATTGCGTCGTCAAGTACATGCCAATGACGGATTCATAAGCGACCAGGCCGAAGCTCATGATGAAAATAATAACCAACGGAATAAAATAAGGCATCCGGGTGGAGCGGCCGATCTGCTCAAGCATCGACTCGTCTTTCGAAAATTCCTCCGCCTGTTTTTTGCTTTCCGCGCTTGCGCCAATTTCCTTCAGCATGATCAAAGAGAAAATCATGGCGCTGAATGTCACCATTGCGGCGATCAAAAACGGCAGCTTCAGACTGATGTCGGCGAGAAAGCCGCCGAACCCGGGTCCGACGACGAGGCCGAGCGACATCGAAGCGGTCACCAGGCCGGTGCCTTTAGCGCGCTGCGCGGCAGTCGTAATACTGGCCACATAAGTGAAGACGCCGGGAATCAGGAAAGCATCGCCGATTCCGCCCACGACGCGGGAAGCGTAGATGACCCAAATCGAATCGGTCGAAAAGAACATCAGCATCGAAATCGTCAGCAATGCGAGGCCGAGAATGATCACTTTGCGGGGACCGTATTTATCGGCCCAACTGCCGCCAAGTGGTGAAAACAGGAGCTGTGCGCCTGCGAAAATCGCAATCATCAGGCCGGCTGCGGTGCCGCCCTGGCCGATGGACAAAAGATAAGCCGGGAGAATAGGGACAACAATACCAAAACTTGCTATAGCAATAAACATATTGATCATCAATATGGTCATTTTTTTACGTTGACTTCTGGACACTTACATAATCCTCATTTCAATTAAATATTATTTTACAAGCGCGATTTCAGTTAACAATAGTCCATATAATATGACAGGTAATTATTAAAGTCAATGGGTTGAACTCATATTTTTATCATAAATTCAGCGTAAAATGTTATTGTATAAAAGGAATTTTCGCACAATTTTTCAAAGCTTGATATGGAGCTGTTTTTGAATGTTTCGAGTTGCTAAGGTATAGAAACATACTTAGATCATGTTGCGAATTTGTGAATGAAGAGGGAAATGGGGATGCGAAGCCGAAGAGTTTAATTGAAGTGGCATCTATCAGGGTATAGATAAAACGAATAACGGGTTTTATTCCATATAGAAAGGTGTGGGGAAATGGGGAATCGATTGGATCGCATTGGCGTGGAGCAATTACAGAAGCGTGTGGTCAGCGCAGAAGAAGCGGCTTCGTGGATACAGGACGGCATGACGCTCGGCCTTAGCGGCTTCACGAAGGCGGGAGATGCAAAAGCGGTGCCGCTCGCATTGGCGAAACGTGCAGAATTCGAAAGTTTCAAAGTGAATGTCTATACCGGGGCTTCGCTCGGTTCCAATATCGATACCGTATTCGCGCAAGCCGGCATCGTTCACAAACGACTGCCGTTTCAATCGGATCCGGTGATGCGCCGGAAAATCAATGAAGGCGAAATACTGTATACCGATCATCATCTATCCCATACAGCCGAATGGATCCGCGACAGGGTGATCGGGCCGGTGGATTTTGCCATCATCGAGGCAATTTCGATATCGAAAGACAGCTTAATCATACCGACAACATCGGTCGGCAATTCGGCCATTTTTGCCCAGCACGCGAAGCATGTCATTGTGGAAATCAATACAGAGCAGCCGGAGCGGCTTTACCGCCTGCATGATATTTACGATACCGGCAAACACGAAGGGCGGCTGCCGATTCCCTTGACGCATGTCGCCGACTGCATCGGCACAACCGGCATTCCGGTGGATATTGAAAAGATACGGGGCATCGTCTTTACGGACCAGGTCGATTCACCGTCGACCATCGTGCCGCCGGACAGTGACACCGAAGCGATTGCGGCCCATTTATTGGAGCTGTTGCGCTCAGAAATCCGGGCCGGGCGGCTGACGGAAAAACTTGCCCCGATCCAGTCGGGTGTCGGATCCGTTGCCAACTCTGTCCTGCACGGTTTGATCGACTCGGAATTTCATGATTTGGAAATGTATTCGGAAGTGCTGCAGGACGCTGTGTTCGATTTGATCGACGCAGACAAGCTGCGGTTTGCTTCCGGGTCCGCCATTACCTTATCAAAAGAGAAGATGGCGCAAGTGTATTCGAATTTCGGCAAATACGAAGACAAAATCGTGCTGCGGCCGCAGGAAATCACCAATCATCCGGGAATTATCCGCCGCCTCGGTTTGATTGCCGTCAATACGGCACTCGAATTCGATATTTACGGCAACGTGAATTCGACGCATGTGTCCGGCACGAAAATGATGAATGGCATCGGCGGCTCAGGAGACTTTGCACGCAATGCCAGATTGTCGATTTTTGTTACAAGGGCGACGGCGAAAGACGGCAAAATTTCAAGCGTCGTGCCATTCGTGACCCACGTCGACCATACGGAGCATGACGTCCATGTGCTGATCACGGAATTCGGCTATGCCGACCTCCGGGGACTTGCCCCGCGGGAACGGGCCGGTTTGATCATCGAAAATTGCGCCGATCCGGCTTATCGCGAACAATTGCGCGCGTATTACGAGGAAGCGTTGACGCGCGGCGGCCATACGCCCCATGTTTTGGAAAAAGCTTTTTCCTGGCATCAGCGCCTTGCCGAACAGGGCAGTATGCGCGAACAATAAGGCACGGCTCCTTCCTGCACCATCGATTACCGAAATGCTTTATAATGAAGCAATCAGTGCATACAGGAGGGCAACCATGGAAAAATTCACATTCGGTTCGCTGCTGGACGTTATGGGAGAGCTCTTTTCCGATGAAGTTTCCATCGCAGTTTCGGACACAAAACAATACATCTATTACAGGCCGAGCAAACGGGTCGATCTGAAAATAAAAGCGGGCGACCCGGTCAAAGAAGGCACCATCGCCCATAAAGCGCTGATGTCAAAGCAGAAAGCTTCCGAATTCATCGACCGCGAAGTGTTCGGCGTCCCTTATCACGGTATGGCTGTGCCGTTCGAAGAGGATGGCAAACTGGCGGGCTGCGTCATGGCGATTTATCCGTCCTATACCGAAGGCAAATCCGTCGTGACCGTAAGGAGCCCGGATGGCTGGAAGCCGGTGCCGTTCGCGGACGTCGTGTCGCTCGAAGTAAAAGACCGCAAGACGCATGTGCACGCCGCAAACTTTTCCGGCACCAATAAAAATTCGCTGCAGGACTTCGAATTTCTGTTGCCGCGGGAAACGTTCATCCGCTGCCACCGCTCGTTCATCGTCAATGTCCATCATATAGAAGAAATCTATCCCGACACACACTCCACTTTCGTGCTCGCGATGGACAACGGCAGCCGAATTCCGGTCAGCCAATCCTATTCAAGCTATTTCAGGAAGTTGCTGGGGTTTTAGAAGAAAATATGAATTTTCAACAAATCCTCTGGTTCAACCGGGGGATTTTCTGCTTTAGCGGCATAACTGCTCTTCGACGCATCAATCGCTCAAAACGCTCTCAGAATAGTTTAAAGTTATCTAATAATTAACGCCGGAATCTGCTTTCATTTGCCATGGGCACAATGAAAACGCTTTATTTTTACAAGCAGACCGATTTTATCCCTTAAAAACTATGAGAAAGAGAGTGATTGATATGACGAATAAAAACGACCGAATCAAAGCAGCAGAATTACAGGAGCGTGTGGTGTCCCCGACAGAAGCGGCTTCTTGGATACAAGACGGCATGACACTGGGCCTCAGCGGATTTACGCGGGCCGGCGACGTGAAAGCAGTGCCTTTCGCATTGGTGGAGCGCGCAGCGACAGAAAATTTCAAAGTCAATGTGTTCACCGGGGCATCTCTCGGCTCGGATATCGACCGGCTGTTCGCGGAAGCGGGCATTGTCGGCAAACGCTTGCCGTTCCAGGCAGAACCTGCGATGCGCAATAGCATCAACGCCGGCGAAATGCTTTTCGTCGATCACCATTTATCGCATACAGCGGAATGGGTACGCACCAATGTTATCGAAACGATCGATTTTGCCATCATCGAAGCCCTGTCCATTACAGCGGACGGCATGATCATTCCGACGACATCTGTCGGCAACTCGGCTATCTTCGCAAAACATGCACGCAACATCATTGTGGAAATCAATTTGGCGCAGCCGGAACTTTTCGAAGGCTTGCATGATATTTACGATACCGGCAAGCAAGGCGAGCGCGACCCGATTCCGCTGACTTCTGTGAAAGACCGCATCGGCACGATCGGCATTCCGGTCGACATGGAAAGAATCCGTGGCATCGTCTTTACGGAACAGAAGGATTCGCCTTCGAACATTGTGCCGCCGGATGAAGAAACAAAAATCATGGCTGACCATCTCTTGGAATTTTTCCGTTCGGAAATCCGTGATGGCCGCCTGACTGAAAAACTGGCGCCGCTGCAATCGGGCATCGGCTCTGTCGCCAACGCGGTGCTGCACGGCATGATCGATTCGGAATTCGAACACCTTGAGGTTTATTCGGAAGTGCTGCAGGACGCGGTTTTCGATTTGATTGACGCAGGGAAAGTCGATTTCGCTTCCTGCTGTTCGATTACCCTGTCGGAACCGAAAATGGAGCAGGTCTTCGGTGAATTCGAAAAATACCGCAATAAAATCATCATGCGTCCGCAGGAAATTTCGAACCATCCGGAAATCATCCGCCGCCTCGGTTTAATTTCCATCAACACGGCGCTTGAATTCGATATTTACGGCAACGTCAACTCGACGCATGTGTCCGGCACGAAAATGATGAATGGCATCGGCGGCTCAGGAGACTTTGCACGCAATGCGCGTCTTGCCATTTTCGTCACAAAATCGGTGGCAAAAGGCGGCAATATTTCCAGCGTCGTGCCATTCGTTCCGCATATTGACCACACGGAACATGATGTCGATGTACTTGTGACGGAACAGGGCTATGCAGATCTGCGCGGCCTGGCTCCGCGTGAGCGCGTGGAAGTCATCATCGAAAACTGTGTTCACCCGACTTACCGTGCACAAATGCGCGAGTATTACGAAGAAGCGCTGACACGCGGCGGCCAGACACCGCATGTGCTGGAAAAAGCTTTCTCCTGGCATACGGCGCTTGCTGAAAAAGGCTCGATGCTGCAAGAGAAAGAGCAATTGGTGTAAGGGGAAGCAAAACATTTTCAAAACAACTTTAAAAACCAGCTTTCTTCTTAATGGAAGAGAGCTGGTTTTATTCATTTCAATTATTGCCATAAACTTCTGCCGTGCTTCGGGTGTAAAGTTCGATGATATGGCCGAAAGGGTCTTCGGCATATACCAGATAATGGGGCTTGCCTTTGTTGATGTTCCAAATTTTGCTGCGTTGCTTGCCGCCGTTGAACACGACCTTTTCAATCGACTCCACGATGTCATCGACAATCAAGCAGATGTGGAAAAAACCGGTGTGCGGGGAAGGTGTTTCTTCATTGAAATCGGGGTTCTGAAACTCGAATAATTCGATGCCGACACCGCTATTGCTCATCAGATGGACATTCCGCATCTTCTTGACCTCAGACCCCTGTAGGTCTTGTGTCATGGAAAAGAGCTGTTCATTCCTTTCGTCAAAATCATATGGACCGGCAAGAACATAGAAGCCGAAAACTTTGCAGTACCAATCGATTGCCCGGTCCAGGTCAGGCACTGCCAGACCGATATGGGTGACTGTTGAAGTCATATGTAAAACCTCCTCTATAATTTCTGATACCCGTACGTATAGGCTTTTAAGCCTGATAAAAAGCAGACTTTTCTGTTTAAACGAAAATAGTTGTTGTAAACCGTGATCTTTAGTATTATAATAATCAATTGTGAAATTCGAAATGAGGGTTCTAAAATGAAAAATTCCATATATGGATTAACGATAGACCAATTAAAAGAATGGTTCTTAGAAAATGGACAGAAAAAGTACCGTGCCGAACAGGTATGGGACTGGTTATACATTAAACGTGTCACACAATTTTCCGAAATGAATAACCTGAGCAAGGAAGTTATTCAATTATTGGAAGAGAATTTTGCAATCCGTACATTGGAAGAAGCAGTCAAACAGGAATCGGCTGACGGCACCATCAAATTCCTTTTCCGTCTGCAGGACGGCAACTTGATCGAAACCGTTTTGATGCGTTTTAAATACGGCAACTCCGTCTGTGTTACGACACAGGTCGGCTGTAACATCGGCTGCAGTTTCTGCGCGAGCGGACTTTTGAAAAAGAGCCGCGATTTAACCGCGGGCGAAATCGTTGAACAAATTGTTCAGGTGCAGGCGCATTTTGATGCACAGGAAAAAGGAGATCGCGTCAGCCATATCGTAATCATGGGTATCGGCGAACCATTTGATAACTACGCAAACATGATGGACTTCCTGCATGTGGTCAATTCACAAAAAGGCCTTGCCATCGGCGCACGCCACATCACCGTTTCAACAAGCGGAATCGTTCCGAAAATCTACGATTACGCGGATGAAGGCCTGCAAGTCAACCTGGCAATTTCAATCCATGCACCGACAAATGAATTGCGTACACGCATCATGAAAATCAATAAAGCGTATCCGGTCGAGAAATTGATGGCGGCCATCGATTATTACTTGGAAAAATCCAACCGCCGCATCACATTCGAATATATTATGCTGCGTGATGTCAACGACCATGTTGAAGAAGCGAATAATTTGGCGAAATTGCTTGAAAACAAGCGCCATCTTTCTTACGTCAACCTTATTCCATACAACTCGGTCAGCGAGCACGATCAGTATCAGCAAAGCACACCGGAAGCGATTGCCGCTTTCTATGATGCATTGAAGAAAAAGGGCATCAATTGCGGCGTACGCCATGAGCAAGGCGCCGACATCGACGCTGCATGTGGTCAGCTGCGAAGCAAACAGATCACAAAAGAGAAAAAAACAGCGACAGTCTAATAGATCCAACGAACAGCTCTCCGATTTTATTTGGAGGGCTGTTTTTTTAATATAATTTTGTAATTTACAAATAATTCTATATAATTAGAATTAATCGAATATAAGGGGAGAGGTATATGGCTGAGATAAAAATCAATAACCTGGGCAAGCGATATGACAAAGGTCCATTGGCTGTTACTGACTTCAATCTCCACATCAAAGATGAAGAATTCATCGTCTTTGTTGGGCCGTCAGGTTGTGGGAAATCAACGGTATTGCGAATGATTGCGGGACTGGAAGAAATTTCGGAAGGTGAGTTTTTTATCGACGGCAAGCGTATGAATGATGTTGAACCGAAAGAACGTGATATCGCAATGGTTTTTCAGAATTATGCTTTATATCCTCATATGACGGTTTACGATAACATGGCATTCGGCCTGAAATTACGGAAATTCAAAAAGCCGGAGATTAAGAGGCGCGTGGAAGAATCCGCCAAAATTCTCGGTCTGTCAGATTTCCTGGACCGAAAACCGAAGGCATTGTCAGGCGGCCAGCGCCAACGTGTCGCGCTTGGACGGGCCATCGTGCGGGATGCGAAAGTGTTCCTTATGGATGAACCGCTGTCCAATCTTGACGCCAAACTGCGTGTGCAGATGCGCGCAGAAATCGCCAAATTACACCAGCGGCTCAAAACGACGACGATTTATGTAACGCACGACCAAACCGAAGCGATGACAATGGCGACGCGCATTGTCATTTTGAAAGACGGTTTAATTCAACAGGTCGGTGCACCTAAAGAAGTTTACGATTTCCCGGGAAACCGTTTTGTCGGCGGTTTTATCGGGTCACCGGCGATGAACTTTTTTGAAGGGACCATTTCTGACGGAAATTTTCTGGTCGACGATAAAACGGTGGCAATCCCGGCCGAAACTGCAGCTATGCTGAAGGAGCTTGGTTATGAAGGCAAACCGATTGCGCTGGGGATCCGCCCGGAACATATTCATGTAAACAATGAAGACCTTTCCGGTGTGCCGGCCAGTGAGTTTGAAGCGGAAATTACAGTTGCAGAACTGACAGGCGCGGAAACCATTCTGTATGCGGTTTATGCAGATCAGGAATTCATCGCCCGGGTGGATGCGGACACAACGATTGAAGCGGGGCACACCGCGACCCTCGCTTTTGACATGTCGCATGTTCATTTCTTCGATATGGAAACCGGTGAACGGGTGAAGGCGCCAGAATTGCAAACTGCTGTTTATTCCAATTAAAATACCTCAATTGTTTTTACAGCAGGAAGCGGTCTAGATTTTTTGAAAAATTTATGAAATATTTCAAAGTTTTTAAAAAAATTAAAATAACGTGTTTAAGTTCCTTTTTATAGGGAAAATAAAATAATAGACATTTTTAGAAAAGGAGTGGTAATAAGATGGTAAAAATCGCAGTTGAAGAACCATTTACGTCCGTACTACAAGCATTGCTTCAAAGAGGGTATAAGGCAGAAATGCTTGAGGATAAAACAGATGCCATGGATTATGATTGTGTCGTCGTGCGCGACAAAGAAGATCTGGTGGATTTCCACATGAATGTTCCATTAGTGGAGGCGAAAGGCCGTACACTATTTGAAATTATTGAAGAAGTTGAAGAGCGTCTCGTACGCAGCGGAAAAATTATGCCACCACCACCGATGGTGTCAGATGAGAAATCAGGCGGCGGCGGGTTTATCGCTGGCGCGGCAACGGGTGCAATACTCGGTGCAGTAGCCGGTTTAATGCTGGCGCCAAAAAGCGGCAAAGAATTGCAAAAAACAGTGAAAGAAAAAGCTGCTGAAATGAAAGAAAAGAAAGAAGCGAAATCGCAATCGGAAGAAAATTCCGGTCCAGGCAAGCTTGATCAAGTAAAAGAAAAGGTCAACCAGGTCAAAGAAAAGACCAATGATGTGACTGAAAAAGCAAAGGACAAAGCCGATGAGCTGAAAGCGAAACGCGAAGAGAAGAAAGAAGACAAAGAGTTGAAAAAGCACGAGAAAGCTGTTGAAAAAGAGATTAAAGAAGAAGAAAAAGCGAAAAAAGAACATGAGAAAGCTATAAAGCAAGCTGAAAAAGAAGAGAAAAAAGCTGAAAAAGAAGAGAAGAAAGAAAGCGGCGGCATTGAAGTTGTGGAATTTGGCAGCTCGGCTGTTGAAAAAAATGACAGCGGCGATGTAACCGTCCAATCTGTCGACAAAGATAAGAAATAATACAAAAACCGGCGCCTCCGGATGGGGGCGCTGGTTTTTTGATGTGATATTGCGGCGAGAATTCGCCTCCGTTAAGAAATACGCCCAACTTATATAGAAATACGCCCAACTTTCACAAGAATACGCCCAACTTCGACGGAAATACGCCCAACTTTCATGAAAATACGCCCAACTCCAATAAAATAGCTCGAAATAGCCTACAGGCGATAATTTGAATCTTTGAATGAGCCCGATTTCTTCAAATTCATCTCTTTTAATAAGCGGGTCACTAATCGTCGGTCATCCACCCCCAAAATCTCCCGGCACAACTTATTCGTCATTGGCTCGCCAGTCAACAGCAGCCAATCGCGGATCGTTCGCAGGTGAGCGCCCTTATCCGTGATGGCGCAACCCGGGCAGAACCAATTGCCGTAACGCCGCACCATGCCGATGGAATTGCAGCCGGCACACCAGACGCCGCGCTTCATGACGTCGATTGGATAGCGCGAATCACTGCAGATTGGCTTCCGCTCGAACGTCACCAAAGCGGCTTCAATCATGCGCGCCAGCTCCTTCATTTCCTCCAAACTAAAAACGGCCGTTTCAATCCGTAGCTTATGCAGAAACATCGGCAATTGATGCGAAAAGATGACAGGCTGCGAAGAAGGGACATTTTCGGCGATTTGTTTCGAATAGGATAGGACCAGTACAGAGCGCATCGGCATCACAATATCCCGCGCCTTCAGCCAGTCATCGAGCAGCCACTCATTTTCGGTGATCTGCTCAATTGGCGACTTGCGGCCAAGCACGGTACCGTCTTCTTTCGTCTGCAGCATCTGGACGGGGTGGCTGTTGAAAAGCAGCGGGCCATTCATATTTTTCACTTCGAATACAAAGATACACCAAGGCGTGATCAGCACAGAATCCAGCTGGAACACACGAAACGACTTCAAAGTCACGTTGTGCAGCATCAAATGCGGAAACGCCAAACGGCTCGCCGCAAAATAATGGTCAAATCGTTCCTCGCCGCCCTGGCCGGCAGCTTCGGCATAACTGTCATTCTGCACTTGCCCATAGCCGGCGTGCGATTTCGGCAAACGCCGGAGAAGCACCTCCAATTGCTCTTTATTCGTTGAAGCCTCCCTCTTTTTCCGTATCATCGGCATTCCTCTTTTTTGAAAAAACATACCATTCGTATTCACAAAATCCTAGAGTTTCATTGAAAATAAAGATTTGACCGCGCTATAGGCATCAAATCCAGAATTTGCGCCATCGAAAAACCCGCACCTGCCGGGAGAAATTCCGGCAAGTGCGGGTGATTTAAAACATCAAGCCTCCGTCGCAATTTCATCAACCGGTTCATGCACAACCGGCTCCGGTACACGCGACAGGACGATCAATCCGATGATGAAGAGAATCACCAGGCTGAAGACGCCGAAACGTGAATCGCCGGTGATTTGTGAAGTCACTGCCACCAGAACCGGCCCGGTGATTGCGGCGAATTTGCCAAAGACATTATAGAAACCGAAAAATTCGTTGGAGTTTTCTTTCGGTACAAGCTTGCCGAAATACGAACGGCTTAAGGCCTGGATGCCGCCCTGACTGGAAGCGACGAGCATAGCGAGCACCCAGAAGTCGAATATGGTTTCCATGAACATCGCGTAGATGCAGACCACGATGTACACGCATATTCCGACATACAGCATCTTTTTCCCGGTAAAACGGTCAGCAAGCCGGCCGTAAAGAATCGCGAATGGCGCCGCTACAACCTGTGTTGCAAACAGCACGATCAGCAGGCTTGTTGAAGTGAGCCCCAAATCCGTACCATAAGCCGTCGACATCGAGATGATGGTGCCGACGCCGTCAATATAGAAGAAATAAGCAATCAGGAACAGCACGATGGCCCGGTATTGACGGATTTCTTTCAGCGTTTTGCCGAGGCGCTTAAAGCTTTGCGCGACAGGATTCGGTTCACGTTTGATGAAATAACGCTGATGAACATTTTTGAACATTGGAATAGAGAAGGAAATCCACCAGAGTGCCGTGATTAAGAAAGCGGCGCGGCTGGCGTTCGTCACGGATAACGGAATGATTTCATTCTGCGCAAGCAGGATAATGGCAATGGCAATTGCAAACGGAATGGTTGAACCGATATAGCCAAGCCCATAACCGAAAGCTGAAACGCGGTTCATGCGTTTTTCGGTGGTGACGTCAACGATGAAAGCGTCATAGAAAAGATTGGCGCCGGTCGCGCCGAGTGCTGCAAATACATAACAAGCGAGCATCAGCAGCCAATTATCACTTGGCACGAACGCCAGCAGCGCTGTCGAAAGGGTGCCCAGCAGGAAGAAGGCGGTGAAGAATTTCTTTTTCAAGCCTTCGTAATCGGCAAGGGTTCCGAGAATCGGCCCGAGCATTGCCAGGATGAATGTGAAAATGGCAATGGTATAGCCGAGGTAGGCGGTCGAATCGGATAAACTGACGCCGGCGTCCGTCGCTGACGCTTTATAATACAGCGGAAAGACCGCGGTAGTGATGATGATTGAATAAGCCGAGTTGCCCCAGTCGTAAAATGCCCAGCTTTTCTCTGTCTTAGTGAACTTTTTCATCTCCTGATTCCCCTTCGTGAATGATATTTTCATTGTACAAGAACTGCAGAAGAAAAAGAGCGATTTTATGAAATTTACTGAAATTTTACATAATTAGATACTTGCTGGCAATAAAACACAAACGTTTGAGCCGGCTCTTTGATTCCGTTAAACTGAGTAAAGATTGCGAAATGAGGAGAATGGCTGTGAAAATGATTTCATGGAACGTAAACGGTTTACGGGCTGTTGTGAAAAAGGGATTTATGGATTTTTTCAATGTGGCAGACGCGGATGTTTTCTGCCTGCAGGAAATAAAATTACAGGAAGGGCAAATCGAAATGGAGCTGCCCGGCTATCATCTTTTTTGGAATTATGCGGAGAAAAAAGGCTATTCGGGGACGGCCATATTCACCCGGCAGGAGCCGCTGACCGTGCATTACGGGATAAATCACGACGACCACGCGAGTGAAGGGCGGGCTCTCACTTTGGAGTTCGATGAGTTTTACCTGGTGAATGTCTATACGCCGAACTCCCAGCACGGCTTGCTGCGGCTCGATTACCGCTTGCAATGGGAAGAGGCGGTGCTCGATTATGTAAGCGAACTCGATAGCCGGAAGCCGGTCGTCCTGTGCGGCGACCTCAATGTGGCGCATCAGGAAATCGATTTGAAAAATCCAAAAGCGAACCGCAAGAATTCAGGCTTCACCCCGGAAGAGCGCGGCAAGATGACAACATTTTTGGAACGCGGATTCACGGATTCGTTCCGCCATTTCTATCCGGAAGAGAGCGGCGCCTATACGTGGTGGTCCTACCGCACCGATTGCAGACCCCGCAATATCGGATGGCGCATCGATTATTTCCTCGTATCGGATCGCATGGCAGCGAATATGAAAGATGCGAAAATCCACAGCGAAATCCTGGGCTCCGACCATTGCCCAATTGAACTTGTACTCCAATAAAAAGAGCGCCCGGAAGAAAATTCCGGGCGCTCTTTTGCTTTTTTTGTGTCCAGACTCCGTCGCTCCTCTTAAATCCCCATAACCATCTTCGCCAAACGCTGGCAATTATTATGGTCGTAATAATCGATGTACAGCGGCGCTTTGGAATACCATTCATTCGTGGTAATCCCTTCTTCAACAATTCGCTTCAGGTATTGATGGACTTCCTCTAACGAATCGGCCTTGTAACCGTAAAGGTCTGTATCGAGGCTCAGGTAAGTGCCGCGGCGCGCCATGTATTCCTCTTTATCGAACATATTGAAGATGATCGGTTTATTCAAATAAAGGAAATCCCATGAAACGCTGGTGATGTCCGTCAGCAGCATATCATTTTCAATAATGGCCTTCTCGATGGAAGAGTGGTTGAAATCCAAAAATTCGATGCCGCTTTCGGGATGGTCGAGACCGGTGAAATGCTTTTCGAATTTCCGCATGAATGGATGAAGCGCGACCCGCATATGCATATCGTTTTCGGAAATGAGTTTCCGGATGCCTTCGTGACTGACGAGTCCAAGCGTATTTTTGAAATAATCGCTTTCCACAAATTCCTCTTCGGTCAGGTCGAAAAGCCATTCGCGCCAGGTCATCATCATCAAGATTCTTTTCACTTGCGGCGCGGGTTTATTCGCTTCGAAACGATCGAAACGCGGGAACCCGGTGACAATAAGTTTCTTTTCAGGAATCTTCCATTCGTTCAGCTTCAAATCCTTTTCGTACTCAGAGGCACAATTAAAGAAATCCGTCCGCTTCAATAGAGGCACATCCTCTTTCTGGATCAGGATTTTTTTAAAGCCTTCAATTCCGTGGCTGACATGGGTGATGATGGTTTTCCGGTTCAGAAACAGGAATTTATCAACGGATGGCGCTATATCATACATCAGTGAATGCCCGTGGAATGAATAATCGGCCTTGAAGAACAGGAAGTAGTTCCGGAAACTGCCAAGGGCTACAGCGTTGGCAATCTGCTTATCCTGCGCGTAAGACTTTTTCGGATCATACAGCCAATAAGCTGTTACCTTATCCTGATGGTTCTCGATCAGGTACTTATGGAACACGGCCGCATTGTCTTCGTATTTCTCACCAAGGTTTCCGCCGACCAACACAATTTTCTTATCGCCTTTTGAGGAAGGGAATAAAGAAAATAAATAGGCAGCAGAGACTTTCAAAAATCCTTTCAGGGAATCCAATCTCCCTCTTTCTTTTAAATCAATACTCATGATTAGCCCTGCTTTCCGAAGGATGTTCTAGTTCTAATTTTTTCATATCGGTGCGACTTTGTCCATCTGCAAGAATAAAACCGATTTTTAGGGGGAAGGGGTTTAAGAATTTCAATAATGGGAGATTCAAATATGAAGAAAAACTGGAAACGATGAATGGTATGAAAGTTTCCGAACCCAAATGGATGGGGCAACGGGATTCCAAGATGTTCATGAAGCTGATTGATATTAATGAATGAAATGAAAATCCGGCAAGCCGTTTCGACGGTTTATCGGATTTTTGTATTTTTTTCAAACACTTCTGCCGGTTCATCCGTTATCTTATTGAGAGAGGCAATGGAACAGAAAGCGGGGAATGGGATGAACACTGAAACGATGTATGAAAACTTGAAAAGCGATTTGGTTCGTTTCGCCCGTTCCATTTCCCGACATGAGCAGGAAGCAGATGATCTGGTGCAGGACGCCCTCGAAAAATCATTAAAGCAAGAAGAGCTTGTGGATTTGCCAATTTATAAACAGCGGGCATGGTTTTTCCGGGTAATGAAAAACAGGTTGATCGATGATCGTCGGAAAGACCAGCGCATTTCGGAGTGGGATGAGGAAACTGACTTTCCAGAACCGGCATTAGCTGTCAACCGGCTGGAAATGACCGAACTGCTGGCACATCTTACACCGGAACTGGGCGATCTTGTATTCAAACGTTATTGGCTGGGAATGACCAGCAGGGAAATCGGGGAGCAGCTTCAAGTCCCGGCAGCGACCATCAGATATAAGCTGCATTTTGCAATCAAGAAATTGAGGGATATTATGGAGGAGGAATTTTGATGAAACAGACAATTGGCAATGTAGGGGTATTGAATTTATTGAATGCAACAGAACAGAGTGTGCAAGCGTATGAGAGAATCGGCAATGTTGGCATGGTGCTTTACAGAAGTGGTCAATCTCATCTGCTGGCGGCTTTGAACATTGGTAATATCGGAAAGACAGTGGAAGTACCGGATCAATACAGCTATTACAACGGAACATTGGAAATCGATAGTGACTATCTCGCTTCACTCGAGCAGCCAGTGAAAATGGTCGTAAACGGCATGCTCATCATTGGCCACGATGTACAAGCCAATCAATTAAATAAAGGGCTTTTGAATATCATAATAAACGGTGAAATTTATACGCCGGCGAAACTTGCCGGGCAGGTGAGTCAGCTGTTTTCAGAAGGCAGCCCAAAAGTAAGAGTCTATGAAGGTGCGCCGCCAAGACGTGAAAATGGCAGCCTTACATTAAGCAATGCGTTTCTGGAAGCGGCTGAAGAGCCCTTGCATCTTATAGTCAACGGATTACTGACGATTCCAAAAGACATCGACGAGGTATTGTTCAATGAAAAAATCAAGAGAATTGAAGTTAACGGGGTGTTATCGCTTCATGAAGAGCAGGAAACAATGCTTCACCGGAAGATGGAATCGGCTCCAAACGGTGTCATCGAAGTAATCCCGGCAGGTTATAGAGTTTTGAAAGGAGCTTTGCGCATCAATTCCCGGTCGATTAAAAGCTTCCAGGATGAGAAACTGATGACCAAAAAACCGATTATATTCGAGGCTGATATAACGCGGGAGGCGCTGGACGGAGCAATCAGCCGAATCGCCTCAAAATCTTTTATTGTATGCAATGAAGAGGTTGAAGATTTGGTATACGAGAAATTGGAAAAAATGGAAACAGAAGTGTTGTCCTACAAAAAGCGATTTATCCTGATCGAAGGGGAAGAGCATTGGTCGAACAGCCAATTTGAATCGATGCAGGAACCATTCAGTCTGATTGTGGACGGCACACTTGGAATCGACGAAGATGTTGCCGATGAAACAATCATGAATAAATTGGAAACACTCGACATATTTGGCGAGGTGCAGGCAGCTTCAGCAGATATAAAAGGTGCCTTGCAAGGAAAAGTCCGGGCAAACGCTGGTCGTATCATGCTGAAAGAAGAGAAAGAAGCGGAAAGAAAACCTCAAAAATCCAATAATATTGGAGAACTTTCCCTGTAACAGGCCACTCAGAATGCTGTGAATCATTAAGTTGAGGAGGAAAACTAATGTTTCGGACAGATGAAATGGCAGTTAAACAAAGAATGGAAGACATTCGCCTGGAAGTGGAAGCAAGCCGACGGAAAAAACACAAAAAGGACGAAGGGAAACACAATCCCATTTGGATCGTGTTGATCACTTTGTTCCGGAAATAGAGAAAGCGCCGCGACTATTTCGCGGTGCTTTTGCATTTCGGCAACCAAACTTAACGGGCGCCGTCACTTTTCTATTGTCGAGACTCCGGCGGCCCAGCTCTTCGGGTCATAAGCCAGTATAACTATGCGGCAAAGAACGCCGCTCCGCTATCCCGTCTTATGCCTTTCAGAGCTAAACGGGCGCCGTCACTTTTCTGATTTAAAATCCAGCGACGAGTGATTGACGCCGAAAACATTCTCGACATCGATGAGAAAGGCGATGCCGCGTCCTGGCGCGTTCAAGTCTACTGCTTCTTCGATATGGCTGACAACCTTTGCTGCATAGGTGGAAGGCACCAATGTCAGGATTACATCTTTCTCCGGATCAATGGTGAAGTTCATGAAGGTTTGCTGTTCGTTGACGCCGGTGCCGCGGCCATTTAAAATCGTCCCGCCTTCTGCTCCGGCATCAGCTGCCGCTTTGATAACTTTTTGGGAATCGCCCGAGTTGACGATGGTGACGATCAATTGGAATTCATTCAACGCATTCTCCATAACTTCCGCCCCTTTCTTTTTTTTTCGATCGTCTGTGCGGTGCGACAAATGCGGGACACCAAGTAATTTGCTCAGATGAACAGTAAATCCCAGCCCATATCCTGATTTCCCTAATTTGCCTTCGCGGCTCACAGCTTCGGTGATCGGTGCTTCATTATCGCCATCGATGGCGATGAAAATCACATCTTTTTCATGGGTTAGGGGAAGTCCAAGGAAAGTGGGTTTTTCATTTCTTCCGATTCCTTCTCCGTATATAATTGTGGCTCCATCAGCACCGGCTTTTTTTGCTTCGGTTATCACCGGCCGTGAGTACCCTCTTTTAACGATCGCAATCATTAATTTATGGTTGAGATTCATCGGTTTTTTTCCCGCCTTTCCTATTAAAGATTAGCCCCAGAATAAGCACTGCAATTATCGGCGTCAATGCCACCAGCGCAATCATGCCAAACCCGTCTTCCAGTGGATTCCGGCCTTCTGTCACAGAAGCTACGCCTACTGCGAGAGAGGAGATGAAAGTAACGGTCATGGGGCCTGTTGCAACTCCTCCGGAATCAAAAGCGATCGCAATAAAAATATCCCGGGACATAAATATCAGTATGAAGACGATTGCATAGCCGGGAATTAAGAAGTACCAAAGCGATATTCCTGACAGAATTCGCAGCATCGATAAAGCAATGGATATGCCTACGCCAAAAGATAAAGTATAAAGCATCACTTTTTCAGAAATATAACCGCCTGTCACTTCATCGACTTCTTTGTTCATGATGCTTACGGCAGGTTCAGCGAATGTTGCAGCAAAGCCGAGAACAAAGCCGATGAAAATGAGAAACCATCTTGTGTTTCCTTCACCAAGCGATTGGCCCATCAATTCGCCGACCGGCATAAATCCGACGTGGACGCCTTGCAAAAAAAATGACAGGCCAAGAAAAGTTGAGATAAAACCAATGCCAACCTGGACGAGCCTTTGGACTGGCAATTTTAGCATAAAAATCTGAAAGACGGCAAAGAAGATGAATAGAGGCACAAGCGCCAATGCAACTTCCTGCAGGACTCCGCCAAACCCCTGGAAAACATGGATTTCCATCAGAAAATCACCCCCAGGATCATGACGGCCAGAACCGGTCCGATCGACGCAAGGCCGATCAGGCCGAAACCTTCCGTTCCGTCCTCAGAATCGCGGGATCTCAGGGAAGACGCGACACCGACGCCGAGCGCGAGGATAAAAGGAACTGCCATTGGCCCAGTGGTAACGCCCCCCGCATCAAAGGAAATCGGAACAAAGGCTTCGGGAACAAAGAAGGATAATCCGAAGATGGCAGCATAGCCGCCAAGCAGAACCCAACGAAGCGGTATATTGAACAGGGTTCGAATCATGGCGAGTCCTACGAAAATGGCCAATCCGAGTGAAACGGAAAGAATCAGGACGGCCGCACTGATTTCCCCATCGGAAACATTATCGATTTGAGTTGCTAAGACACGAAGATCTGGTTCTGCAACCGTTACAACGATGCCAAGTAAAAATCCTGTGCCAATAATCAGCCAGGCGTTTTTTGTTTTCGGCAGACGCTTGCCGATCATTTCGCCAATTGGCAAAAGGCCGGCATTCACGCCCAAAAGAAACAGGAAAAAGCCAATGCTTACAAAAAAAACACCGATAAGAAATTGAAGCACAGCTTCCAGTGGCAGGCGTATAATTGCAATCTGCAGCAAGATGACTACAATGGTAACAGGCATAATGGCAGCTACTACTTCTTTAAAGGTGCTTTTTACATTATCCATCCTGTCGCTCCTTTTCTGCTTTTTCCTGTTATTCCCTATGGGATTTTGCTGTAAACTTATTTAAAAATAGGAAACGGTAAGGCGTAAAGAGCATAACGTGGACCGATTTACATAAAACAGGAGGATTGCTATGAGCAAGTTAAAAAGAGCGGAGCCTAAAATCCCATCAGAATTGACACAAAGTATTTTCGGAAAAGCGCTGGATGACCATTACATAACAAATTGCAAAATTCAACAGGAATCCATTGAGTTTGAACCAACGGGAGCTCTGCACATCGATACTGTGGTCTTCGAAAACGTCAATTTTGTCGAAATAGCCTGGCCCCGCAGTGAATTTGTGGATGTCGTCTTCATAAATTGTGATCTATCAAACGCTGATTTCTCGCGCTGCGTTTTCCACCGAACAGAATTTCGCAATTCCAAGCTGATGGGCACCAATTTTGCTGAAGCCGGGGTCCGGCATACGCTCTTTACTGAGTGTGTGCTCAATTATGCCACGTTCGGATTTTCACTGTGCACTTTCACGCAATTTGAAAATTGCTCCATGCGGCAGGCAGATTTCTATGAAGCGGAATTGAAAGAAGCAAGATTTACTGCATGCGATCTGGAAGACATCAATTTTGCCGAAACGGATCTGAATGGTGTTGATCTCAGTACGAATCGGTTCGAAAGAATCCAAGTGACCGTCGAAAAGCTGGCGGGCTGCACCGTTTCTCCCAACCAGGCCATGGCATTCGCCAGACAGTTGGGCATGACCATAAATGATGATGAATGATCGATTTTTTTTGAAGCAGGAGCATAGAGCTCCTGCTTTTTATGTTCAATATATGTATATATTAAACATTTATTGAAATGAATAATGTTATATCAAATATCTATTATTTTTTATTAATATAATTATATTATGAACAAGATTCACCATGTATTTAAGTCGCAGTTGAATCAATAGGCGTAGTTATTAAGTTTTAGTTAATAGTAGTTCAATTAGTAAGTTCACAAAATATTCAAAAATAAATATAAATGTTATTCAAAAATATTGTAAAATTCTACAATCTACAGTATATTTTAAATAGTTAGAATTTTAATAAAAAAGGAGCATTAGATTAAATGGATAATTTAAGCAAAAAGATAAAGCAATTACGTGAAGAAAAAGGGGTTTCCCCTGAAAAACTTGCAGAAGAAATTGGTTTTGCAAAAAGTACGGTATGGGCTTACGAAAGCGGGAAGAAACAAGTTTCGGTCAGTCATCTTGAGCGTTTGGCAGATTATTTCGAAGTCTCGATCGACAGTATACTGAACAGGGAAGATCGTATAATCGATCTGGATCTGCAAAATCCAAAAAACATTGCGGATTATAATTTGATGCTGGATGATAAACCGCTCAACCGGGACGAAATAGCGGAAGCCGCATCTTATATTAAAGTAAAGCGTCGCATGGGAAGCTTTGGTGTGGTAACTTCATAATAAATATGTGGATTTTCGCCACAGTAACTCATTCCGGTGTCTGGAATGAGTTTTTTATGTGAAAAATGCCGCCTGGCTTCGGGCTGTCAGCACGGACCGGTTTTGTGATAAAGTCATAAATAAGGATATAAACAATGCGACTGACTGGCATACTGCTGCATGTGTTTAGAGGGAAGGGCTAATTTTTGAAAAGCAGGCGATAAATCCATGGAACGTTACTCCTTATACGAGACATACCGGCTTGGGATTCTTATCGACCATATCAAGCCGAAAGAATTGATAAAAGAAATAGATGACTATATCGAAAGCACCCCTACCGAAAATATCCCCCATGTCTTCTATGTCCTGTCTCTTGCTAGTGACAGGCGCACCATGATCCAGCTATTGACCGATCTTTCGCAAGGGGTTGATGAAGAGGTGCCGGCAAGCATCGTAGCAGGTTTGCTGCACCGGGATCAGGGGCAATATACAATAGAAGAACTTTACAGGAAAACGTCATTGCTGGCGTCGCTGCTCAAAGATCCTGATAGCGATGTGGCGTGGGAATTCCGCAATTTACATGAGGCCTTTGAAGAAGCGCAATTGGCTTATGGCATGCGTTTTAAACGGAAGAAAACGCGAGAACGCATGCTGGCGAAAAATGAAAAATCTTTAAGAGATGCACTGGCGAAATACGCGAAATATGCAGATGAATTTGACAATAAAAATTGGGGGAAATGACCCGAATTCAAGAAATCCGGCAAGATGCTCATGCAGCATCTTGCCGGATTTTTTGTTTAACCCGATTTTTGAAGGGAAGATATCCACTAGGAAAAGAAAATTCAGGAGGGATTTTTAATGTCAAAAACAATATTTATTACGGGTGCCGGGAGCGGGCTTGCCAAAGGCACAGCGCTGGGCCTTGCAAAAAAAGGGCACCGCGTCATCGCACCGGTGGAAACTGCGCCGCAGGTCACGTCGCTGATGGAGGCAGCAGAAGCCGAAAACGTAAAAATGGACATATTTAAAATGGACATAAAGAATCCACAGGATCTTGCGCAGATGAACGACTATGATTTTGATATCTTCGTAGCTAATGCTGCAGTCAATGAAGGCGGTCCGCTCGGGGAAGTGCCGATGATGAACTTCCGGGAGCTGTTTGAAGTGAATGTCTTCAGCACACTGGAAACCGCGCAGATAGCAGCCCGGAAATTTGTTGGAAAAGGAAAAGGCAAGATCATCTTCCTGTCTTCGATGGCCGGTATCATGTCCACGCCATATGTAGGTCCATATACCGCAACCAAACATACAATAGAAGCGATTGCCAAAACGATGAGAAAAGAATTGGAAGGTTTCGGTGTTCAGGTTGCGACCATCAATCCCGGGGCATTTGCAACAGGATTCAACGACCGCAGCGCGGAAGCAAAATGGAAATGGTATGATGAAAGGGTTCATTTCACCAAAAAAGAAGATATGGAAGAAGCCGATCAGGCTTTGGAGAATCAATTCGACCCCAAAGATATGATTGATAAAATGGTGGAAATAATACCGCAGGACCATCACAAATTCCGTACGGTTTATCCGCCTGAAACCGAAAAACAGATGAAAGAGGAAGAGCAAAAGCATTGGGATCTTGAAATTTGAATGTTAGTGAGTACTGTAGCCGGAAGCTTTTGCTTCCGGCGTTTTTTAATGCCGGAGGAAAGAAAAAACACCGGAAATATGGTAAGCTAGCCAGTACGAAACGAGTATTAGGAGTGTTTACTATTGTTGGAAAAAGCAAGAGAATTACTGCAGACCTATTTTGGTTATGAAACATTCCGTACCGGCCAGGAACAAGCAATTTCGCAAGTTTTCGAAGGCTCCAATTCGATTTGTGTCATGCCGACAGGCGGCGGGAAATCGATGTGTTACCAGATTCCGGCCATGGTTATGGAAGGGACGACAATCGTTGTATCCCCATTGATTTCATTGATGAAAGACCAAGTGGATGCATTGCTGGCAGCAGGAATTCCCGCTGCTTATATAAACAGTTCGATGGATTTTGACGAAGTGCGGGATACTTTATACGATGTTCAGCGCGGAGCCATTAAATTATTGTATATTGCCCCGGAGCGGCTTGATTCGGAAATGTTCCTCAATGAATTGCAGGGCGTCCATGTTCCGCTCATTGCCGTTGACGAAGCGCATTGTATTTCCCAATGGGGCCATGATTTCCGTCCAAGCTACCGCCTGATCAGCCGCATGATGGATCTGTTTCCGAACAATCCGACCGTGCTTGCCCTGACGGCAACAGCGACCCCTCAAGTGCGGGAAGACATTTGCCGCATTCTTAATATAGAACAACGCCACACCATCATGACCGGTTTTGAACGCGCGAATCTCACGTTTTCTGTAATCCGCGGCCAGGACCGCGAACGCTTCCTGAAGGAATACGTTCAGAAAAACGACAAGGAGGCGGGCATCATTTATGCTGCCACGCGCAAAACGGTGGATTCGGTTTATGAGATGCTGCTGAAAAAAGGCATTAAAGCGGCGAAATATCATGCTGGCATGCCGGATGCCCAGCGCCGAGAGGGCCAGGAACAATTCCTTAACGACGAAGTGACGGTCATGGTCGCGACCAATGCCTTTGGTATGGGCATCGACAAAAGCAATATTCGCTATGTCGTCCACTATCAGCTGCCGAAAAACATGGAAAGCTATTATCAGGAAGCGGGCCGTGCCGGTCGTGACGGCTTGCCAAGTGAATGCATCGTCCTTTACGCGTCGCAGGATGTGCAGACCCAGCGCTTTCTGATCGACCAGGCACAGGATCCGAGCCGGATTCCAGGTGAACTCGTCAAATTGCAGGGAATGGTCGATTATTGCCACACTGAAAACTGCCTGCAGCAATTCATCATCCATTATTTCGGGGATACGGCAGCCGGTCATTGCGGCCATTGCGGAAATTGCATTGATGACCGCGAAAGTCTCGATGTCACAAAAGATGTTCAAATGGTCTTGTCCTGTGTCATCCGCATGGGCCAGAAATTCGGCAAGATGATGACGGCGCAGGTGCTGACCGGCTCGCGCAATAAAAAAATTCTGGATTTCGGGTTTGATAAATTATCCACTTACGGCATTCTTAAGCATCACAGCGCAAAAGAAGTCTCCAATTTCATCGAGTTCATGATTTCCCAGGAATTGCTGGCAGTTGAACAAGGCTCGTTCCCGACCATTTATGTGCCAGACGGCGGCAGGGATGTGCTGCTCGGCAAACGGCAAGTTCTCCGGAAAGGTGCAGTCGTCACCAAGCAGATTGCCACCAACGATCCGCTTTTCGAGGAATTGCGCATAATCCGGAAAGAGTTAGCCGATCAAGGCGGCGTTCCGCCATTTGTTATATTTTCCGATAAATCATTGCAGGATATGTGTGCGAGAAGGCCCAAGACCGCAGAAGAATTTCTGGAGGTCAATGGTGTAGGCGCCAATAAACTCGAGAAATACGGCGAAGCCTTCCTTGATGCCATCCGCGCATTTGAACCCGTAAATAACTAGCAGCCTCTGTCTTCGGACAGGGGTTTTTTGCATTTAAAAATGAAAGCGTTTTCAATAATATTTGACTATTTAAATTAATCTAAATTTTATATTTATTCAACTTTTATGATATGCTATCCTAATATTATGACACTTCACTGTGTTAAAGGGGGAAACATTATGACTAAAAGAGAATATCCAAAAGCACAGGGGCTTTATGATCCCGACCAGGAACATGAGGCCTGTGGAATTGGAATGATTGCGAATATAAATGGTGAAAAATCCCATTCGATTGTCCAGAATGCCGTAAATATTCTTTGCAACCTCGAGCACCGCGGAGGGCAGTCTTCTGATACGAGCACGGGTGATGGAGCAGGAATTTTAACGCAAATTCCACACCGGTTTTTCCAAAAACAATGTGAAAAAGAAGGGATTAATCTTCCTGAAGAAGGCCGGTACGGCATCGGCATGATTTTTATGCCCCAGGATTATGACATCCGGATGAAATCAAAAGAAATTATTCAACGAATTATTGAAGAAGAAGGCCAGCAATGTCTGGGCTGGCGGCCGGTTCCGGTAAATGATTCTTTTGTCGGCAAGGTGGCAACAAAAACGAAGCCGGTTATACGCCAGGTATTCATCGAAGCGGCGGCAGATCTTGAAGGACGCATGGATTTGGAGCGCAGGCTCTATATCATCCGCAAAAGAATTGAGCAGGAAATGGGCAGTGATCCGGAGTTCAAAGATGTCTATTTCAGCAGCCTTTCAGCTGGAACAATTGTTTACAAAGGGATGCTTATTCCTGAGCAATTGGATTCTTTCTACATCGACCTCAACCACCCCGAATTCAAATCGGCGTTGGCATTAGTCCACTCTCGTTTCAGCACCAACACATTTCCCAGCTGGCAGAGATCCCATCCAAACCGTTACTCCATCCACAATGGTGAATTTAATACCCTGCGCGGAAACGTCAATTGGATGCGGGCGCGCCAAGCGCTGTGCACCTCACCGCATTTCAACGAAGAAGATCTGAAAAAATTAATGCCGGTCATCGATGAAAGCGGCAGTGATTCTTCCATGTTCGACAATTGTTTTGAATTTCTTCACTTATCCGGACGTTCGCTCGCCCATACGGCGATGATGATGGTGCCGGAACCGTGGGTCAATGATCCGACAATCAATAAAGTGAAAAAGGATTTCTATGAATACCACAGCACGTTGATGGAACCGTGGGATGGTCCCGCGGCACTCGTCTTTACTGACGGCAACCAGGTTGCAGCCTGCCTCGACCGAAACGGTCTGCGTCCGGCGCGTTATTACGTAACCAAGAGCGGCATGATCGTTTTGGGGTCGGAAGTCGGCGCACTCGATATCTTTGCAGATGACATCATTTACAAAGATCGCCTGCGTCCCGGCAAAATGCTGTTGATAGACTTTGAAAAAGGAAAAATTATTCCAGATGAAGAAATAAAAATGCAAATTGCAGGGGAACTGCCGTATAAAGACTGGGTGGAACAAAATATGCTGGATTTGGACGATTTAGCGGATCCGGAACAGCCTGTTACCCATGACGTAACGGAATCCTTGATTAAGCAGCAGTTGGCATTCGGCTATACGATGGAAGAAGTTCAGAAGATCATTAAGCCGCTTGCGACTGAAGGCAAAGATCCTGTCGGTTCGATGGGCTATGATTCTCCCTTAGCTGTATTATCGAAAAAGCCTCAGCTTCTTTACAATTACTTTAAACAATTATTTGCGCAAGTGACGAATCCGCCGCTTGACGCCATCCGTGAACAGATCATTACGGCAGCACAAACGACAATCGGAGCAGAAGGCAATCTGGTGCAGCCTACCCCGGAAAGCAGCCGCCATATTCGATTGGAAACGCCTGTGCTTACCAACGCTCAGTTGGAGAAATTGCGCCATAACTCAATCGACGAATTTAAGGCAGTGACGCTGCCGATTTTATTCCCGGTTTCAGACGGCGCCGAAGCGATGGAGACACGGCTTGAAGAGCTGTTTGTCGAAGCGGATGCAGCTTGTGAAAAGGGGGCCACGCTCCTGATTCTTTCTGATAGAGGAGCCGATAAAGAAAATGCCGCAATACCGGCATTATTGGCCGTTTCCGGTCTGCATCATCACCTGATACGCGAAGGTATTCGCACGAAAGTCAGCATTTTGCTGGAATCAGCAGAACCGCGTGAAGTGCATCATTTTGCAGTTCTTCTAGGGTACGGTGCTGAAGGCATCAATCCGTATTTGGCTTTGGATACGATCAATCACTTAATTGAGACTGAAGATATTACAGGCGTCGATTACGGGCAAGCCGAAAAGGGTTATATCAAAGCAGTTACAGATGGCATCATCAAAGTGCTGTCAAAAATGGGCATTTCGACGATCCAGAGTTACCGCGGGGCTCAAATTTTCGAGGCTGTGGGAATTCGTATGGACGTCATTGATAAATATTTCACCCGCACTTCTTCAAGACTGGGTGGAATTGGAATCGACACAATCGGTACAGAGGTGCTCATGCGCCATGCCAGAGCTTATCCTGAACTTGAAGGAAGCGATGGCGAACTGGAATCCGGAGATGAATTCCAATACCGCGAAAACGGGGAAGATCATCAATACAATCCAAAGACCATTCATACGTTGCAGCAGGCGTGCCGAACAAATGATTTTAATGTGTTCCGGAAATATTCTGCGCTTCTGACGGATGAAAAAGCGAATTTGCAATCCCTGCGCGGTCTGTTGAAGTTCAAGGATCGGACAGCGGTGCCATTGGAAGAAGTGGAAACCGTCGAAGAAATTTGTGCGCGCTTCAAAACGGGCGCGATGTCGTACGGTTCAATCAGCAAAGAAGCGCATGAAGCGCTGGCCGTCGCGATGAATAAAATCGGTGGCCGCAGCAATTCCGGTGAAGGCGGCGAAGAAATTTCCCGCTTTATCCCGGATGAAGACGGCACCAACCGCAGAAGTGCGATCAAGCAGGTGGCTTCGGGACGCTTCGGTGTAACGAGCCATTACCTGGTGAACGCTGACGAAATCCAAATCAAAGTTGCGCAAGGTGCGAAACCGGGAGAAGGCGGACATCTGCCAGGCAAGAAAGTCTATCCGTGGATTGCAGAAGTTCGCGGCTCGACGACCGGAGTCGAATTGATCTCGCCTCCGCCGCATCACGATATTTATTCAATCGAAGATTTGGCGGAATTGATCTTCAATCTGAAAAATGCCAATCCATATGCACGCATCAGCGTGAAGCTGGTGTCAGCGGTTGGTGTTGGAACGATAGCGGCTGGTGTCGCAAAAGGCCGTGCAGATCTGGTATTGATCAGCGGTTATGACGGCGGCACAGGCGCTGCGCCGAAAACAAGTTTGAAACATACCGGTCTGCCGTGGGAAATCGGTTTGGCTGAAACGCATCAGACCTTATTATTGAACGGTTTGCGTGACCGCATCGTTGTGGAAACGGACGGCAAGATGATGACGGGGCGCGATGTTGTGATGGCGGCTCTGCTTGGAGCAGAAGAATATGGCTTTTCCACTGCGCCGCTGGTCGTGCTCGGCTGTGTCATGATGCGCGTTTGCCATATGGACACCTGTCCAGTGGGAATTGCGACGCAAAACCCGGAACTGCGTAAAAAATACGGCGGAGACCCGGAACATGTCGTAAATTTCATGCGCTTTATCGCACAGGAAGCACGCGAATTGATGGCGGAGCTCGGTTTCCGGTCAATCAATGAAATGATTGGCAGAACCGATGTGCTTGAAGTAAATGAAGCAATTGATCATTGGAAAGCAAAAAGAGTCGATTTATCAGCGCTTCTTTTCCAGCCGGATCTTCCTGAAAAAGTCGGACGCTATGCAACCGTCAAACAAGATCACGGTTTGCAGCAAACCTTGGATTATCAGGAGCTCTTGCCAAGATGCCGCAACGCGATTGAAACTGGTGAGCCGGTCGAATTTTCGACAGCTATCCGTAATATTCATCGTGCCACGGGAACCATTATCGGCAGCGCAATTTCTAGGCGCTACGGCGCAGAAGGGTTGCCGGAAGACACGGTGAAACTGAAGTTTCAAGGTTCGGCAGGCCAAAGTTTCGGTGCGTTCATCCCTCTGGGAATGACGATGACGTTAATTGGCGATGCCAATGATTTTGTCGGCAAAGGCTTGTCCGGCGGGAAAATTATCGTGAAACCCGCTGCAGATTCCACATTTATACCTGAAAAAAATATTATCATCGGCAATGTATCCTTCTATGGTGCTTCTGCCGGTGAAGCGTATATACACGGCGTTGCAGGAGAGCGTTTCGCTGTTCGGAACAGCGGCGCCAATATTGTGGTGGAAGGCGTCGGAGACCATGGCTGTGAGTATATGACGGGTGGCCGGGTTGTGATACTGGGCGCCACCGGCAAAAACTTCGCAGCTGGAATGTCCGGCGGCATCGCGTATGTCCTGGATGAAGGCGAGAATTTCGCCGAGTATTGCAATAAGGATATGGTTTATTTGCAGCCGCTGGCAGATCCGCAGGAAATTGAAAATCTGCGCAGTATGATCGACAGCCATTACGGTTATACGGGAAGTGCCAATGCACAGCGGATTTTGGAACACTGGGAAATATTCTCCGGAAAATTCGTTCGGGTCATTCCGAAAGCATATCTGCAGATCAATAACCGCATCAGCACGTTGGAGGACAGCGGCATGACAAAATTCGATGCCGAAATGACGGCTTTTGAAGAAAGCAAAATAGCAGAAACGATAAAATAGAAAATCAGTATTTCAAAAAAATGATGAAGGAGGGATCCGATGGGAAAGAGCACAGGATTTATGGACTATGACCGACAAACAATGAAAGAGCGTAATCCGACAGAACGGAAGCACGATTGGAACGACTATACCATTCCGCTATCCACTGAAGAAGTGCAAAAACAAGGCGCCCGCTGCATGGATTGCGGCGTGCCGACTTGCCACACCCGAATGGAACTGGAAGGGGTGACAACCGGCTGTCCGGTTAATCACCTGATTCCTGAATGGAACGATTTGGTTTACAGGGGGCAATGGAAAGAAGCGCTCCGCCGCGAACATCTCAAAAATAATTTTCCGGAGTTTACGGGGACGGCTTGTCCGGCGCCATGCGAAGGATCATGCGTTCTCGGCATAACCGACCCGCCGGTAGCAATCCGAACAGTCGAACGTTCGATTATTGAACGCGGCTTTGAAGAAGGATGGGTCGTGCCGGAACCGCCGGAAAGACGCACAGGCAAACACGTCGCGGTCATCGGCTCCGGTCCGGCGGGTCTTGCGGCAGCTGCACAATTAAATAAAGCCGGCCACTGGGTCACTGTTTTTGAAAAGAATGACCGGGTGGGCGGTTTGCTAACTTATGGCATACCGGAAATGAAGCTCCCATATGAAATGGTTGTTCGCCGTGTCGATATTCTGAAACAGGAAGGCATCACCTTCAAAACGAATATTGAAATCGGCAAAAATTATGCCGCTGAAAAACTGAAATCGGATTTTGATTCGGTGATTATGTGCACCGGCTCAACCGTTCATAGAAATGTTCAATTGGAAGGGCGAGAGCTCGACGGCATCCATTACGCGATGGATTTTCTGCATGCGAGCACGAAGAGCCTGCTGGATTCAAACTTTGAAGACGGCAATTATATTTCTGCCAAAGGCAAGCATGTGATTGTCATTGGAGGCGGCGATACTGGAACGGATTGCCTGGCTACAGCTGTCCGCCATGATTGTGAAAGCCTCGTCCAATTCGACGTCTACGATAAAAAAGGTGCGATTCGCGATGAACAGGGCAATCCCTGGCCGCAATACCCGAAAGTGCACCGTGTGGAATATGGCCATAAAGAAGCGGCTGCTGCTTTCGGAGAAGATCCAAGAGCTTATGCCGTCATGACCAAGAAATTTGTCGGTGACGAAAAGGGCAATGTAAAAGAAGTTCATACGGTAAATGTTAAATTGAAGATTGACGAAGAAGGCAATCGGATCCGCGAAGAAATAGCGGGAACGGAGAAAGTCTGGAAAGCGGACCTCGTGCTGATCGCTATCGGATTCAGCGGACCGGAGCAGGGGCTGATCCAACAAATGGAATTGGCGACTGAGCCGAACTCATGCGTGAGCGCTGATTACGGAAAATACACCACCAACTCAGAAGGTATTTTTGCGGCGGGCGATGTGCGCCGCGGTCAAAGTTTGATCGTCTGGGCGATCAATGAAGGCCGGGAAGCAGCGAGAGAATGCGACCGCTATTTGATGGGTGCAACAGTTCTTCCATAAAATTCATACTTCACAATAAAAGCGCAGGGAAAGCTCGATAATTCCTGCGCTTTTTGGCAGTGATTCTAAATTTTATTTCTGAAAATTCAGATCTAATATTGTTCTTTATACCTAGTTGATTTATAATTTATAAGGAATGGATTGCAGTTGAATAGAATAACTTTTACATTTATAAGTTATTCTGCAAGGCAGGCTAGATTAGAGAAAAGGGAGGAAAACGAATGTTGAAGAGATATTCCATCGCTGCACTTATTTCACTGCTTTTAATTTTTACCGCCTTTACAGGGGGAGGGTTTGCTCAGGAGACAGAACCTGACATGAGCCCAGAGATAGAGGAAGCTATTTTGAAAGTCAAAAAAGTGAACGAAAAAATTGATGAAGAAATCTTGAAAGTGCAAGTAAAGGCTGAAAAAATGGAAGCAAAATTTTTAGCGGATCAAGCTAAAACTTCGGACGTTGAGAAACACCAAAAAGCATGGACTAAATACGACGAAAAATTAGATGCAGAAATTGCTAAATTGCAAGTGAAAGCAGAAACCATTACATCCAAAGGCATTGATAAAGCTGAGGCGGCGGGCCTGGAAGTTGAAATAGAGTTTATATTTATTAAGTTTGCCGATCGAGAGGCAGAGATTGATCCTATCAGGGTGTTGGGCTGGTAAATACAGTTGTCTATAGAATTTCTTTAGAGTACCATGAGAGTATAGAAATTCTATACTCTCATGGTGCTTTTTGGAAGGATGTGTATTAATGAAAGGCTTCAATGTATTGGGGAAAAAGTACTTGGAAACTGTAAATAACGAGTCTACCACTTTGAGCTTGCTTGGAAGAGGCGGCGGAATAGAAATTATGAAACAAACAGTATTAGAAGGTAAATTAATGATTTTATTTCCGGGGGAAGAACCCGATGTCCATGAATTTTTCATTATTTTGAATGGAGAATTGGAAGTGGAATTTAATGGTAAGCTTGAACTGCTTGGACCTCATGATTTTTTCTCTGCGAGTAACCTTGAAGAGCCGGTTCACCTCAGAGCAAAAACTGATGTAAGTTTTATGTCAATCTCAAATATTTTAGTGTTTCATTCTCTTAGCGAAAGAATTCAAGAACTTCGCAATGTTGCAGAATCTGTGGAAAAGAAAGATCGCTATACCTATAATCATAGTGAGCGAGTAAGCAATTATACTTTAAAAACTGCAAAAAAAATGAATTTTAAAATTGGTGATCTTGAAAGGCTGTTTCTTGCTTCCATTCTCCATGATATTGGAAAAATCAATGTACCTGAGGAAGTTCTAAATAAAGCAGGGAAATTGACTGATGAAGAGTTTGCGATGATCAAAAAACACCCAGGAGATGGTGCAGACATGCTTCGGAAAACGGCTTACGCTGATCTAGCTGAAATTGTCGAACAGCATCACGAACGAATCGACGGCAGAGGCTATCCTTTGGGCTTAGGTGCGGATGAAATTCTTCTGGAAGCCAAAATTATCGGAGTTTGCGATACATTTGACGCGATGACGGAAGACCGATCTTATCGCAAAGCCTATGCTGCTGATTTTGCCATGGCTGAAATTCGCAGTCTGTCAGGAATTCAATATGACCCCGCCGTTGTAAATGCTTTTGAAGAGGTACTTAAGCAGGAAGGTAAAATTTAATAAGAGGAATTACATGGACTAAAGGCACCGAATAAATATTTGAGGTGTCTTTTTTCCTGTAGAAAATGTTTAGAATACCCTGAATTAGTAAATAATAAGAACACAGTGTATTCCAATACTGATAAAGGAGAGATTCAAATGGCAAAGCGTTCAGGCGGCATATTCGGTAAATTAGTATTATTAGGGATAGGTGCCGCAATCGGATCTGCAATGGCACAGAAGAAAGTGGATTCGAACGGCACTTCTACAAATACGTCTCAATCCGGCAATCTGAAAGAAAATGTGAAAAAAGGTTTGGACCGCTTTAACGAACAGTCGGGCGGCATGGTCGATAAAGCAAAGCCGTACGTTTCTAAGGCAGTCGACCAAGTCAAAACCGCAATTGATAACCAGCAGAAAATGATGGACAAAGAGAAAGACATGCTGGATAAAGCGGACAAAACATTGCAAGATGAAGTCGGAGATAAATCGAAGAGCGGTTCTGGATCATCTACCGGTTCAGATACTTCTAAGCCAAGCGGCTCACAAGGGACGGGCAGTTCTTCGGAGAGTTCGACTCCGAGCGGCGGCGCTTTTGGCGGCAGCACGGAATATTCCGACTCCCTGAAAAAAGGGAATGACGAAGATTTGTCGAAAAAGGAATAAAGGCGAAAAAAGCTTTGATAAGTGAATGAGAAGCTTAAATTATCAAGCTACCACTCGCAGCCTGTGAGGGGTAGTTTTTTTTACCCAAAAATAACAGAATATTACGAAAAATAATGAGGAGGGGAATTATGTTTCAATCTTACTCGGTAAAACCATTTTTTGATGAAATGTTCGAAGAGAATAAACAACCAAAGCCCCATTATCAAAACTTCTTTCAATTGCTCCAGCATTTCAGTGAAGAGGAATTGCGCGAAAAACACGAAACCGCCCAACTGTCATTTCTCAGACAAGGGATCACGTTCACGGTCTACAATAATAATGTCGGAACTGAACGGACGATGCCCTTCGATTTTGTGCCAATTATCATTCCGCCTGAAGAATGGGGATTAGTGGAAAAGGGGATGATTCAGCGCGCAGAAGCGCTGAATCTTTTCCTCGAAGATGTATACGGGGAACAGCGTATTCTGGATGATGGCATAGTGCCAAGAAATCTGGTGGAGGATAATCCATATTATTATGAAAAGCAGGTAAAAGGGATTGATATCCCTTTGAAAAACCATATTTTTCTGGCCGGCATTGATCTGATACGCGATGAGTACGGGAAATATCATGTGCTTGAAGATAATCTCCGCAATCCTTCGGGAATGTCTTATGTCTACCAGAATCGTTATGTGATGAGGCAGGTTTATCCGGAGTTTTTCGCCAACCATTCGGTCCAGACGCTTGAGCATCAGATGACCCATATGCACCAGGCAATCCTTGACCATGCGCCGGCATCTCAAAAAGGCAAGCCTTTTGCCGTTTTATTGACGCCAGGGATGTATAATTCTGCTTATTACGACCATCTTTTCCTGGCCCAGCAAATGGGAATCGCCCTTGTTGAAGGTCGTGACCTGGTTGTGAAAAAGAACGTTGTCTATATGAAATCAATCCGCGGCTTGAAAAGAGTGGATATCATCTATCGCCGGATTGATGATGATTTTCTGGATCCTGAAGCATTCAATGAAGATTCTGCCCTGGGTGTGCCGGGTTTGCTGCAGGCCTATAAACATGGCAATGTAGCCATACTCAATGGGATCGGGAATGGAGTAGCTGATGACAAGGCAATCTATGTGTACGTTCCTGAAATGATCCGCTATTATCTGAAAGAAGAGCCTTTGATCGACAATGTGAAAACGTACTTGCTGGAAAATGAAGAAGAAAGAGAATGGGTACTCGACCATCTGGAGGAACTCGTTGTGAAAAATGTTGGTGCTTCGGGGGGGTACGATATGCTTGTCGGCCCTCACGCTTCAAAGGAAATGATCGAGATTTTCCGTGAGAAAATCATTGAAGCGCCGCATCAATATATTGCACAGCCGACGATCAAGTTATCACGCGCACCTGCCTATCAGGGAGATAAATTCTACCCCTGCCACGTGGATTTGAGGGTATTCGTCATGCGAGGAAAAGAAACGAATGTCCTGCCGGGCGGCTTGTCGCGCGTTGCGCTGAAAGAAGGCTCGCTCGTGGTCAACTCTTCACAAGGCGGCGGCGGAAAAGATACTTGGGTCTTCAAGAAAAAAGAAGAAGAAGGAGGGGATTCCTGAATGTTGAGTCGAGTGGCAAATTCGTTATACTGGCTGTCAAGAAACGCGGAACGTGCGGAGAATAATGCGCGCATTCTGGATGTGCAATTATTGCAGATGATAGAAGCATCGGATGAAGAATTGGTCCGTGCAGAAGATTGGAAGCTTATATTTGAAATTTGTGCTTCAACGGATATGATGGAATATATCAAATCCCTGCCGGCTTTTAATGAAGATCGGCTGGTCCATTATCTTGCAATGGAAGAAGACAACTTTAATTCTGTTGCCAGCTGTGTGCGCTTTATCCGTGAAAACGCCCGGATGAGCCGTGACCACATCACAGACGATTATTGGGAAGTCTGGAACAGATGTTATTTGAGTTTGCAGGAAATGGATACGGAAACGATGACGGTCCATGAAATGAGGAAGTTTTTACAGAAAGTCAAAAATACGGCATTAACTTCCCAGGGCATTATAGAATCTTCGATGTCGCGCGGAGTCGAATATCAAATGATCAAAATCGGCAAATGGCTCGAACGTGCTGAGAAAACGACGCGTATCCTGAATGTTGTTTGTGAAAGAACAGTGGCGCGTGCGAAGGCACATCAATCAGAAGATTATTATTACTGGCTGGCGGCTCTTCGGATGACCAATGGCTATGATGCCTATTTAAAAGCTAATCCGCCAAAAATGAATCCATCGCTGGTCCTGTCGTTTCTGGTTTCGAACCCTTCATTCCCGAGGTCCATCCGCTATTGCCTGGATCATATGCGGGAAGCAATCGTCAAATTGGAGGAGGGGAAAGTTTCTCATTACTCCTGGGAGTTATTCGCGAAAATCGATGAATTGACGGCTGATTTCGACAGGTTTAATTTTCAGGAACTCGAACCTGAGGACATGATGAACTTCTTAAATGATTTCCAGGATGGCTGCAATGAAATCGGCAAGATCTTTTCGAAAACTTATTACCTCATCGACCCGGAAACCGAAAACTACATGAGCACTCAAAATCAGACAGCGAATGCGAAAGGAATAACATCCATGAAATATAAAATCGAGCATACTAATGTTTTCGAATACGATACCGTTGTTGACCAAAGCATGAATTCAATCAGGTTGAAACCGAGGACTGATGAGGTCCAGCGCTTACTGGAATACCGTGCTGAAATTATGCCCGCTTCTTTGACGAAAGAGCATATCGACATTTGGGGCAATAATGTGGAGACTTTCTTTATAGCTGAACATCACCAGCATCTGGAAGTGAAAACGACTTCCATCGTCAGCATACAAAAAAGTCCATTCATTCATCAAATTGATTATTCACCGGAAATGCGCGCAATTTTTCATTCGAAATTATTCAGCGAACATTATTTGGCGTACCTCAGCAACACCGCTTACACGTATTTGAATCCGGAACAGATTACGCAGGTTGACCGCGAGCTGGGCCAGATTGAGAATCCGGTTCAATACGCCATCGAAGTAATGGGGTATATCCATGACCACTTTACGTATGACGGCGAATCAACAGACGTTTACACAAAAGCTTCGGAATCATTCGATCTGCGAAAAGGCGTGTGCCAGGATATTACCCACGTCATGTTGGGAATCCTGAGAAGCAAGCACATTCCGGCTCGCTATGTCAGCGGTTATTTATATGTCGGTGAAAATTCGGCACTGGTCGGCGATGCCGCAAGCCATGCGTGGGCAGAAGTTATGGTTCCAGGCGTCGGCTGGGTAGGGCTTGATCCGACAAATAACATCGAAGCGCTTGAAAACCATATTCGTGTCGGGGTGGGACGCGATTATAACGATGTCAGCCCAGTGCAAGGCGTCTATCGCGGCGGCAGCCAATCCCTGGATGTTAAAGTTTCTGTCAGCCTTCTGGATCAATGAACCTTCTATTTTCATTAAACTTAATAATCGTTTAATGGAGATTGTATAAAATCCGTGCAATAATAGTGATATCTGAAGTTTTGTACGGAGAAGGAGATTCTATATATGAACAGCAAGCAATTCAAAGATTTTAATATCAGTGACCCCATTTTACGGGCACTCGAAGGTTTAGGTTATACGGAACCGACCGAAGTGCAGGAGAAAGTGATTCCTGTCGCAATGCAAAAGATCGATATCGCGGTGAAGTCGCAAACCGGGAGCGGCAAAACTGCGGCTTTCGGCATACCGATTTGTGAAATGGTCGATTGGGAAGAAAACAAACCGCAGGCATTGGTGCTGACGCCTACACGGGAACTCGCCGATCAGGTCAAAGAAGACATCACCAATGTCGGCCGTTTTAAACGCATCAAAGCTGCTGCCGTCTACGGTAAGCAGCCGTTTGCCTACCAGCAGGCTGAACTGAAACAGAAATGCCACGTGGTAGTGGGGACGCCTGGCCGCGTGCTCGATCATATCGAACGCGGCACGCTGAAACTCGATCGCATTGAATTTTTGGTATTGGACGAAGCGGATGAAATGCTCAATATGGGCTTTATCGAACAAGTGGAAGCCATCATCACTAAATTGCCGAAGCAGCGGATGACGATGCTTTTCTCGGCAACCTTGCCGGAAAACGTGGAAAAACTGCAGCAAAAATATATGAACGCACCGGAACATATCGAAATTGCTTCAACCGAAACCCTGAAAAACCAGATTGAGCATCAGTTGATCCGCGTTGCGGACAAACAAAAGTTTTCATTGCTCCGCGATGTCACCATCGTTGAAAATCCGGACAGCTGCATCATCTTCTGCCGGACGAAAGACAATGTCGACTTCGTCATGGAGCAGCTCGAAAAGCATTATTACACTTGTGATAAATTGCACGGAGGTATGTTGCAGGAAGATCGTTTCGAAGTTATGAATGATTTCAAACGAGGAGAATTCCGCTACCTGGTGGCAACGGATGTAGCCGCGCGCGGAATTGATATCGACAGCATTACTCATGTCATCAATTATGATATCCCGCTCGAGAAAGAAAGCTATGTCCACCGTGCCGGCCGAACCGGTCGTGCTGGAAAAACCGGTAAGGCGATCAGTTTTGTGACGCCATACGAAGACAAATTCCTGCAGGAAATAGAAGACTATATCGGCTTTGCCATTCCTGAAAAGGCTGCACCTTCTTCCGGAGAAGTGGACGCGGCGAAAGAGGCTTTCACTGAAAAACTTGAAAGCCGTCCGCAGCTCAAGCGTAACAAGAATGAGCAAGTGAACAAGGATATTATGAAACTCTATTTCAATGGTGGGAAGAAGAAAAAACTGCGTGCTTTTGATTTTGTCGGCACATTGACAAACATTCCAGGTGTCACAGCTGAAGATATCGGCATCATCAAAATCCAGGATGGCGTTACGTACATCGATATCCTCAACGGCAAAGGCCCGATGGTTTTGAAAGCGATGAAAGATACACCCGTCAAAGGGAAAATCCTGAAAGTCCATAAAGCGAAAAAATGAATAGTGTGCGATGAACCGTCTCAATTGAGGCGGTTTTTTATTTTGGCTGCATGGAATCGGAGCATTGAAGAACATCATTAGAAATATCTGGATAACTTTGGGCTTTCTGAAGTTATTTCTTGCGTCACATAGGGTATTATGGAATTAACAGTTTTTTCTGAATTTTAAAGAGCAGGCCGAACCTGAACCTGCATATCTCGTGATTCTCGCTATTCATTGAATGCTTAATAATAGTTTTATTATTTCATATAATGTATAATTTTTATATAGATTATATATAACTAAAGAATTATAAAATGGGGTAATCATATGACGAGAAGAATAGTAATCATTGGTGCAGGTCCCGGTGGTTTGGCTGCCGGTATGCTGATGGCGGCGAAAGGCTACCAGGTTGATATTTATGAGAAAAATGAACGCGTTGGCGGGCGCAATGCAGCATTGAAGCTCGGCGACTTCACTTTTGATACGGGCCCGACTTTTTTGAGCATGCTTCATATAGTGGAAGAACTGTTTGAAGTGGCTGGCCGGAAACTGGCTGATTATATGGAACCGGTGGAATTGGATCCGATGTATGAATTGATTTTCGAAGATCAGAAATTGGTTATGACGCGCAATGCTGAAGAAATGATGGCGAAAATCGACAAAGATTTTAAAGGCGGTGGCGAAGGCTATATGCGTTTTATGAAAGAGACCGGCAAGAAGCTGGAAGCCCTCTCGCCGCTCCTTCAGACGCGAATGGATAAATTTTCACATATGATCTCACCAAAAGTATTGAAGGCTTTGCCTGAGCTGGAAGTTAACAAGAGCCTATACGATGTGCTGTCCCGTTATTTCAAGGACGAAAGACTGAAATTGGCTTTTGCCTTTCAATCCAAATATCTCGGAATGTCACCGTGGGAATGTCCCGGGGCCTTTACGATTCTGTCTTATATGGAACATGCTTACGGCATTTATCATCCGATCGGCGGTGTCAACCAGCTTTCCGAATCGATGGCAAAAGTGATCCGGGAACTGGGCGGCACGATCCATACCGGCAAAGGCGTGAAAAATTTATGGCTTGAAGGCCGCACCGTCAAAGGCGTCGACCTCGAAGACGGCAGCCGGGAAGCCGCAGATAACGTAATCATCAATGGAGATTTCGCTCATGTCATGACGAATCTGGTGGAGCCGGGCGTTCTGAAAAAGTATACACCTGAAAAACTGGAGAAGAAAAAATATTCCTGTTCGACTTTCATGATTTATCTTGGTCTGGATAAAAAATATGATTTGTCCCATCACACGATCGTGTTTTCCAAGGATTACAAAAAGAATGTGGAAGAGATTACGGACTCAAAACTGCTGTCTGCAGATCCGTCGATTTATATCCAGAACGCAAGTGTCACCGATCCGACGCTCGCACCGGAAGGAAAGTCGGCACTTTACATATTGGCGCCGGTCCCGAATAATTTCAGCGACATCGGCTGGGACAATGAACAGCAGGAATTCCGCGAGCTCGTGTTGAATATTATCGAGGAGAAAACAGAGTTTAAAAACTTGCGTGATCATATCGAAGTGGAAAAAGTATTAACGCCTTTCGGTTGGGAACAGGACTATTCAGTTTATAAAGGAGCTACCTTCAATCTTGGCCATCAGCTTACCCAAATGATGGTGTTCCGCCCCCACAATGAATTCGAGGAACTGAAGCAATGCTGGCTGGTCGGTGGGGGCACGCATCCCGGCAGCGGTTTGCCAACCATTCTGGAATCGGCGCGCATCACCGCAAATGGCATATTAAAGAGAGATGGAAATGCAGGGATCCCGATTCTTCCGTTGCCGGCATTGGAGGGCTTTGCATGAAAATCGCAATAATCGGCGGCGGAATCGGCGGCCTGATGGGCGCGTTGTATTTGAGCAACAATGGACATGAAGTGACAATCATCGAAAAAGAGGGTCGGCTTGGCGGGCGCATGAATTTTGTTGAACGCGATGGTTTTAAAATTGATGAGGGGCCTACAATCGTCTTATTGCCGGAAATGTTCCAGGAGTTATTGGCCGAAGCGGGAATTGGAAAAGAGCAATATGAATTATTGCTGTGCGATCCGCTGTATACAATCCGCTATAACGACGGGAAAGTGTATACAAAATATCCCGACAGCAAGCGGCAGGCTGAAGAAGTGGCAAGAGTATTTCCAGGTCAGGAGGAAGGATTCCTGCGATTCATGGCAGAAGGCCGAGAGCGTTTTGCTATTGGCAAATCCGCATTCCTAGAGCATTCCTTTGTTCGGAAAAAAGAATTCTTCACACCGGGCAACGTTAAAAACCTGCTGGCGTTGAAGCCGCAGCTTTCTGTGAAACAATTGATGGCTCGCTATTTCACAGATGAGCGTCTTCAATTGGCTTATACGCTGCAGACATTATATATCGGTGGAGATCCATTCAGCGCACCGGGCATGTATTCACTGGTTCCTTTCAGTGAACACGAACATGGCGTCCATTATTTGAAAGGCGGATACGCAAGCATTGTGCCGCTGCTTGAGAAAAACTTGAAGACCCGATCGAATGTCACCATTCGCAAAGGGGAAATGGTCAAGAGGATCATTATTGAAAATGGAGCGGCAAGAGGACTGGAACTGGGAACGGGAAGAGAAGATTTTGATGCTGTCGTCTATAACGGCGATTTCCCGACGGTTTCCCGCCTCATGCCGGAGCGGAAGTCTAAAAAGTTTGTGCCGTCTTCCGCCTGCCTCTTGTTGTATTTTGGGCTTGATCGTGTTTATAGCGACGTGAATGTCCATCAATTCTTTATTGGCAATGATTATGCCAAGCATATGAAAGATGTTTTTACGAACAAGCAGAAACCTGAAGATCCTGCTTTCTATACGTTCCATCCATCAAAAATTGATGATTCACTCGCGCCGGAAGGCAAAGCGGTCTTGTATACCCTGATTCCGGTGCCTGCCGGTTCGGAAGTGGACTGGGACAATGAAAAAGCATGGATCGACGGAGTGATTGACCGGATGGAAGAGCTGTCGTTTCCAGGACTTAGAGATGCCATCGAGTGGATGGAAGTCCGGACGCCAACTGATGCCGAGACATTCGGTTTATTCCGCGGAGGAAGTTTCGGAATTGGACCCACGCTGATGCAGTCGGGGGTATTTCGTCCACAGGTAAAACCATTCGACGTGGAGCGGATGTACGCAGTCGGAGCTTCCGTTCATCCGGGCGGCGGCATACCGATTGTCATGCAAGGCGCAAAATTACTGGCCGAACAAATTGAACGCGATTCCTTACGAGAGAGGAGAGATTCTTGATGGACTTGAATCAGGCATACCGTTATTGCGAAGAGATCATTGCCGTCAATTCTAAGAGTTTCTACAAAAGCTTTTCGATGCTGCCAAAGGACAACCGAAAAGCCGTCTGGGCAATTTATGCATTCTGCAGGATGGTGGATGATATTGTGGACGAAGGCACCGACCCGGCAGCACAATTATCTCTCTTTAAACAGGAATTTCATAACTTTTTAAATGGTGACTTTGATCCGACGAATCCCATGTGGCTGGCTCTTTCTGATGTCTTTAAAAATTATGACATGGACGAAGAAGCCTATAGGAGCATGATCGCCGGCCAGGAAATGGATTTAGAGCAAAAACGTTATCAAACAGTGGAAGAAGTGCTGGGATACAGCTATCATGTCGCCAGTTCAGTGGGGCTTATGCTGCTGCCGGTCCTCGCCCCAGGGAAAACGGGAATCCTGAAAGAAGGTGCCATTGCACTCGGTTATGCGATGCAAATTACGAATATTCTGCGGGATATTGACGAAGACCTGGAAATGGGACGCATTTATCTTCCGGCAGAGCTGATGAAAAAACATAATCTGAAGTTGGACGATCTTCGAAGAAAAGTCGTCACTCCGGCTTTCGTAGCCGTCTGGGAAGAAATGGCGGAGGAAGCTGAAATTCAATATCAAAAAGCTTTTGAAACAATAAACGAATATCCAGTTACTTCGCGGATCCCTGTAAAAGGGGCAGGCTTGGTTTATCGGGAAATCCTGACAACCATCCGCAAAAAAGATTATAATGTGTTCGGGCAAAAGCATTTTGTGCCGGACCATTCGAAACAACAAATCCTTGCCTATTTATAGGATGAAATGAATAAACGTAAAAAGGATATGTCTACGGACATATCCTTTTTACGTCTTGTTGATAGCACCAATGTCAGAGTCTAAGAGTTTTGAATGCCATATTTCTTCAAAATGCGCTTGGCCACATTGTGGCCACTCATGGTTACCATCGGGGAACCACCGCCAGGGTGTGTGCTGCCGCCGACAAAATAGAGGTTTTTAATATCCGGGCTGGCATTGGCGGGGCGCAGAAATGCGTCCTTTTTTTTATGGGATGACGGACCATACAAAGAACCGCGGTAAGCATTGAAATTCTCTGCGATGAAAGACGAAGTATAGGTCTTCTCTTCAACCAGATGGCTGCGGATATCGAGTCCGTAAGTTTCAAGGAAATCGTAGATTCGATTTTTATAAGCTTCCGGGTCAATCTGCAATTTCCCGTCTGCCGACAAAGCTGGGGCATTTACGAGAATAAATAGGTTATCCCCGTCCGGCGATCTGGTCGGATCCGTATAAGAAGAGTTACTGATGTAAACGGTCGGCTGTTCAGAATAACGTTTCTTATTGAAAAGATCATCAAATTCTTCCCGGTAATCTCCTGAGAAATAGACATTATGGTGTTTCAATGCCGGCAGCTTTGTCTTCAGTCCAGCCAATATCACGAATGCGGAAATGGAAGGTTCATAGGAAACGCTCTTCTTATTGCTGAAAGAGGGGCGCTCGCTTTCCGCAGTTAATTGCGGAAAAGCAGAAAGCAAGTCACCATTCAAGATCACAGCATCCGCCTCTGAGACATTGCCCCCTTCAAGCTCCACACCCACAGCTTTTCCGTTTCGGACAATTATTTTTTTCACTGCTTTTCCAGCATGGAGAATCGCGCCTTTTTTCCGGGCAACTGCGGCAAAGCCTTCTGCGATGCGGGCGTTTCCGCCTTTCGCGTAATAGACGCCGCCCACCAGTTCCAAATAGGCAATCAATGAAAATGTGGCGGGCGCTTTATAAGGGGAGGAACCGATATAGGTCGCATAACGGCCAAATGCCTGCAATAACTGCGGATCCTGGAAATAGCGCTTATAAAAATGGTCCATGGTCTCTACCGGGCGAACCTGCAGCAAAGCCTTACCTAACGTAGGAGATAGATAATCGCGCCAGGACTGGAAAGTGGAGGGAAAGAAATACCGCTCTGCCAGCTTGTAAATGCGGCTGATTTCGTCCAGAAAGCTTTGGAAATTAGCGCCGTCTGCCGGTGCCACGCGGTTGAGTTCTGTCTGCATTTTGGCTGGATCAGATGAAAAGTCGAGATGCTCTCCAGTCGGAAAATGATTTCGTGTATGTGTGGTCAATGGAAGTAAGTCGAAATAATCAGCAGCGGATTCCCCTGTCTGTTCAATGACGGAGTTGAAAACTTCCGGCATCGTAATGGTGTTTGGTCCGAAATCGAATGTATGGTTTCCCAGTCGCACCGGCATCAGCTTGCCGCCAAAATGGTCGTTTTTTTCATATAGCTCAACGGTCATGCCGGCATTCGCAAGCGTTACAGCTGCCGACAATCCCCCAAGTCCGCCGCCGATGATGATTGTTTTCTTCATGAGTAATTCCTGCCTTTCCATGAATAGGATTGCCTGCTCCATGATTTTTTCATGGCATGCAGCAGCACGGCGATCATGGCGCCGGCTTGCAGCGGCATCAGGAATGCCAAGCCGATATTTTGTCGTGTCCGGAGCATGACATAAAGCTGCTGCAGACAAATCAGAAGATAAGGAATGAAATATAGCCATTCCAGTGTGAACAAGCCAATTCCCGCTATGAAGAGAGGGGCTATGTAAAAGACGGTGTAGAATACGGTCAGCCCCAATGCCATCAGGGGCGAACGCCCAATTCCGGTGTAACTGTTTTTCAAAAACCCTTCCCATACTTCAGGGTTGGTTTCGTACATCTTGCTGCTGACAGATTTTGTGATGTTGGCGAGCAGCATGCGATGCCCCGCATTTTTTATTTCCCGGGAAATGTGTACATCTTCCACGAGCGAGTTATGAACTGACTGATGTCCGCCGATGGCATCGTAAGCGCTCCGTTCGAAGAGCATCCACGCCCCGTGGGCTGCAGTTGCGGCAGGAAATGAGCTGTAATTCGCCAAAGCGAGCGGCAAGTGAAAAAAAACAACGAAATGCTGCATGGGCACGAGCAATTTGCTCAAAAAAGGTGTAACTTCAAACGCTGGAAAACCGGACAGCAATTGTGCGTTCTTTTGCTGCAAGAGCGCCAGTGATTGCTCAAATGCCTGCGGGCTGAAATGGATATCGGCATCCACGAACATCAAATAATCTCCGGTGGCAGCCTTCTGTAATTGGTGGCACGCATGGACTTTTCCGACCCATCCGTCAGGCAGTTCTACTCCCTGCAAAATTGTGAAGCGGCTGTCGCCAGCTGTCTCAGTTTCAAGAAGTTGCTGAGTGTGGTCTGTGGACTGGTCATTCAAAATGATGAATTCACAATTCGGGTATGTATTTTGTTTCAAAGCGGCGATAAGCGCTTTGACGTTCCGTTCTTCATTGCGCATCGGTACCAGTATTGACAGCAGCGGCTTGGCGGCGACGCTTGGGTCAGGTGGCAAGACCGGCATGAAAAAGCTGTTGATGATTGTCCAAAGGAGAAAGAGGGCAAGGCATATTATCAGGATCCATATGAGCATAGCCGCCAATCACTCCTTTCTTAACAAATCTTTAAAGTAAGCTGTGTCCTCAGCAATTACATTCTTTCTGAGCTCGTCCAATTGGTTTGTTAAAAGTCCCTGTAAAGAGCCGGACTTTTCTTTTCGGGAAATTCCAGGAATCTCTTCTATAGATAAAGACGGTCCCTGATGGATCCAGACTTCCGGTTTCTGCTCATGTCGGAAGGAGTAATAAAAAGTCATCGGGATTACCGGTATTTCGGGGTGTTTCTCCAGTAAGTAGCCGATCCCACTGTGAAAGGACAGGGGACGGATTTCCTGGTGGTATTCATCACCCTGCGGAAACAGCACGACGGATTTTCCCTGCTTCAACAAATCTTCGGTGTATTGCAAAGAGCGAATGATGTCTTTCGGGTTTTGCTTGTCGATCGAGAATGCGCCCAAATAACGGAAAAAACTGTATTTCCTCAAGTTCTTTTCATGCATCATCATATGAATATCGTGTTTCCAAACGGTGCGATTTAAGAAAAAGAACAGCAGCCCATCCCACCAGGAACTGTGGTTTGCGATGAAGATTGCCGGCTGCTGTGGAATCTCCTGGATATTGTGGCCGAGGAAATGAGAGAAAGAGCGGCGCATCAAAGGAAACAGATAGACGGCAAAGCCCTTTTCAAATAGACTGCTTTTCTTTGCTTCCATCATATCGGCTTCCTCCTCCACGCGACTGCCACCAACAGCAATGCCGGAATGGTGCTTGCTGCGACAGCCAGCCATAAACCGCCCAAAGCGCCGAGCATCGCAAACATACTGATCATCAAGAGATACAGCAATATGAGCCTGCGTTCCGGGGTTTCATTGGCAATAACCATCGATTTGCGGCGCATTACGAAATCAATCAGCAAGTGCAGAACGAATGACACGATGAACCAGCCAAAAAAGTTGGTCCAGGGAATGCCGTAATACCAGCCGGTATCTTCCCAAATCCAATAAGATTTCAACCGGTAGGCGACGGGGTCGATGATCAGATCCATGATGACTGCGCCAATCCCGCCGGTCACTGCGTAAGCGAAGGTGCCGGTCGGGAAAATCCAGCGCGCGATTACATGCGAAGTGGCGACGACCATCAGCCAGGCAAAGCCGATGGCAATCGGCACGCCGAATAAATTAGGGGCAAAACGGTCGGTGTAATCATAGGAGCCGAACAGGAATCCGGAATTTGCGCCAGCCCCTTCGATGATGAAAGTTGAGAAAAATATCGTTAAACCGATGCCAATTCCAATAGTTTTTCCGAACCGCTTTACAAAATATAAAAACCCGATCGTTCCAGCTAGTATCAGAAAAACGGCATTGGCCCATTCCAGCCATGAAGGCAATAGATCAAAGCCAAGCAGGATGATGCCAATTGCATACCAGATTAAAAAAAGGTGATAAATTCTATTTTCCCATTTCATAAACAACACTCCAGTAAATAGTTATACAAATAGTATACTTGAAAGTTTGCGGAATTGAGGTAATTAAGTTTGGGCAAGTTCAATTGAATATTCCCTGGGAGTTTAGAAGGGGCACCATGGGGGAAAAGAGGTGAAAATACTCCCCCTGAATTTTACTTAAAAAAAGAATATTCCATTAATTATTGAAGGAAATCCTGCATTACTGTATACTTATTACAAGACATTGGCTTGTTTTTACATTGGGGGCTATAAAAAATGCAGGATTTAATGCGGAATGTTTCAGATTCTTATAAGAATTTCAGTTCCGGCCAAAAAAAAATAGGGGATCTTTTTTTCAAGGAACCGATCTTTCTGGCTTTTTCTTCCGCGCTTGAAGTGGGGCGGAGAGTAAACGTAAGTGAGTCAACGGTCATCCGTTGGTCGCAAAAGCTAGGGTATCGCGGTTATGCGGAATTCCAGCATGTTCTTCAGAGGAAACTTGCAGAAGAGCGTTTTGAACAAGTTGAGGAGCCGAACACCCAGCCGCCGGTTGAACAATCTTTTCTCTCAAATCTTTTGGATGCAGACATCGCCAGCATTGCCCAGTTAAAACAGACGATGGATGAAGACCAGCTGCTGCAGGCAATTGATTATATCGGCCAGGCCCGGAAAATTTATGTCACCAGCAATTTCTTTGATTATGGACTTGCGCATTTTATGACCTCCTGGCTGAACCTGACACTCGACCACGCAGAATTGCTGATGCAGGGAGACGGTCAATATTACAGGCAAATAGCCACTTTGTCGTCTGAAGATACGCTCATTGCTTTCGTATTTCCGCGCTACACGAAATCCGTCATCGACACGCTGGAAACCGCGAAAGAGCGAGGCACCAAAATAATCCTGATTACAGATTCCGCAGATTCTCCCGCAACGGCCTATGCAGATATTACTTTGGAAGTCTTTGTGAATTCTAATTTAAATATCGATTCCTATACTGCAGTGCATGCGCTGATCGCTTCAATCATGCGTTTCGTTTATGTCAAAGAACACGCGAAAGTAAAAAGCAATCTGGCGAGAGTGGAAGAGATTTATAGGAAGAAAGAAATTTTTATTTAATTTTGACCCAATGTAAAGCAGGTCCCAAAGCGTCCAGGCGTTTTGGTCAATCATAAAACGAAAAGGGGAGCACAATTATGAATAAAAAATTACCATTTCTAGGAATCATTTTATCAGCAGGTATGATCATGGCTGCATGCGGGGACGACGACGCATCAAACGGCTCGGAAGGAACAGGTTCTGAAGGAGCAGGAAGCGATTTGGATTTGGTGGAGGAAGGCAAATTCACGACAGCTTCAAGTGGTCTTTACAAGCCATTTAACTTCACAGAAGGTGGAGATTTGACCGGTTTCGATATTGATATCAGCAACGCATTGTCGGAAGAAATGGGACTTGAACCAAATCCGATTACGACTCCATGGGAAACGATCATCCAGGGGCTGACAACGAACCGTTTTGATGCCATCATCGGATCGATGGCAATCACTGAAGAGCGTGGAGAGCAGGTTTCATTCTCGGATCCTTACTATTACTCTGGTGGTGTTATATTCGTCCGTGAAGGAAATACGGAAATCACTTCGGAGGCTGATCTTGAAGGCGCGAAAATCGGTGTTGTTGGACAGAGCACATATGACACAGCGGCACAACAATACACAGATGATATCCAATACTACAACAGTGATGTTGTCGCATTGCAGGATTTGGCGATTGAAGGGCGTTTGGATGCAGTTATCACGGCTGACGTAGTAGGGTTCGAAGCACAAAATGCAGGTCTGGAAATTGAAATGGTCGGCGATCCATTGTGGATCGAGCAAGCGGCTGTTGCAGTTAACAAAGATGATGAAGAACTTCTGGCTGCAGTAAATGAAGCATTGGCTACAATTATTGAAGATGGAACTTATGATGATATTTCGCAAAAATGGTTTGGCCGTAACCTCCTTGATGTAGATCTAGAAGGAATCGAAATTCTCAATTAATCGTTGGGATAAGGAGGAATGGCGTCTATGATTGAATTATTTTCCACAGTATATGAAGTATTCATGCGGACCTACCCAGGCTTTCTGAGAGCAACTGTCGTCACGCTGCAATTGACAGCAATCGGTGTCACTCTGGGTACGGTTATCGGTTTGGTGTTTGCCCTGATGAAAATTTCAGGTTCAAAAATCCTGCAGGGCATTGCCAACCTCTATATTACGGTCATTCGCGGTACGCCGCTGATCGTGCAAATCATGTTCCTGTATTTTGGGATTGTGGAAATTTACACAATGGATAATTTCTGGGCAGGTGCCATCGCCCTTGGTGTCCATAATGGTGCTTATATTGCGGAAATCTTCCGTGGCGCGATTCAGGGGGTTGACCCTGGACAGCGTGAAGCGAGTATGTCGCTCGGTATGAACCGGAAGCAGACGATGCAGCGCATTGTCTTTCCGCAAGCCTTGCGCCGCTCGATTCCACCGCTTGGCAACCAGTTCATCATTACATTGAAAGATTCATCCCTGGTCTATATCATTGGGGTAGGGGAGATCTTCTCGCTGGCGAACCGCGAAGCGGCTCAGTCTTTCCAGCCGTTTGAATCTTTCCTGGTAGTCGCATTGTATTATCTCGTACTCGTAATGATCTTTACGTACCTGTTGCGCTGGTATGAAAATAAACTCGATGTGGACAAAGCCTAAGGGGGGACAGATATGATAATCGGAAAAAATATACACAAATCCTTCGGCGATCTTGAAGTGCTTAAAGGCGTAGATTTGCATGTGAAGCCTCAAGAGGTGGTAGTTCTCGTCGGTGTCAGTGGATCCGGGAAAAGTACGCTTCTCAGATGTTTCAACTTTTTGGAAATGATCAACAGTGGTGAAATTACCATCGATGGTCATACCATTAATCCTAAAAAAGAGGATCTTTCCAAAATACGCGCGGAAGTCGGAATGGTATTCCAGCATTTCAATCTATTCCCGCATAAAACCGTTCTTGAAAATGTCATCGAAGCACCGGTAACGGTGAAGAAGATGAAAAAAGAAGAAGCAAAAAAACTGGGGATGAGCTTGTTGAAAAAAGTCGGCCTTGAAGAAAAAGCCGACGTTTATCCAAGCAAGCTTTCCGGCGGCCAAAAGCAGCGGGTTGCCATCGCGCGGTCACTCGCCATGGAGCCCAAAGTGATGCTGTTTGACGAACCGACTTCGGCTCTCGATCCTGAATTGGTCGGTGAGGTGCTGCAGGTTATGAAGCAGCTGGCAGAGGAAGGCATGACAATGGTTGTTGTCACTCACGAGATGAAATTCGCGAAAGAAGTTGCGGACCGGGTCATCATGATTGACCAGGGCACAATAATCGAATCGGCAGATCCAAAAACGTTCTTTGAAAATCCTCAAAGTGAGCGGACAAAACAATTTATCCAATTGGTTGAATAAAAAAAGGCGATTCCGTTTGCAAACGGAATCGCTTTTTTTTTTGTGTGAAATTTTAGGCCATTTATTCCACCGTGATCACAGAAGCAGATACCAATGGCATATCTTCTTCAGCATTGCCGTCATAAATACCTTCCACCTGGATGCTGTCACCGAGCTCAACAGGAGTTTCCGCCATATTCCGGATATAAACCTGCTGATCACCATTGCTGAGGATGAAGGAAGGAAAAGCAACGTCATCAGCCAACTCTTCCACTGTGCCTGAAATGATTACAGCTGTACCCTCTTCGACATTTCCTTCGACCAGATCCGCAATCATTGCTGTTTGGGCATCTTCCACTTCCTCTGGGTCTGTGGGGTCGAGATCCTCACCTTCAGGAGCGGAAACTTCCGTTTGCGATTCATCTTCGAGTTCCGGCGTTTCTTCGCCGCTGCATGCAGTTAACAACAACGCTATACCTATTGGCAAATACCAGTTCTTCATTTCAATCACTCCATCACCTTAAATTTTGCTGTTGTTAGAAAATATACCCTTAGTCAGATGTTTCTTAAACGGTTTGAAATATTGAAGTGAGCAATGAAATCTCGCAAACAATTTGCATGTGTAAAAATCCAGCCTTTTTGAAGGGGAACAATAAACGCTGTCGAATGCTATTATATAGAAGAAATGAGGTGCGGAAATGGAATTGTTTGAAATGCCCTATCAATTGAACGATAAAAAGAAACATGTTCAGAAAGTCGTTAAGTTTGAAAAGACCAATATTGTAAACATGCAATTGGCGGCAGGGGAAGAAATTCCAGAACACGATGCAGATGCGGACGTCCTGATCATTGTAAACAAGGGCAAACTTGAATTTACAGTGGACGGTAAAATTGCGGAAGTCGCTCCGAACGTTATGATGAGAATGACACCGAAAGAAAAGCACAGCCTGAAAGCTGTCGAAGATTCGGATTTTCTGGTCATTCAGATCAAACGCTAGAAAAAATCCCAGGTTCTCATAACCTGGGATTTTTTGAGCTTACTAGAAGTTTTTTATTGGCCACAGACAAGTTTATCACCAGTCAAAATCCTGAGGGTATTCCGCTGAAACTTCGATTTCATGAATCTGTTTTTTCCCAGGCGTGGCGGCAGCAAGAACCTGCTGGCGGAACGCCTGATAATCTTTGTCCTGGACAGCGAGCTTCATGGCCACCGTGGCCAGGTTTTGTTCGCGCTGCTCTTTCGTCATACCGATGTACTTTAAATTCAGCAGATCCACGTATTGAATCGCATATTCGTTCACTGTGGCCGGCTGGGTGAAAGCGTGTAAGATTGTCTCGTATTGTTCATCAGGAATATGACCCTGGAGACAATCAAGAACAAGGGATTGAAAACGATAAATGACTGGAAGGTGAATATCCCACATCGATTTTGAAGCCTGTTTCTGATAGAGACTGACAAAATCCTTCAAAGCAACTGCTGCGTAAAGCAGTTCCGGCCAAAGAATTTCCACAGAATAATAGATGTTTTTATCCGGTGCGATAAAGCCGTGTTCTTTCATCGTATGTTCATGAAGGCCGTTGAAGACAAACTCGACATTGCGATCTCCCTGCGCCGCATGACGAATTTCATAAGATATTCCAAGTATGCGCATCCGGGATCCTTCGTAGCCGTGATATTGCTCTTCTTTGCCAACTACTTTATACAAAGCCTGGTTTAAATCATCCAGGTCGAAATAATCTCCGCTTATTTTCACACCCGTATGATTCGGTGTACTCATCATCGTCAGCATCCAGAATCCTCCTCAACGTTTCGGTTTATAACCGAGCCGATCAAACAGCTCATTGCGTTCATCGTCCGTCAAGTCGCGCCATTCTCCGACGGGTAAATCGCCCAGTTGAATATTCATGATCCGTGTACGCTGCAGGGCTCGCACTTCATAGCCGAGTGCTGTACACATCCGGCGGATTTGGCGGTTCAATCCCTGCTTGATCGTCAATTTGAAAATATATTTTGTCAGTTTTTCCGCTTTCGCCGGAAGCGTGACCGTATCCAGAATTTCGACGCCTTCTTGCATTTTTTTCAGAAAAGAGTCGGTGATCGGCATATCGACTCTGACGATGTATTCTTTTTCGTGCTCGTTTTCCGCCCGCAGAATTTCATTGACGATATCGCCGTCATTGGTCAGCAGAATCAGCCCTTCGGAATCTTTGTCGAGGCGGCCGACATGGAAAATCCGTTCGGGGTGATTGACGTAATCGACAATATTGCCTTCGATGTGGCGTTCAGTTGTGCTCGTGATGCCGATAGGCTTATTCAGCACGAGGTAGACATATTCCTGTTGCGGCTGTTCGATTAATTTGCCGTCAACATGCACGCGGTCGCCCGGTTGTACTTTGCTGCCGAGTTCCGCGGGTTCGTCGTTAATGGTAACGCGTCCGGCTTCGATGAATTTGTCTGCGCCACGGCGCGAGGTAATTCCTGTCTCACTTAAAAATTTATTGATTCGCATATTAAAAATTCCTCTCGAGTCCATATTTCCCTTTACTGCGTTAATTATACATGAATTTTGAGAGGGAATAAAAAATTATGGGAACTGTCAGTTGCAATTTTCGGATTTTTTTGACAATATAAAGGGGAGCCGCTTTTATATATGCGTTATTGGATAGGAAAAATAAATGAAAGCGCATACAGGCGGAAATAAATCATGTTAGGGGAGAAGAGAAATGGTCTATGCAATGCCGAATGCTGAAGGTTCAAAAATTAAGTTTAAGGACAGGTACGAGAACTACATAAACGGGGGGTGGCAAGCGCCTGCGAAAGGACAGTATTTCGAGAACCCTTCTCCGGTTACCGGCAAAGTGTTTACTGAAATTGCGCGTTCCACAGCTGAAGATGTAGAGGCAGCGTTGGATGCCGCTCACGCCGCGAAAGATGCATGGGGAAAATCGTCAGTTACAGTACGCTCAAACATCCTGCTGAAAATAGCAGATCGCATGGAACAAAATCTTGAAATGCTTGCGGTTGCTGAAACCTGGGACAATGGCAAGGCTGTTCGCGAAACTTTGAACGCGGATTTGCCGCTTGCGATTGACCATTTCCGCTACTTTGCCGGAGCTATCCGTGCGCAGGAAGGTTCACTGAGCCAACTTGATGACGACACGGTCGCCTATCATTTCCATGAGCCGCTTGGTGTGGTTGGACAAATTATCCCTTGGAACTTCCCGCTCTTGATGGCAGTTTGGAAAATGGCACCAGCACTGGCTGCCGGAAACTGCATCGTCTTGAAACCGGCAGAGCAGACACCGGCGAGCATCCTCGTTTGGGCTGAGCTGGTCGGAGATCTGTTGCCACCAGGCGTTCTGAATATCGTCAACGGCTTTGGCCTCGAAGCAGGCAAACCATTGGCTTCAAGCCCGCGCATCAGCAAAGTGGCATTTACGGGTGAGACCACAACTGGGCGCATGATCATGCAATACGCTGCACAAAACCTGATTCCGGTTACTCTGGAACTGGGCGGCAAGTCACCGAACATCTTCTTTAAGGATGTTATGGACCAGGACGATGCTTTTCTTGATAAAGCAATTGAAGGATTTGTCATGTTTGCGCTGAATCAAGGCGAAGTCTGCACATGTCCATCGCGCGTGCTGATTCATGAAGACATTTACGATGAGTTTATGGAACGCGCACTCGAACGCGTCGCTGCCATTAAAACCGGCAATCCGCTTGATCCGGAAACGATGATGGGCGCGCAGGCTTCCACTGAACAAATGGAGAAAATCATGTCTTACCTGGATATCGGCAAGCAGGAAGGTGCAGAAGTTCTTATCGGTGGTGACAGAAATGAACTCGAAGGAGAATATTCAGAAGGCTATTATATCCAGCCGACTGTTTTCAAAGGCAACAACAAGATGCGTGTTTTCCAGGAAGAAATTTTCGGACCGGTTGTTTCGGTTACAACATTCAAAACAAAAGAAGAAGCCCTTGAAATTGCCAATGACACTTTGTATGGTCTCGGAGCAGGGATTTGGACGCGCGATACCAACACTGCTTACCGCTTCGGCCGCGGCATCCAGGCAGGCCGCGTATGGACAAACTGCTATCACCAATATCCAGCGCACGCTGCATTCGGCGGATACAAAATGTCCGGTTTCGGACGCGAAAATCATTTGATGATGTTAAATCATTATCAGCAGACGAAGAATATGCTCGTCAGCTACAGTGAGGACAAGCAAGGATTCTTTTGATCTATATTGTCTAGACTCCAGTGGCCCAGCTCTTCGGGTCATAAGTCAATCCAGCTGCGTGGCAAAGAACGCCACTTCGCTGGCTCGCCTTATGCCTGTCAGAGCTTAACGGGCACTGTAGCTTTTCTACAGAAAGAGGGGATTGCAATGGTTGAACGTGTAATAGCTACTGATGCCGCCCTTGAATTGATCGAGTTTTTAAAAGAAAAACATGGCCCGGTAATGTTCCACCAGTCGGGCGGCTGCTGTGATGGCAGCGCACCTATGTGCTATCCGGAAGGTGATCTTCTGATCGGCGACCAGGATATGTACATGGGCGAAATCGGAGGCAGCAAATTCTATATGCACAAGAGTCAATTCGAGTATTGGAGTCACACCCAACTCATCATTGACGTAGTGCCGGGGCGCGGGGGGATGTTTTCTCTTGAAGGTGTTGAGGGCAAACGGTTCCTGACAAGGTCCCGTCCGTTTACGACGGAAGAAACAAAGGAATTACAGGAGCAGGTTTAGAAGAGGCGGGGAAATTCCCCGCCTTTTTTATGTGGAGTTTTGGAGAACCGTCAAATTAGGCTGGAAACTAGATGAAATCCCTTTCGCCAAACGAACTATTAATTATTTCTGTAAAGAATTTGAAATAGAAAATACTAAGAGTTTCAACAACTGTGAAATGATTGGAAAGAGCCTGAAGAACAGCCCTTAAATGGCTATTTTTTCGTTAAAAACCAGCACTGGAGATGGCTATAAAGCGTAGGAAATGGTATAATGAAAGAATGAAAGGTGGTCATCAATTTGACGAAATTAGTTAACCGTATTTCTTTCGAACAGGCCGAACATGCCATTTCCTATGCTTCGCATTCACTTCATATAGAGGGTTTTGATGTGACGCATGAGGATTGCAATTTTGTCCGTTCTGTTTTAACTGGGGAAAAAACGGAAGCTCAATTCCATAAGGCCATTCGAAACAGGTTTGATGTCTAGGTATCAGCACAGTTCCATGTATTGTTATCCAGGCTCGGACGTTCTGATCAATCATTTTTCCATCAAAGATGACAACAAGTTGAAGGAACTGGAAACGGTCTATGCATTATTGCGCCTTTCCGAACTGAAATTGAAAAAACCTGCTGACCCATTAGATTTGAAGGCATTTCTGGAAATTCACCGTGTAATTTTGCAGGATGTCTACCCGTTTGCGGGGGAATTGAGGCAGGAAATGATTTCAAAAGGTTCTTCATCTTTTGCTCACCCAGACCATATCGAAGTCGAGTTAAACAGGATATTCAACGAATTGAAAGAAGAGAATTATTTGAAGAATCTGCCGCGCGGCACAATGGTCAAGCGTCTCGCCCATTATTTGGCGGAACTTAACGCATTGCACCCTTTTCGGGAAGGCAACGGGCGGACGGTACGTGAATTTGCGCGCCAATTGATGGCGAACGCAGGTTATCAATTGGACTGGGAAAAGATTGCTGGACCGGCTGAAATCATCAATGCATTCGTCGATTCGTTTAATAACACGAACGAGCGGTTGGAAAACCTTCTCGATGAAATGATAAAACCATAGGATTCCGCAAAATTTCCAGCGGGAATCCTATGGTTTTATTTTTTTTTGCTGTTTTTCTGAAGCCATTGAATCCCAAACTCGACTAAAGGACGCATCGGAACCAGTTTGGCATTCGCTTGGCCGAGCTGGCCGATTTTGATTTCTCCCGGATAATCTTTGGCGATTTCCGGAAAGCGGTCCGCATCCATATCCACGCATTCGAACCTTTGCCACACTCTTTGGCCATCGACCTTGATTGCCGCTCCTTGCGGGGAAGTTGTGCGATTGTCCTGTGCATATTCGGCAAAATGCAATGCCGTACATGTATCAAAACCGACGCCGATGAGCAGAATCTGAAGTTCAGCGTCCATCATTTTCGCAAGCGGTGAGCTGTCGCCGAAAGAATCTTCCAGCGGATGGTCGCGCATCCATTCTTCAGCATCCTTACCCCAAGCCATAAATGAGTGGGCAGGGTGCTGGCTGCGTATCGTGCCTGGATGGCGGTGAAAACACTCAGCAATTTTCCCCATGCCCCGGAGCGGTGTCAGATGCGGATGGTAAGCCGGCAGTTGTTGCCGCAGTTCTTCGTGCCAGTTTTCAGGAATAGGCGGTTCCATCCAATAAACCGGATCGGAATTGTCAGCGGATTGCGCCGGCATGACAATCGTTCCGCTGGCGGTCACGGTTTCCATAAGGGCTTCGACGACCGCCTGGGGGCCTCCTGCAATCCAGCCCATCGACTTCAGCGAAGAGTGCACCATGATGCGGCTGCCTTCTTCAATGCCGAGGTCTGTTAATTGTTTTTTCAAGGATTCTTTTGATTGGAATTCGGGTGTGTTTAAAATGCTCATCAATTCGGACATGGAGCACCTCCTGTTCCTCAATATACCATAAGGCTAAAAGTTGCCGGTTAAGAATTTTGGGTATAGCATTATTAGATGGAGAGCAATTAGACAATATATAATTGAGTTTTATTCACAAAGAATTGGAGTGGAAAATATGGAAGCCAGGTTAATGAAAGAATCGCGCACCATCCAGACGAAATTGGTGCTTCCACCCGACACGAATCACATGAACTCCATTTTTGGAGGGAAAGTGCTGGCGTATATCGATGAAATTGCCGGCATTACAGCGATGAAGCATGCGCGCAGACAAGTTGTGGTGACGGCGTCCATCGACTCGGTCGACTTTCTGTCATCTGCACACGTTGGCGATGTCCTCGAACTTGAAGCGAATGTCACTTCAACCGGCCGCACTTCGATGGAAGTTTATGTCCGGGTGAAATCGAAAAATTTGCAGACAGGTGAAGAACGCCTGACGACTGAATCGTTCCTGACGATGGTGGCGATGGGCGATGACGGCAAACCGACACCGGTCCCCGCTGTGATCCCGGAATCCGAAGGGGAAAAACAATTTTTCGACACAGCACCAGCGCGCCGGGAACACCGGAAACAAAGAGTAAAAACACCAAGATAATGCAAAAGGTTCCGGAAAAATCCGGGACCTTTTATAATTTATTTCCAGATTGAACGTTGGCCAGCGTATTGCCAGGTTCGCCTTTAATGACCGACATGCTGCCATCGGTTTCGAGCACAACAGCCTGCACTTCTTCGAGGCTCCCTGTGCCTTGATTGCGTATGGCCTGCAAAATCTCAACTTCGTTGATCCGTTCTTTTTTCATGGTATCTTCCAGAAATGTGCCATTCAAATACAGCAATTGTGGTTCGGATTTTATAAACTTATTGAAACCTTTCGAACGCACTGCCAGAAAAGTCATTACGTATTGCATGAGAATTAAGAGTGCGAACGCCGTCAATCCTTCGAGAAGGCTGACGTCTTTGCTCAGCAAAATTGTAGCGAGCGTCGAACCAAGTGCAACTGTTACGACCAGATCGAAAGCGTTCAGTTTGGTCAGCGTGCGCTTACCGGATATTCGCAGAAAGAAAATCAGTCCGATATATGCTAATAAGCCAACGGTGATAATGCGGATAAAACTGCTCAAGGTAATTTCAAACATGATTCCAACCCCTTCCTGTATTCCATCTTTTCCCCTTATCGCTGAAGGCAAACGGATTTAGGCTTTATCATTTTCAAACGATCGTTTTCTCAACAAAGCAAAAAAGAGCAGCTTCGGCTGCTCTTTTTTGCTTAGATATTTATTTTTTAGAAAGCAATTCCTCGAAATACGAACCGAATTCCTTCGAGCGCTTCAAGATTGTGCTTGAAGAGACACCGAATTTTTCGCTTAAGTCTTTTGGTGCAAGCATTGGTCCTTTGATCAATTCATGATCCTGCAGGAATCTCCAATAGCCGCCCACCAACGCCTCAGGTTTTTGAACGCTTGGCTGCTGGCTTGCAAGGTAGCTGTTCATGATGCTGGTCACGTTATCAACCGTTTCTTCATCAAAGTCAGCTTCCTTCACATGCTTCTGGAGTTCATCCATCACGGATTGATGTTCCGGCGATAGGTCGATGCTTTCATCAACTGTGCCAGTGGAATACTTGATGATGCTTTCAACGACCGCTAAATAATGATCGCGGACATATTGCTCACCGTCCGTAGCATTTTCTTTCGCCATTTCAGCCTTTAATTGCTCAAAGAATGGAGCGAATTCGCCGACAATGGTCAAATAGCCATTAAGGAATAAAGCACCTTCTTTTCCGACACGCGAATCCGGCAGGAGAATTGCAAGCAAGCCCTGGCCATCTTCCATATCTGTCGGCGGCTGATCAGCCATCGTATACGTGTCGCCGGTAAAGGCGTCTTTAAACTGGGCGGAAGTTTCGTCGCCTTTTACATATTGGCCGACGAAAACTTTTACATCGTTCCAGTTTCCAAGCACTTCCTGAGTGGTCGGGCGCTGGGAAAGCTCAATCTGCTTGTCCAGGTGCTCGCGCCAAAGTTCAGGTTTTTTCATGAACAGGAAATTTTCGATGACAAATGCCTGTGCATCGTTTTCTGCCATAGATTCCATCAGGCGGGGTTGCCATTCCTGCTGTAATTCGCGGAAATCCGCAATTTGTTCCTGATTCGGGTTTTCTGAAAAGAACAACTGGCGCACTTTGAATAGTTCATCGTTCACCAAATCATTAATCGATACTGATTGTTCTTTTCCGTGACATTTTTTGTATTTCTTTCCGCTGCCGCATGGGCATGGATCATTTCTTCCAACCATTCCAATCACCTACATTTTTTCTTGAGTGTACCATACATTGCGGTTTCGCTCAAAAGTCCGACGATTCTGACGCAGATTTCATCTCATAATTTCTTCATTCACGATGGAATAATCGGATGTCCAATGCGTCAAGCACATGTTGCGGAACAAAAAAGCGGGCCGTTACGAGCGGATCGACCACCTGGCTGATCTGCGCTTCACCGGCGGCACTCATGAGCATCGTCATTTCGCTGACAGTCAAATCGGTGAATGGCAATAAAAGATCGATCATTTCTTCAGTAGCGATTTTAACCGCTTCATCGAGCGTCATGGCGGAAACAAGCAAGGATATTCCTTCTTTATTAACCAACAACGGATAGTTGGAATGGAATCCTTTGATTACTTCAAGCGTGACCGTCGCATGTCCGGGCACTTCGATGCCGGAGACACTGACTTCACCATCGCCCATTGCGGCATGGAAATCGCCGAGTGCAAACAAGGCACCTTCAGCAAAGACCGGGAAATACAAGGTGGCTCCTTTTGTGATTTGCTTTGTATCCATATTGCCGCCGTGTGCACCCGGCGTTCCGCAGGAAACCGGTTTGCCTTCCGGAGCTACGCCGATGACACCGATCATCGGATTCAGCGGCAGGTGCAGTTTGTCATTGAAGATGGCTTTGCCGTTCTCGATGGGAATGATTTTGGATTCCATTTTCTCCAGTCGGTGCCCCATTACACCAAGGTCAGGACCGGTGACCATTACGCCCTGATTGCCGATTTCCAGATCGTCAATCGTCACTTTTAGCAAATCTCCAGCGGCCGCCCCTTCAACATAGATCGGTCCTGTCGCCGGATTGATGCGGTTCCAGTCGATTGCCGAGACTTCCTGGTCTGCACTTTGAATCTGATCGGTAAAACAATCGAAGGTTTCGATGTTGACGGTATCGCCGGATTGCACGCGGAGCACCGGCGGATTTACGCTGGAAAATGAATAAATAACTTCGTTGGTAGATAATTTATGCATGGAATCTCTCCTTTTCTAATAATTTAGTTAATTGTAGCAATTGGCAGTTTGAATAGCAAAAGCCGGGATGCGGGCTGCTCGGCCGTATAGTATGATGAGAGAAAACAGAGTGGGCCAGGAAGGGGGGATTTTGTGAAAATCACTGTCATCACGCAAAATGAGCTGGAAGCACAGGGGTTGAAATGGGTCGCGGAATCCCATTTGAACGGTGTGGAAGTGTCGTTCGCCAAAGAAGATGCAGCAGATTGCCTGGTTGTTGATATGGATCTTTGGAGTGAGGAACTGGAGAAGGAATTTGCCCAGCGCGATATCCCGTGGATCGGACTGTCTTCTGACCGAACATTCTTAACCGCTTACCGGGCGCTGAAGGGGAAAGCGGCTGATTTGCTGTTCCGTCCATTCGATCCATTGCTGCTCGTAAAACAGCTTCAGCAGATCCGCTTCCAGCTGCGCAATGAAAATCAGGAAGAAGAGAACGTGAGAAGGAGTCTTTTAAGATATGAAGATTTCTTTGATGCCGATGTTTTAACACCGGCTGTGACGCTGGCAGCTTTTGTGTTACCCGAAAAATCGGACTATCCTGTGCTGAGTAAAGAGCTGAAGAACTATCCGTTCCATAAAGGATCTGAGGTTTTTGCTTTCTCCGATTTTGTGCTGGTCGCCTTTTTGGCTGAAGATGAGCAATCCTGTATCGAAGAAAGCCGGATGTTCCATGAATCATGGAAACGGGAGAAAAAAGGGGACTTGTCAATATTCGTCAATGCCAATCGCCAAAACCGGCTGAAAGAATATTATCAAGGAACCAGGGATATGACCTCGCTCATTTTCTATGAAGGTTATGACATATCGGTCATCGAGTACGAGCCGATTGCCTGGCAGCCTCTTGATCCGTTCCTGTCACCGGTTGAACAGCGGCAATGGATTGAAATGCTGGAGAAAAAAGATAGTCGCGCCATCCATGCCTGGATGCAAAATGAATTTCTATCTTATGCGCGTCCCTATCCGGATCCCGAGATGATTCGCGTCCGGCTGACGAGTGTATTGGCCCAGGCGCGCCGTTATATGAAATCCGCCCATCTGCAGGATGAGCAGTGGGAGCGGAGCTATTATGACGTTTTTGAAATTATCGTTAAAGATCCAGTCGTTTATAAAATTGCCCAAGCGACGCTGAACTTCATCGTGAACATCGTTTCAGCTGCGGTTAAAAGTGCAGAAAGTGGGGAATCTGCCGCCGCGGAGGAAATTCGTGCTTTAATGGAAGCAAATTATTGGAATCCGGATTGGAATCTTTCCGCATGCGCGGACCATCTCGGCATGAACAAAAGCACCTTGAGCCGCCGTTTCCAACAACAAAATGGCCGAAAGTTCAGCGACTTGCTGATGCAGATCCGCATCCGCGAAGCCAATCGGCTGATGAAAGAAACGGCTATCCCGCTTGATGAAGTGGCAAGACTCAGCGGATTCGGCACCGCTTCCTATTTCAGCGCGGTCTACAAAAAGCATGAAGGGGTAACGCCTTCCCAGTACCGGCAAGGTGAAGTGCATTTATTGAAATAAAACGGCCTCATCCTGAGAGCCGTTTTTCTATTTGTTAAAATACGCTTCTATAATTCTTTGGAATGAAATAAAACTAAAATACTTAGTTGAAAATAAAAATAATTAATATAAATTAATAAAAATGAAATATTTCATAATAAATTAACTGAATAATTCATATAGAATGAAAATATAAATAAAGGAGGAAGATGAAATGAAAACGGTTTCAGAGCAAAAAGTAATCCAATATAGAGGAACAAAGTTGAATACGAAAGGCTGGCAGCAGGAAGCGGCGTTGCGTATGCTGATGAACAACCTGGACCTGGATGTCGCGGAACGTCCGGAGGATCTGGTGGTTTACGGCGGCATCGGCAAAGCGGCGAGAAATTGGGAAAGTTTTGATGCAATCGTCCGCTCCCTGAAAGAGCTGGAAAACGATGAAACGCTGATGGTGCAATCCGGAAAACCGGTGGCCATCTTTAAAACACATGAAAATGCACCGCGGGTGTTGATCGCCAATTCCAATATCGTGCCGGCTTATGCCAATTGGGAAACGTTCCATGAACTCGATAAAAAGGGCTTGATGATGTATGGCCAAATGACAGCGGGCAGCTGGATTTACATCGGTTCGCAGGGAATCGTGCAGGGAACCTATGAAACTTTCGTGGAACTTGCGAAACAGCATTTCGGCGAATCGTTGAAAGGAACAATCACGCTTACTGCAGGACTCGGCGGCATGGGCGGCGCTCAGCCGCTGGCGGTAACGATGGCAGGCGGTGTCTGCATCGGCATCGAAGTGGATGAAACGAGAATCGACCGCCGCATTGCGACACGCTACACGGATGTAAAAACCGATTCCCTGGATGAAGCGATCCGTTTGGCGGAAGAGGCGAAGGGAGAGGGCCGTGCATTGTCGATCGGGCTGCTCGGCAACGCTGCAGACGTGCTGCCGGAAATGATCGAAAGAGGATTTACACCTGATGTATTGACTGACCAGACATCGGCGCACGATCCGTTGAACGGCTATATTCCGTCGAAGATGCCGCTGGAAGATGCAGCGGCTCTGCGTGAAAGGGATCCGGCCGGCTATGTGAAGCTTTCGAAAGCGTCGATGGCACAGCATGTTCGTGCGATGCTCGAAATGCAGAAGAAAGGCGCCATCACGTTCGACTACGGCAATAACATCCGCCAGGTCGCCAAAGACGAAGGCGTCGAAAATGCTTTCGATTTCCCGGGCTTTGTTCCGGCGTATATCCGTCCGCAATTTTGTGAAGGCAAAGGACCATTCCGCTGGGTTGCATTATCCGGCGATCCGGAAGATATCCGCAAAACGGATGAAGTGATTCTTCGTGAGTTCAGTTACAATACGCATCTTTGCAATTGGATCAAGATGGCGCAGGAGAAGATTCAATTCCAGGGATTGCCTGCGCGCATTTGCTGGCTTGGATACGGCGAACGGGCACGCTTCGGAAAGATTATCAACGACATGGTGGCAAGCGGTGAATTGAGTGCACCGATCGTCATCGGGCGCGATCATCTGGACTCGGGATCTGTGGCATCGCCAAACCGCGAAACGGAATCGATGAAAGATGGCTCGGATGTAGTGGCTGACTGGCCTATCCTCAATGCAATGGTCAATGCGGTCGGCGGCGCAACTTGGGTTTCGCTTCACCACGGCGGTGGAGTTGGCATGGGTTATTCCATACACTCCGGTATGGTCATAGTTGCGGATGGCACGAAAGATGCCGAAGCGCGGATCCAACGCGTATTGACGACAGATCCGGGAATGGGCGTAGCGCGGCATGTTGATGCGGGCTATGAGATTGCTGAGAACACGGCGCGCGAAAAAGGCGTAAATATTCCGATGATGAAAGGTGGCAACCCCAAAAATGACTAACACGGTTTGGATCAAACATGCACTTCTTGCAACCATCAAAGGGCAGCAAGGGCCAAGATCAAAAGAGGCGATGAGCGAACTCGGCTTAATCGAAGACGGCAGCGTCTGGCTGGAAGACGGGAAGATCGTCGCGGTTGGCACAACAACCGAATTGGAAGGGAAATATGCAGACCGATCGGCAGAAGCCGAAGTCATCGATGCCAAAGGTCAATTGGTGACACCTGGCCTCGTCGATCCGCACACGCATGTTGCATACGGAGGCAGCCGAGAAGGCGAATTCGAAAAACGGCTGCAGGGCACTTCCTATATGGATATCATGAATGCGGGCGGGGGCATCCACGCAACAATGCGCATGACCCGCGAAGCGACCGAAGAGGAATTGGTGGAGCAAACAACGAAACGGCTCAATTCTTTTCTGGAACACGGCGTAACGACGGTTGAGGGCAAAAGCGGCTACGGCATGAACCTCGAAACCGAGCTGAAACAATTGAAAGTCATGGAAAGACTGAATGCCGAACATCCGATTGATCTCGTTCCAACATTTATGGGAGCTCACGCGGTGCCGTCCGAATACAAAGGAAAAGAAGACGAATTCGTCGATTACCTGATCGACACGATGCTGCCGGAAGTCGCTGAACTGGCGGAGTTCAATGACGTGTTCTGTGAAAAGAATGTCTACACCCCGGAACAGTCGGAACGCATTCTGGAGGCAGGAAAAAAATACGGTCTGACGCCGAAAATCCACGCGGATGAAATCGTTTCCTACGGCGGTGCCGAACTCGCTGCAAAAGTCGGTGCCATTTCAGCGGAACATTTATTGAAAGCTTCCGACGAAGGCATCCAAGCGATGGCAGATGCCGGCGTCATTGCCTGTCTGCTGCCTGTGACGGCACTTTATCTCCGGGAAGAAGCAGCGCAGGGCCGTAAAATGATCGACTCGGGTGTGGCGGTCGCAATTTCAACTGATTGCAATCCGGGCTCGTCTCCTACTGTGTCGATGCCGCTCGTCATGAATCTGGCGTGCATCTCGATGCGCCTGACTCCGGCGGAAGCTTTGGTGGCCGCGACGTATAATGCCGCCTGCGCAATCAAGCGCGAAGACCGTGCCGGTTCGATTGAGGTCGGCAAACAGGCAGATATCGTTCTTTGGAAAGTGAAATCCTATCAGGAGCTTCAGTATTTATTTGGCGTTAATCACGTGCAGACCGTTTGGAAAAATGGTGAGAGGGTGGTTGGATGATTTATTTGAAGAAACCGGACTGGAGCTGGCGGCCGTCGGAAAGTGTTACGCACGTGCATCAGTGGGTCAAGCAAGAGGGGAAGGCGGACGTCATTTTGTTTGGCGCGCCTCTTTCCCGTTCGTCGATTTCGGCTTCGGCGGCGTCGGATTATCCCGAGGCATTCCGGAAAATGTGGAAAGGTTTTGCCGCTTATAATCTGGATGAACGAATTGATCTGACAGGAGTGTCCGTGCGAGATGCCGGCGATGTCACGATGCACACGACCAATATCAAAGAATCGCATCGGCGCATTGAAGACACGGCAGAAAGCCTGGCAGACAGCAAGCTGACCTGCATGATCGGCGGAGACCATTCGACAACCGCATGTGCAGTGAGAGGCATCAAAAAGGCATTTCCATATGAACGCATCGGCATTTTGCAGCTCGATACGCACCTGGACGTGCGGGATCCGAAAGAATTGGGACCGGCGAATGGTACACCAATCCGCCAACTGATCGACGGCGGAACAGTCAAAGGGGAAGACGTTGTGAACATCGGTCTCCACGGCTATTTCAATACGAAAGAACTTGTGGACTATGCTGACGAAAAAGGCATCCAAATGGTGACGATGCAGCGTGCAAGAAGGGATGGTCTTACTGAGACAATCCAAAGGGCTGTGAAATCTCTTGGCCACGTGGACCGCATCTACGCAACCATCGACATGGATGTGCTGGATATCAGCGCTGCTCCGGGTGTGCCGGCTTCAACGCCGGGCGGCATGAAATCGGAAGAGCTGTTCGAAGCGTTGCTTGAAATCGGCAAAACAGAAAGAGTGAAGCATATCGATTTTGTCTGTCTGGATCCGCAAAAAGACAATCACGTTTCAGCCACTGTCAAAACAGGGGTCTATGCATGGCTGCAATTTATGACCGGCGTTGCGATGAGGAAATAACTAGTTTTAATTGCTCCTTAATCCTTTAACGCGGTGATACGTTACCACTGTATCTTGTTAAAATATGGTAATTAATACTTGAGGTATTGGTTGCGGAAATTTATACTGAGGGTAACTCAAGATGCGATAGCGGCTGCTATCGCATCTTTTTTCGAAGGGACGGGATTTATAATGATTACGTTAACAGGAAACGATTTGACGATAGAACAATTGCGAAGAATTCTATTTGAGAATGAAACCATTGAATTGGATGCGGCGGCAATGGAACGCGTCCGCAACAGCAGAGCGGCAGTGGAACGGATTGTAGCAGAAGGAAAGACGGTTTACGGCATCAACACAGGATTTGGCAAATTCAGTGACGTCAATATTGCAGAAGAAGACGTGAATCCGCTGCAGCTCCACTTGATCCGCTCGCATGCCTGCGGTATCGGCAAGCCATTTTCGGAATCAGTTTCACGGGCAATGGTCGTCTTGCGCCTTAATGCGCTATTAAAAGGTTTTTCCGGGATCCGCCCGATTGTCGCTGAACGTTTGGCGATGATGGTCAATGAAAGAATCCATCCGGTCATTCCGCAGCAAGGTTCGCTCGGAGCTTCCGGGGATCTTGCACCGCTGTCCCACTTGGCGCTTGTGCTGATCGGCGAAGGCGAATACTGGAAAGACGGGGAACCGGCAGATGCTTCTTCGATCTGGCAGCAATTCGGTTTGTCACCTGTCGAACTGGCGGCCAAAGAAGGGCTGGCGCTGATCAACGGCACCCAGACAATGACGGCGCAGGGAGCAGTCACATATATCGAAGCGGAAACTTTGGCGCTGCAAAGTGAATGGATTGCGGCGATGACGTTCGAATCCTTGTATGGCGTCATGGATGCCTTGCATCCGGCAGTCCACGAAGCGCGCGGCTATAAAGAGCAGATGGCGGTTGCAGCGCGCATGCGCTGCTGGCTCGAAGGGAGCCGCCTATCTACGGTCCAAGGGGAAAAACGCGTCCAGGACGCCTATTCATTGCGCTGCATCCCGCAAGTTCACGGAGCCAGCTGGCAGACGCTTGCTTATGTAAAAGAAAAACTTGAAATCGAAATGAATGCCGCAACCGACAATCCGTTGATCTTTGAAAACGGCGATGTGGTCATTTCCGGCGGCAATTTCCACGGCCAGCCGATCGCATTTGCGATGGACTTCCTGAAAGTCGCAGTGGCAGAACTCGCGAATATCTCGGAGCGGCGCATCGAACGTTTGGTCAATCCGTCCTTGAACGAAGGGCTGCCACCATTTCTCAGCCCGGAGCCAGGCCTTCAATCCGGTGCAATGATCCTCCAGTATGCAGCGGCGAGTCTTGTATCAGAAAATAAAACGCTGGCGCATCCGGCATCTGTCGATTCGATTCCGTCTTCCGCCAATCAGGAAGACCACGTCAGCATGGGCACAATCGGATCGCGCCATGCCCGCGACATTACCGAAAACGCCAGGCGCGTATTGGCAATAGAAGCATTCTGTGCGGCACAGGCAGCCGAATACCGCGGTGCCCATAATATGGCACCAAGAACAGCGGAGCGCCTCGGTGCCATCCGCAAAGTCGCAGGTCCAATCGATGAAGACCGCGTATTCAGTCCGGATATCGAACGAATTGCAGCTTTCCTGTTAGAAGAAGCTTACATGGGCGTCAAAAAAGTCGTCGTTTCCTGAAATGGCAAGATGCACAATGAATTTTCTGATTTAACGTTTGAACTATGAAACGCGCTGTATATTGAAGCGCGTTTTTTGTTTGGGATAAAATAATTCAGTCCAGAACAAGCTATGGTGCAGCTGGAGGATATTATGAAATTTTTTAATGATTTTTTAGCTAACTATTATTTTATGTTTCTCCGTTTAACCACCCTTAAAACCGTTCGTAGAAGGGTATGTAATTTCGCGAACGTACGTAAAGTTGTTTGAGACGTTTACGAACGGTTTATTTTCCTGATTTACAGAGTCAGAACTTCTCAAAAACCGGGTTCTGATGACAGTTTGTTGCAAACTTATCTGCAATCCAAAATTTAGGGAAACCTTTGATCACGACAAACGTTTTCTATTAATATGACGTGGAGGAGGTAAGGAAATGGGTTTTTGGTATTTCTTGATTTTGCTCGTAGGATTGGTTCTATTGTTTATGGGAATATTTAAGAAAAAGCATTATACGTCTGTAAGAAAACTTACTTTAGTAGTAACAGGATTCATCTGCATATCTATTGCGCTCTTCATGTTTTCACCAGGTAGTGCAGAAGTGATCGCCGATTTATTTAATTTAAGCTAGCGAATTAGTTAATCTTAAAAAGGTCGTAATTAGAATTTACGGCATCACGTTATCGGAAGGTAGTAGCCCGTATCAATTGAACTCATGCTCATCAGAAAGTCAAATTTCATTTATATCTTTGAACCGATTTAAATTCTATAGCGATAGTGGAGACAAATGGGTACATTACTTTACGTCACACAGTAAGAGCTTTTTGAATGTTATTATGAGCAATCTTTCATCTATTATATATACTTTCTTTTATTTTTAAGTTGACAGATTTTTCACTTTACAACCTGCCGTATGGTGCTATACTAAGCTTACAACTTAACAGACTTTGACATTCGTCAAAGGGGAGTAGCTATAGGGGAACCTATTTCACAGTCGTCAAGACGTGGCATTATGCCACCGGTTGTGATAGCAACGAAAAATTGCTTAGCAAGACCTTTGCCTTTTATTAGGCAGGGGTCTTTTTTTGTATCCAATTATAGGAGGAATGAAAGATGGAAGTATTTTTGTTGGAGTACTTATGAGTGCTGTTGGTGCTTAGTGCGTTAGAAGGTTTACTAGCTGCGGAGAATGCTCTGGTCATAGCGATAACGTAAAAACACTTCAACTGAACAAAAACATACAATACCAGTCAAAGAAAGGAACGTTGATATGAAGAACAAAAGTTATTTTAGAGAGTCTATAGAAGTTTACTTATTTGTTTTCTTACTTGCATTTATCTTTTTAGGAGGCATTATTGCAACGGGCGAAATAAGCGGACAAGATTGGATCGGCATACTGCCAGAATTTTCATGGGATATGATCAATACTTGGAATGAAATCAGAGAAAATAACTCGTAACCCAAATGAAGAATCGTCAATATATGAAATATTATCGGAAGTTCCCACTCAATTGAAAAAACCAGCAACCCTGTTACAACAAGGTTGCTGGTTTTTTCAAATTATAATAAAAGCACAATCATTATTCAAAATAGTTGAGAAAGAAGATCTCGAAGAACAATGCTAGAACGGCGTATCATATTTGTGGTTTAAAAAAGATTCAACTTTTCAATTCGCTTAATCGCTTCCACTATACGCTCTTCATCAACCAGCAACCCGACACGGACAAACCCTTCGCCGTTTTCACCAAAGCCGCTGCCTGCCGCTACCGAAATATCAGCATGCTTCAACAGGTGGTTTACAAATTCCATGCTTGTGAATCCTTCCGGAACAGGCAACCAAGCGAAGAAAGAGCCTTTTGGCGCTTTGATGTTCCAGCCGATTCTGGCACATTCGTCGGTTAATACCTGGCGGCGTTTTTCATAAGTGTCGACAAGCTCGGTGACGCATGTCTGATCACCGGACAAAGCTTCGGCAGCTGCCAATTGCAACGCAGTCGGGAGGCCGGCGAATAGATGGTCCTGGACGAGATTCAGCGCTTCAATCATTTTAGAATTGCCGACAGCGAAACCGACTCTCCATCCCGCCATATTATAGGTCTTCGATAAGGTGTACATCTCAATTCCAAGATCCTTCGCACCATCGGACTGCAGGAAACTTGGTGGCTTCACCCCTTCATAACCGATTGCTCCATAAGCAAAATCATGGACGACCGCAATGCCGTTCGCTTGCGCAAACTGCACGGTCTCATCAAAAAACTCTTTGGTGGCCACCGCGCCTGTCGGATTGTTGGGGTAGTTCAAATACATCATCGCTGCGCGGTCGAGGACGTTTTTTTCCAACTGATTATAATCCGGTAGATAATTGTTTTCCGGTGTTAATTTCATCAAATCCATCTCAATGCCGGCAAGTGGCGCGCCCGACATATAATCCGGATAGCCGGGGTCCGGCAACAGCAACGATTCGTCGGGGTCGAGAAATGCGAGCGGCATTTCCACCAATCCAATTTTCGTGCCGGCAAGGAGGGCTACTTCAAGGTCCGGGTCGATATCAACATTGTATTCACGTTTATAAAAATCTGCCGCGGCCTGGCGCATTTCCTTCACCCCGCGAAACGGCGAATATTTATGGTTTTTCGGATCGGCGACAGCTTGCTGCATGGCTTCGACGATATGGGCAGGCGTGGGCTGGTCAGGATTACCCTGCCCCAAATTGATGACATCCCGCCCTTCGGCCATCGCTTTCATCGTCTGTGCAGCCAGTGAAGAAAAGAACTGCTCAGGCAATTGCTGCAAACGTTTTGAAAATTTCATCATGCAATCCCCCATTTTCTAAATTTTTGCGAATCTTACCCAAATCTTATACAGTTTGCCGGTATATGTCCACACCGGGTAATGTTCATTTATTTGCGCAGCTCTGCAATAAATGCCAAAATCAGATGTAGAAATCATTTATTGGAGGAGATTGGATGGCTGTTCACAGCTTTCATTTAAAAGCCGATTGGCCGGGTCTGCGCAATGACGTAGGCACCATTGAAACTGGAAATCTGAAGACGGAGATTTCCATTCCGCCCGAAATGGATGGGCCAGGGACCGGGACGAATCCCGATGAAATGCTGCTCGGCGCAGCGGCGACCTGCTATATCATTACGCTCGCGGCGATGCTGGAGCGCAGCAAAATCGAGAAGGTTGCGCTGACGATGGAATCAGAAGGGATAGTCGATGTGACAAATGGCGTCATTACCTATAAGAAAATCATTCACCGACCGAAATTGGTATTGAAGAAGGAAGCTTCGGAAAAAGATTTTAAGCTGGCACAGAAACTTGCCGAAAAAGCGGAGGGGTCCTGCATGATCACGCGTGCCATTAAAGGGAACGTGGAAGTCGAATTGCAGGCGGATATTTCCGCAGCGAAATAAAAGATAGAAGAGCCGCCAGCTGTCCCATTAGCTGGCGGCTCTATTTATGTAGAGTGAAATTGGACATATAAAAGATTGGGTATTAGTTATTATAAAAATTTTAAATAGTGGAACTATTTAACTTATTTTGAAAATAAGAAAGGAATTTCCAAAAGATATAAGGAACTGTATTTAGAGTAACGAAATGCTTTAAGGAGGAAGGGGGGAACAACTAAGCTTTGGAGGTGCAATGTTGCTTGGAATCTGGGAAAACATCAAACACAAAAGGAGCCGATCATTTTATGAAAAAGATGAGATTAAAGAGAAGTATGATGAGTTTTTCTATTGCTGGCGCTTTGGTTTTCAGTGCTTCACCTTTTGCATTGCCGACAGCACTTGCCGTGGGTGAAGGTCCTGGTTACGGCGGCAACGAGACAATAAATACATCTATTTTGACAACCTACGACGAGATGGCTAATTTCCTTGAAAAACAAGAAGCTAAACAAGCGAATATGGAACTGGAAGTTATCGGCCAGAGTGTAAAGGGGCGAGACTTGTTCCTGGTTAAATATATGACGAATCCGGAAAATCCGACGATCCTGTTTCTGACACAGCAGCACGGCAATGAGCAGCTGGCGACAGAGGGAGCGCTCGAATTTATCAAGCATATGGGAACGGGCAAGATGAAGGGTGTTGCTGACGGCGTAAACGTTCTGGTTGTACCGATGTTGAATGCGGACGGCGCAATGGGGGATGTGAACTTTTCGCTTGAAGATTATGTAGCGAGCGGCGATCGCAACTTGACTCGCTATAATGCGAATGAAGTGGATCTTAATCGTGACCACGTTAATAAAATCCAGCCTGAAACTCAGGCACTCCATTTCAACGTGATGCAGAAATACGATATCGATTATATGATAGATCTGCATCACCAGGGCACGCAAAGTGAAAGGGATGGCAAATTGGTTTCAGGTTCAATCCTTTATCCGACAACACCAAACGTCGATGAAGATGTGCTTCTGAAATCTAAACAGCTTGGGGCAGTTGTATTTGATGCAGTGGACTCTACAGGTTGGGGCCACTTAGGTAAATACAATGGAGGAAACGCGGAAACAATCAGCCGTAACGGAATTGCCGTGGAATACGGTATTTCAACATTGCTGTTTGAAATGCGTGGAATGTCTGACCACGAATATGAGCCGTATGTCCTTGGGCAAAAGAGCAATGGTTATTTAATCAAACAGACTGTGACAACACTTGACGCAGCTGTGCGGGCAATATCTGACGGCTCTATCGAGGACGCTGATATTTCGTTCTGGGATACCTTGGCGACACAAACTACCCGCCGAACCGAATAAATTAATTATTACTATATAAATTGAGAAAAGAAAGAGCGGTGCCAATTGGCACTGCTCTTTTTGGGGGGGAGAAATTTTAAAAACATGTGAGCGAAGCAGTTTTATTGCCCAGCCATTTCAGCAATCTGATCAGATGAATAGACCTGAACCCCTTGGGTGTCATCTTGCGCCGCTTGGCACATTGCCTGCGCAACGTGTTGCGCCTGAATCGGCTTGTATTTCTTCATGCCGCCGCGCAGCAAGGGACTGAAAGCGGGCGCCATGAAACTCGCAGCTTTTTCACCAAGCCGGAATTCCTTGCGGTCGCCGAGCAGCAGCGAAGGCCGGAAAATGTGAAGTGCCGGCAGATCCAGTTTTTTCAGCCGGTCTTCCATTTGCCCTTTGACCCGGTTATAGAAGATATTCGAGCGGGAATCGGCACCCATCGCAGAAATGACCAAAAACTTCTGAGCGCCTGCGGATTTTGCAAGAGTCGCCAGTTTTGTCGGAAATTCATAATCCACCCGTCGGAAAGCATTTTTGGATCCCGCTTTTTTGATGGTCGTGCCGAGGCAGCAGAAAACATCGTCAACCTCAAAATACTTCTTATAATCCTCGAGTCTGTTAAAATCGACTTTCACCTGCTCGAGCTTCGGATGTTCGATATCCAAAGGACGGCGGACAAACACGCAGACCCTATCGTATGCGGAATGGTCCAACAGAATTTTGACCAGCTCGCTGCCAGTCAGGCCGGTAGCGCCGGCAACTAATGCGAATTTTTCGGACATGTGAATTGATGCCTCCTCTTTTTAAGTAATTATACAGCTCCTGAACAGGATATCCACGATTAACCGATTCGGTTTGCTGTCGTTTATTGACCGGCACGGTACAATAAAGGAAAAGACAGCGTACGAAAGGAAGAAATTGATGAAACCAGTGATTGTGGCTGAAAAGCCGAGCCAGGCAAAAGCATACGCGGAAGCATTCAAGACAGCAAAAAGAGAAGGTTTTTTGGAAATCATGCCGGACGCGATATTTCCTGAAGGCGCCTACATTACCTGGGGAATCGGCCATCTGGTGGAGTTGAAGGAACCGAAAGCTTACGATCCGAAATGGGGCAAATGGTCGCTTGCGGCGCTTCCGATTTTGCCGGCAAATTATCAATTTCAAGTAGCGCGGGGAAAAGCCAAGCAATTCAATATCATCAAAAAATTGATCAGCCAGACGGATACCGTCATCAATGCATGCGATGTTGACAGAGAAGGCTCCAATATCTTTTACAGCATCTTTAACCATACCGGCGCAAAACGAAAGACGATCAAACGGCTATGGATCAATTCGCTTGAAGTGGACGAAGTGCGAAAAGGCTTTCAGCAGCTGCGCGACAATAAACATGATCTGCTGCTGTATCAGGAAGCGAGAACCAGGCAGATCAGCGACTGGCTGGTCGGCATGAACGGCTCGCGTTTGTATTCCCTGCTGCTGCAGGAAAAAGGCATGCGTGAAGTGTTCGCCATCGGCAGGGTGCAGACGCCGACGGTCTATCTGATTTACCAGCGGGAAAAGGAAATCGAAGCGTTTGTGCCGGAAGCCTTTTATGAAATTGAAGGTGATTTCCAGGCGGAAAAAGGGAACTACAAAGGGAAAGCGAAGGTAAAGGCGAAAGAGCGGAAGGAAGCGGAAGCGCTGCTCGAAAAGCATGCGGTCGGAGCGAAAGAACAAGGAACGGTTCTGCAGGTGAAAACGGCAGAAAAACGCCAGCCGCCTCCGCAGCTCCATTCGTTATCCAGCCTGCAGGCGGCAGCGAACCGGAAATGGAAATACAGTCCGGCGAAAGTGCTGTCCGTAATGCAGACTTTATACGAGAAGAAGCTTGTCAGCTATCCGCGTACCGATGCCCAGCACATTACAAATGCAGAATTTAATTACCTGGCGAGCCAGGTGGAATCCTACCAGAAACTGATCGGCGAAGAATTTCCAGTCGCTTCACGGACGCCGAAAAAACGATTTGTCTACAATGCAAAAGTACAGGAGCATTATGCCATCATTCCAACGAAGAGCATACCGACCGCTCGGAAAGTGAACGGGCTTGCCCCGGATGCACGAAACTTATATGAAGAAGTGCTGCGCACAACCCTCGCGATGTTCCACAGGGATTATCGCTATGCGGAAACAAAAGTGACGACCGACGTCAAAGGGTTGCATTTCTTCACTACTGGGAAAACAGAAATTGACAAGGGCTGGAAAGAATTATTTCCACCAGCCAAAGAAAGTAAATCCGAACCGGCGCTGCCTGAACTTCGTGAACAGGAACCGGTGGCAGCCAAAGTTGCCGTGAAAGAAGGGATGACGACTCCGCCGAAGCCTTATACAGAAGGGCAATTGATCGCGATGATGAAAACGTGCGGGAAATTCGCGGAAGATGCGGAAGACAGCGAAATCCTGAAAGAAGTCGAGGGCCTTGGCACGGAGGCGACACGCAGTGGTATCATTGAAACGATTAAAAGGCATGAATACATCCAAATAAAGAAGAACATTGTGTCCGTCACTGAAAAAGGGCGGATCCTGTGTCAGGCGATCGAAGGGAATTTATTGTCCAGCCCATCGATGACGGCAAAATGGGAGAATTATTTGAAGAAAATCGGCCGCGGAGAAGGCTCACCGGAAGTGTTTCTCGACACCATCGGAAAGTTCATCGAAAAGCTGCTGACGGATGTTCCAGCCCAGCTGCAATCGAATGGTCTGCCGGAACGGATAGAAATGGATAGCAGCAAAGACGCCATTGCGCTATGCCCACGCTGCAAAAAAGGCAGCATCGTCTCCAGCAGGGGATCCTTCACCTGCACAGAAAATGCCAACGGCTGCAAACAGTCATTTCCGGGAATATTCCTGAAAAAGAGACTAACGGCAAAAACGATCGAATACCTGTGTACGAAAGGCAAGACTCCTGTGATGAAAGGCTTTGTGTCGAAAAATGGCAAAAAGTTCAGCGCCAAGCTCATTTTGGAAGACGGCAAATTGAAAATGGAGTTTTAGTCCAATTGAAATGAGGTAGTGTTATGAAGAAAAAGCAAGTTGTGGTTGTCGGATTGGGAAGGTTTGGCAGCAGTGTCTGTATGGAATTATTCAAACTCGGACATGAAGTGATGGCCCTCGATATGGATCCGGAAAAGGTGGAGGCTATAGCCGACTATGCTTCTCAGGCGACGGTTGCGGATGCGACGGATAAATCGCAGTTGAAAGCGCTGGGCGTCAGGAATTTTGATCAGGCCATTATCGCCATTGGGGATGATTTGCAGGCCAGTGTCCTATGCACGCTCATGCTGAAGGAAATCGGACTTGAAAAAGTTTGGGTAAAAGCAAGAGATCTGCAGCATAAAAAAATTCTTGAAAAAGTGGGGGCGGACCGTGTCATTCAGCCCGAATATGAGATGGGTATCCGTGTCGCTCACCACGTTGATTCAGAGAAAATCGTTGATTATATCGATCTTTCAGATGACTATAGCATCGTCGAGATGTCAGCTACGGAAAAAATTGCAGGCAAAACGCTGCATCAATTGGACATTCGTGTAAAGTTCAACTGCATTACTCTGGCAATCAAAAAAGGCGAAGATGTAAATATTGCCCCGCATCCGGATGATGTTATCAGTGTGGGAGATATACTGGTTGTAATGGGCCATCGAAACGATTTGAAAAGGCTGGAAGAAAAACGCTTATAGCCACAGTGTAAATCGCTTGGCTTTACGTAAGATTAGCGCTCTAGTAAGATGGAGGAGCTTGGAAAACCAATAGTATTTCCACTCAATGCTTCAGCAGTCAAAGGCAGGGGCCAATCCCTGTTTTACATAGGATATATGAAAAGCCCTTGGTCAAATGTTTCAGACAATAGTGCTGACAACAAAGCTGAGAAGATCCCGTTGCTACGGGTTCTTTTCGGCTTTTTTTATTTTGGATAATCAAAGGGGGTGCCACTTATCATGTATTTTGTAGATCATAAAAACAAGAAAATTCATCATCAGCAATTTGCCGGCGATCAATGCGGATTTCTGGATACGCCTGTAAGCGAACGTGAATTTACGGCTTCGGAAAGTTATGTGGAGGAACTTGAAATGTCTGATGGTTTCATTTTTTGCACACGGTGCAAAACACCGCAGCTCATCATGTGAGCAAGCGAATATATTCAGAAAAATCTGTTTATTCGTTTGAAAATCAGTGGAAAGGGTATTTTATCCTACATGGACAATTTCTTCATATTGAATAGCAGATAGACTAATTAACCCGTCCAAATGCTGAGAATCTGCGGGGTGAATGCTGTGGCAGCGAATTCTGACAAGACAATTTCCTATGGGAATATGAGGAATCGGGCTGTGTTTGCCGTCAGGAATTTCTGGTCCGGTATCCTGTTTGGAATTGGCATTACGGCATTTGGCATCGGGACGGTTTTTCATCAATTATTGCAATGGCATCATTATTATGATCTTTCAGATGAAGCATCAGGAATTTTTTCGGATGGGATATTTAACCTGGTCGCCTGGATTGTGACTTTTTCCGGGCTGTTCCTTCTATCAGGTCTTCGGAAGCGCAAAGCGTTCTGGCCAAAGAGGTGGGGAGGCGCCGCGTTGATGGGCTCCGGCATCTATATTCTATTCGATGGTTTGGTCATCCAAAAATTATTGGGTCTCCATCAAATCCGCTATGGTTATGAAATCTTGCCCTATGATCTCACCTGGAATATAAGTGGCGCTATTTTCTTCTTCACCGGACTGTTCATGGTTTTCCAGACGAAAAAGGAGAATCATCGTAAATAATGTTCTTGCTTAAACTCAAAAGCTGCGCTCAATCCTTTTGCTGGAGGATTGAGCGCAGCTTTTTTATTCATATTTCCCTTTAAGCGGCACAAAACGCACCAGGTTCAATAGAGTGGTCTTGAGCTTGCCGTTTTCATCTTTTTCAACAAGCTGAAGTTCCTGGCTGAAGGAAGAACCGACGGGGATGATCATTTTTCCGCCGGCAGCCAATTGACTGACCAATTCCTCCGGGATTTTAGACGCTGCCGCTGTGACCATGATCCGGTCGTAAGGGGCATTTTCCTGCCATCCGTAACTGCCGTCATCCAGTTTGAAGGAAATATTGTCATACCCCAATTCCCCAAGCCTTTCTTTCGCCCGGTTGTGCAATTCCTCAATCCGTTCAACGGTATAGACGCTACCTGAGAATTCAGCCAACAGCGCGGTTTGGAATCCGGAGCCGGTGCCGATTTCCAACACTTTTGAATCGGGTGCAAGGTCTAAGGCGAGTGTCATTTCAAGCACCAGCGAAGGCTGTGAAATTGTCTGTTCGTGTCCGATGGGGACAGCTTCGTCTGCAAATGCCATCTCTTTAAATCTGTCCATAAAAAAACTTCTGTCCAAATTGCGGAAAAACGCTTTGATTTCCCGATCCCTTTTCTTCACGATCACCACCATCTTTCGTTGGGATAATAATGCGCGGAAAACTGGTCTTATTAGTTATCCCTATTCGATAAAGAATCTGCTTTTCCTGTCGCGGTTTCTCTTTTATTTTCAGCATGCTGAAATGTTTCGTTCTGATTTGGATGCTTAAATAAGAAGATTTCGGGAATAAAATAACAGAGGAGTTGGTTTATATGTTCCAAGGTTATCAAACAGTCGAAGACATGATAAATAAATTCAATCCAAAATCCGAAACGGTGGAAACGGCAACATTCGGCATGGGCTGCTTCTGGGGACCGGAAGCGATGTTTGGAAGTTTGCAGGGCGTGCTCCGTACGAGAGTCGGCTTTGCAGGAGGAACTTCCCCGCAACCAACTTACCGCCATATGGGCGATCACACGGAGACAGTCGAAATTGATTTTGATCCAGCTGTCATCAGCTACGAAGATATTTTGCGGAAATTCTGGCTGAACCATTACCCGAACCGCGGCAATTATAAAGGCCGTCAGTATATTTCGTTGCTGCGTTACCATGGAGACCGGCAAAAGGAAACAATCGACAAAGTGAAACAGGAAATGGAGAAGCAGCTGCGCGAAACCATTGAAACCGACATCGCGGTCTTCGATAAGTTTACGCTGGCAGATGAAAGGCATCAGAAATATTACTTGAAGCGCTACCCGAATACGCTCAAACAATTAGAGGATCTGTTTCCGCAGATGGAACATCTTGTCGACTCTACATTTGCTGCGAGGCTGAATGGTTTTGTCAAAGGATTTGGCAAGCTGCCTTTATTGAAAAACGAAATTGCGGGCTGGAATATTGAAGAAGAGAATCGGGAAACTTTGCTCAATAAACTTGAAACAATCAAATGGTGACAACAGAGAAAAGCCCTCCAACTTAGGTGCGGCTTTTTTGGATTCTCCAAACTGGCAGGAAATGGTGCGCCAATTGGTGAATACCTATTTATTGGGATAAGGATTTCAAGCAGTGATTTGTTCTATAATAAATCTAATAGATAAAAAGATACTGGATAGCAGAGGAAATTCCGCTGTTCAGATTGAAGGGAAGTGAAGGCAGTGGAGACATCAAGACTGATATTGCTGCTGTTGCCGGTATTAGTGATCCAATTGGCCCTGATGATTTTTGCATTAGTGGATCTGGTTCGGAACCAATATATAAATGGGCCGAAATGGATGTGGGCCATCATAATTGTAGTGGTAAACATTATTGGACCAATTTTATACTTTGTTATTGGGAGGCGGAACGATTGAGCATATTGGAAGTGAACGGGCTGACAAAAGCTTACGCTGGCACGCTGGCTGTGGACCATGTATCTTTTGCTTTGGAAGAAGGAACGGCCACTGCGCTGATCGGGCCGAATGGTTCCGGCAAGACGACAACATTGTCCATGATCGCTGGTCTCTTAAAAGAGACAGAAGGATCGATACATAAAGATTTTAAATCGGGCGTAGGCTTCTTGCCGCAATACCCTCAGTTTTTCTCTTGGTTGAGTGCGCTCGAGTTTACTGAGATGGCAGCAAAAATCAGTGGAGTGGATGACAAAAATGTGCGCCAGCAATCAATCAGAACCCTTGAATTTGTCGGACTCGGAGCTGCGGTCAATAAAAAGACAGGCGCTTTCTCCGGAGGGATGAGGCAGCGGTTGGGATTGGCGCAGGCGATTGTGCACCAGCCGAAATTATTGTTGCTGGATGAACCGGTTTCTGCGCTTGATCCAACTGGACGGCGGGAGATTATGGATCTGCTGAAATCTTTGCAGAAGGATACGACGATTCTGTACTCGACGCATATCCTGAACGATGCAGAAGAGATGACCGATCAATTATTATTTCTGAAACAAGGGAAATTGGTTGAGCACGGATCACTGGCAGAGGTGAAGAACCGCTATGCAGAGCCGAAGATTCAACTTCGATTTGAATCGGAACAGGAGGCCGCGGCATTTCAAAGCCGTGTGCTTTGGCCAATGGATAGAAACAGGAATCTGATTGAACTTCCGCAGACAGATCATGGCCCTACAATGCAACAGGTGTTGGAAGTGCTGGCTCAAGAGGGCAGCGGCATTTCCGGAGTAAACAGAAAAAATGTTTCGCTGGAAGAAATTTTTCTGAAGGTGGCGGGGGATAAATGAGTCAATTTGGCGTTTTGTTAAAAAAGGAATGGCGGGAAAACCTGCGGAATTATAAATTGTTTTGGATACCTATCGTTTTTATCCTGTTCGGAATAATGGAACCGGTTTCCAATTACTTTCTGCCGCAAATCCTGGACTCTGTTGGGAATTTACCGGAAGGAACGGTGCTGGAATTTCCAACGCCGTTGCCAGAACAGATATTGGCCGCGATAATGGGGCAGTATCAGCTGGTAGGACTCCTGATTATTGCGCTGGCATATATGGGGACGATCGCTGGCGAACGGAGGAGCGGAACGGCTACATTATTATATGTGCGCCCTTTATCTTTCACGGCGTATTTTATGAGTAAATGGGTGATGGCCGCAATAATATCTTTGCTGAGTGTATGGCTCGGGTTCCTGGCGGGCTATTATTATACATATCTATTGTTTGGCAGCATTGATTGGGTGAATTTCCTGCAATTTGGAGCGAGTTATAGCTTGTGGATCCTATTAGTGGTTTCGATTGTACTCGTATCCAGTGCGCTGATGCCGAATGCTGGACTTGCTGCAGCGGTATCATTGGGCGTGATTTTCATCAGCCAGCTGATTGATAGTTTGTTCGGGGCATTTTGGCCGGTTTCTCCATTAAAGCTGCCGGCGTATGCAGCGTCTTGGCTGGATACAGCACCGAATTCAGGGGATTTCTGGTGGACTGCCGGATTGACAATAGTATTGATCGCGCTGCTGCTTGCACTGGGGATTTTTCTTTCTGAAAAGAAGGCTCCCACAACTAAGGTTTAAAGCGATATGCTGCAGCTGTGCGAAGTGAGCTGCAGCCTTTTCATTTTTATAAATAATATTGAAGCGTAGGATGGAAGAGGTGAAAAAATGCTTCATCATGTTGAGTTGAATGTTACGGATTTAAAAACTTCCAGGAAATTTTATGATATGCTGTTCCCGCTGCTCGGTTATTCGTTGTACCAGGAATGGCCTGAAGGTTTCAGTTACAGACAGGATAAAACATATATCGTTTTTGTCCAAACGCAGACAAGGTTTCTGGAGTTTGGCTATCATAGAAAAGCCGCAGGGCTGAATCATATTGCCTTTCACACATCGACTACTTCTGAAGTGGACGCGATTACAGAAAAAATGCAACAATCAGGTATAAAGATTCTTTATAGGGATCGCCATCCATATGCCGGGGGCAATGGAACATATGCAGTTTTTATGGAAGATCCTGATCGATTAAAAATCGAAATTACAGTTTCTGAAAGAGGGGAATTGGATGGATAAGCAAAATTCCGAGCGGTTTTTGGTCGCATTCAATAAAATCGAAAAAACAATGAAAAGTATGATAGACAGGAAAGATCATGTCAGTTTTTTTACGGCAATTGACCTGTCCAAAAAAGAGCACGCAGCAATCAGGAAGTATGAAGACGATTTGCGCGAATTCGGTGATTTACGGAATGCCATCGTCCATCACAGAACAGCAACGGAATACGTCATTGCAGAACCTCATACAGAAATTGTAGAATTGATTGAACATATTGAAATTCTGTTGTCACGTCCTGTGACAGTGGGGACGAGTTTTGCCAGGAAAGTTCATACTTTCAACTGGAACGACACTTTGAGAGAAGTATTACGAATGGTGAGAGATAAGAATTTCAAACATATTCCGGTTTATAAAGACGAGGATTTTTTAGGGCTTCTCACAGCCAATGGCATTATGAGGTGGCTTGCAGATACTGTGGATGAGGAAGTTATTTCCCGGGAAATAACGACGATGGCTGATATATTGAAATACGAGAAAAACGGGAACACTTTCCGTTTCATCGCGTCAAATACACCAGTCTACGAAGCAGAGGAGATTTTCAAGAACTCGGTAGTATCCGGCCATAAACTCGAGGCTTTATTAATTACACGGAATGGCAGGCAAGATGAGACATTGACGGGAATCATTACACCGATAGACCTGATCCAATCAGAATAGAAGGTAGATAAAATGAAAAAACTGGTGGTATTTCTTATAATTGCAGCAGCGCTTCTGTTTTTTTTGTGGGGAAGCAATAACTGGGTGCAAACTACAGAATATACGGTCTCCTCAGAAAAGTTGCCTGCATCGTTTGATGGCAAAAAAATTGTCCAGGTTTCCGATTTGCACAATGCCACATTCGGCAAAAATCAAGAAACATTGATTCAAAAAGTTAGGGAGGCAGAGCCCGACGTCATTTTCATCACGGGTGATCTCGTTGACAGCAACAGATATGACCTTGAGGTGGCGCTGGTTTTAATTGATGCATTGGTCGAAATGAGCGAAGTGTATTTTGTAACAGGCAACCACGAAGTGTCTTCGAATAAACTTGAAGAGATTGGCGAGGCACTTGTTGAACGCGGAGTGATTTATCTGGAAAACGAAGCGGTTGACTGGGAAATCGAAGGTGAAACCGTGCAGATAGCCGGTCTGCACGATGCGTTGATAAACCCCTATTATCATGATTACGATTATATGTATAGAGCCGTCACGGACGCTGAGCTGTCAGATGACTTTACTTTGCTTCTTGCACACCGTCCGGAACTGCTTTTCGTTTATGCGGAAAGTGGAATTGATGTCGTTTTCTCCGGGCATGCGCATGGCGGCCAGGTGCAGATTCCCGGGATTGGTGGAGTCTTTGCTCCCGGCCAGGGCTGGTTTCCGAGAATGACAGAGGGCATTTTCCAGCAGGATGATACGCAGTTAGTGTTAAGCCGGGGACTCGGAAACAGCGGATTTCCTCAGCGGATTTTTAATCTGCCCGAAATTGTTTCGGTTACGCTGGTCAAGGAATAAAGTCGTCTGTTCTTTTAGGAAGGGGAGTAAACATGATAAGCAAAAAGGAAATTTCCCTCACTTTATACGATAAAAAAATGTCGGTGGGCTATGAGCTACCTTCAGAACAGCTGCAATTCTCAAGGGTGCCGCAGGATATTATTGACCGCGATAAAGAGGATCCGTTAAAGCATTTCGTAATTATCCAAGTAAAAAACGAGACTGCAGGTTTTCTGGAACTCGATGAAACAGATGACAGGAAAAAGTATTCCAATAATCCCGAGGCTTTATTGCTGCGCGGGTTTTCGGTCAACCCTAAATTTCAGGGGCGCGGAATTGCAACCGGGTCAATTTATGCTTTACCGGAATTTATCCGCCGTGAATTTCCATCATTCAACGAAGTTGTCCTTGGGGTCAACGCCAAGAACAAGCCTGCGAAAAGGATTTTTGAAAAAGCAGGTTTCGAAGATACAGGCAGGCGCTTCATGCGTACAAGCGGAGAACAGATCGTAATGTGCATGAGAATTGAAAAGCAGCAGCAGACCTGAATCGTCTGTTGCTGCTTTTTTAATTTCTATTCAAAATACAAATGCTTATGGAGACTGCATCCGGGGTTAAATGACGCAGAGCAATTGGGGCATTCCGAAGCGCAGGCTAAATACTCTTCTATGGAAAGTTCATAACCGCAAGCGCCGCAAAGCACTGCTTTTTCAGCAAACTGCTCTTTCGGCCAAACCTGAGGATGACCACAGCCGACAGCCGCATGGCATTCAAAGCAAGGATAATATTTTCTGCAGCAATAAAATTTAATGGCGATCTGGTCGATTTCGGAATGGTAATGCCGGCAGCGGGTTTCCGGATCCACGTCCAACCCTATAACTGTCATGGTATGAGCCATAATAACCCTCCTGAGTTCAAAGATATGAATAGATGTTTTCTCTTTATCTCCTATGCTACTATGGAAGAGACAAATAATCGAATTGAATTCTTCGGGGCGGGGTGAAATTCCCCACCGGCGGTGAACAGCGCCCTGCTGTAAGTCCGTGACCCGTTAGCGGAACAGGTAACTGTGTTGCCTGTTCCGCTAACGGTGGAGCTGGTGAAAATCCGGCACCGACAGTTAAAGTCTGGATGGGAGAAGAATTCATTCCAATTTGTTATGTGCCACTTCTTTTCGATTACCGAATCGGAAGGAGAAATTTTTATGAAGTTACAAACGATACACTTGCGGTTTTTCATTGTTTGCAATCGAAATACAAAGGAACAGTCTCGCTCCCTCGAAATACAGAGGTTTTTGGGCATGCCTGGAATTTGTCTGCTTAAATTTCGTGAAAAGAAGACCGGCACATCGGTAATTGCAAAATCTTCAATACACTCTGCATCTCATTCCCCACCACCCGTTCGCCCCATGGTGGAAAAAAACCCATTTATTGAAATACCCGAAAGACAGTATGGAAGCCACAACTTAATAGAGGAGTGTGCCTGAATGTTCACAGGAATTGTGGAAGAAATGGGCCATGTCACAGCGCTTCGCGCAAAGCCACAGGCTATGGAATTGACGATTGCCTGCTCCCTCATTTTGGAAGACATCAAAAGAGGCGACAGCATATCGATCAACGGTGTCTGCCTAACAGTGTCTGCGCATGACCAGAAATCCTTTACGGTCGATGTCATTCCGGAAACTGTCCAATCATCGACGATGTCAGAGCTGCGGACCGGCTCCCGCGTCAATCTCGAACGGGCAATGCCGGCAATGGGCCGTTTCGGTGGCCATTTTGTCAGCGGCCATGTCGATGGCGTGGGTATTATTCGCTCGGTAAAAAAAGAGTCGAATGCCGTGACAAAGATAATTGAACTGGATGCCTCACTGATGAAGTATATGATGCATAAAGGTTCGATTTGCGTGGACGGAACGTCGCTTACGGTTTTTTCAGTCGGCAATAATACGGTCACCATTTCACTGATTCCCACAACCAGGGAAGATTCATTGCTCGGCGACAAAGGAATCGGCGCGCGCGTCAATATCGAATGTGATCTTTTGGCGAAGTATACAGAAAGAATCCAGCAGGCCGAAAAGCCTGGTATGTCCAGAAACTGGCTGGCAGAACAAGGATTCTAGAAGGAGGCATAAATTTGTTTTATACAGTAGAGGAAGCGCTGAAAGATTTGAAAGATGGGAAAACCGTAATCGTCATTGATGATGAAAACCGTGAAAACGAAGGGGATTTTATCGCCCTGGCTGATCACGCTACACCTGAAATCATCAATTTGATGGCTACCGAAGGCCGCGGTTTAATTTGTGTGCCCATTACAGAAGGGCTTGCAAAGCAACTCGGATTCGGCTTGATGACTGATAATAATACGGACGAATACGGTACTGCCTTTACAATCAGCGTTGACCATAAAGATTCGACAACAGGAATCAGCGCATTTGAACGTTCTCACACGATTCTGAGTATGGTTCAAGAAGGCGCGAAACCAGCTGACTTCAAGCGGCCGGGCCATATTTTCCCGCTGATTGCAAAAGACGGAGGTGTTCTTGAACGAACAGGACATACAGAAGCTGCGGTCGACCTGGCAAAACTGGCAGGTTCGGCTCCAGCAGGTGTCATCTGTGAAATCATGAATGTTGATGGCACAATGGCCAGGGTTCCGGATCTGATTAAAGTTGCAGAACGATTAAAGCTTGGCATTTTAACAATAAAAGACTTGATTGCATACCAGCAAAAAATTCAGGATGCGGGTTTAAACCACAGCCAAAAAGGAGAATGACAATGACAGTACATTTTGAAGGATATTTAAATGGAGAAGGATTACGCATCGGCATAGTTGTCGGTCGTTTTAATGAATTTATTACAGGGAAATTATTAAGCGGAGCGGAAGATGCATTGAAGCGGCATGGCGTTAATGAAGAAGATGTCTCAATTGCGTGGGTTCCCGGTGCTTTCGAAATCCCGTTGGTTGCCAAGAAAATGGCTGTCAGTGGAAAATATGATGCCATCATTACACTCGGAACAGTGATCCGCGGGGCTACACCGCACTTTGATTTTGTCTGCAGTGAAGTGGCAAAAGGCGTTTCCCGTGCGAGCGATCAATCTGAAATCCCGGTAATTTTCGGTGTGCTGACAACGGATTCCATTGAACAGGCTATAGAGCGCGCAGGAACAAAAGCGGGCAATAAAGGCTGGGAATCTGCAGCTGGCGCGATTGAAATGGCAAATCTGATGAAAAAAATATAAGTGAAATTTGTCTGAAAAAAGCCCGGAATCCCAATTCCGGGCTTTTTTCCTATTCCAATGTATTGCCTTCAGCGGGTATGGGGTTGTTTTTCAGCATGCCGGCAAAATGGAACGTATTATACGCGAGACGTTCAATTGCAGTTTTCGTGAAGTCATTGTCTCTGCCGGCATCCATGTAGGAATCCCCAGGCCCCGCTTCGCCGACCCAATAGGCATCGACATTCGGCGGGATGGTGAAGCCGATATGGGAGAGGCCATACAGAATCGAGGCCGCAGAATGCTTGGCGCCGTCTTCGTTGCCCGTTACGATGGCACCCCCGACTTTATTGTAGAAAACGGATTGGCCTTTATCATTCGTTTCGCTGCTGCTGCCGTAAAGGCGCTCGATCGCCTGTGTGCATAGCGAACTCTTTTCGCCGAGCCAGATGGGGGTGCCGATGATCAGGATATCGGCCGCCATCACTTTTTCGAATACTTTCGGCCATTCATCGCCGTCTCCCATGTCCTCCTGGACACCAAGGGCGATGTTATAATCCGCCAGTCGAACGATTTCCGATTCCACTCCAAGTTGATTGAAATGCACTTTTACATCTTCCATGAAGCCTTCCGTATGGGAAGGTTCTGATGTGCTTTTTAATGACGTGTTGAGAAATAAGGCTTTTAAATTCTGCATTTGAACACTCCTTTACTACGGATATTCTTTGTTATTCCCTGTGAGACAATTTTTATTCCTATATAAGTTGAACTAAAGAACCTATAGTAGTCGATATTCCGCAAAACAGCTTCGAAGACATTAGCCGTAGCATGCGAGGCTAAGTCTTTGCGACGAAGCAGCGAAGCGATGCAGGAGCACCCGAAGGGACTCGCACTTCGTCGAAACGAAGTTGGAAAGCCAACTCCGTTTCTGCTCCCCATGGCGTCTTCGCTGTTTTGCTCCATATCTAAGATACTCTTTCAATCAAAGCTACTTTCCCAGCGAAGGCGCGGCTTAGTCCAAAGCGCAGAAACGGTTTGTAAATGCTAATTCATTAGTTCAACATATATAGTGTTAAAATAGTTTGTAATGGATAGAACGATTATAATGAGGGTAGATATTTTAAAAGGGGGCGACTGGATTTGGTGAAAAAATTTGAAGATGAAGTTATGCAAACGATGAATAAGATGTTTGAAAATGAAATGAAAAAAGTCAATGATACGCTGGAACAGGATTTGCTGATTTCGTTGATCGGCGAGGTTAACGCAGGGAAATCCTCAACGGTGAATAAAATCATTGGCGAAGACATCGCGAGCACAAATCCTATGCCGGGCGAAACGGTCAGTGTCGACCCGTACAATATGCACGGACTCGAGAACATCAAGTTTATGGATACACCGGGACTGAATGATCCGAATGATGAAAATCCGAAAAAGACACTCGAATTCGTCCAGAAGTCGGATGTTGTGCTGTTTTTCCTGAATGCTGCGGGAACGGTTTTTTCCGACAGTGAAAAGGAGAAATTCACCGCCATCGAAAAGAATAATAAGGATATTCTGATTGTCCTGAACAAAATCGATGCAGCTGAAAATATCCCATCACTTATCCAATTCGTTAGGAGCCACACAAACAATAAATACAAAGTGATTCCGATTTCCTCGAAGACCGGTGAAAACCTGGAAGATTTGAAACGGGAAATTCTTGTGATCCTTGAAAAAAAAGGTAAAGACCTGCTTTTTGCCAAAAGCATGAAAGAAAAATCATCCGCAGCTACAAGATGGATTGTCGGCGCCGGCGTTTCCGCTGGAATTATCGGGGCGTCACCGATTCCGGGGTCGGATGTGGTGCCGCTAACCTCTCTTCAAGTAGGTCTGATCATCAAGCTGTCCAAATTGTACGACCAGCCGTTAACCAAAAAAGCTGCGCGGGATATGATTGTCATCACCGCAACGCAGACTGTAGGCCACACGATTTACAGGCAGGCGCTGAAATTCATTCCCGGAGCGGGGTCGGTCATTGGCGGTACTGTTGCCACGGCCATGACAGTGGCATTGGGCTATGGCGTGAAATATGCGTATGAAAATAATATTGCCATCGATTATGATTTTATCGGCGATTTATTTGAAAAGTATAAGATGAAGGCGAAAAAAGCCTGACAATGAAGCCACTCGAATTTTGAGTGGCTTTTTTATCGCTTGCTTAACGGGTGGCGGTGTTTTAACTTTAGTACATAGAGGCAGAGGAGGTTTGGGATGCATATATTAGTTGTCGAAGATAATCCGAGCGTCAGCACGATGCTGGAATTATTCTTTTCAAAAGAAGGGATTACTGGCGATTTTGCTTCAGATGGCATTGAAGGGCTCCGGAAATATGAGCAAAATGACTACGACTTGTTAATCCTGGACTGGATGCTGCCGGGTATGGACGGCATAACGGTCTGCAGAAAGATTCGGGAGCAGGGCGATCAGGTTCCGATTATTATGCTGACGGCAAAAGACAGTGAGTCGGATCAGGTGATCGGTTTTGAAATGGGCGCGGACGACTACGTGACGAAACCGTTCAGCCCGTTGACGCTGATGGCGCGGATAAAAGCCGTTACGAGAAGATCCCACACAGCGGAGACCGCAGATGACAGAATTCAAACCAGACATTTTCGCGTAAATAAGATTACACGTGAAGTGATGAAGGACGGTTCGGTTGTCGACAACCTGACGCCGAAGGAATATGACCTCCTGGTGTTTCTGCTGCAGCATCCCAAACAGGTTTTCAGCCGGGAACAATTGCTGGAACGGGTTTGGGGCTATCAGTTTTACGGGGATGAACGGACCGTTGACGTGCACATCAAACGGATCCGGAAAAAAATAACCGGCGGTGACCAGTGTTTCCACACCGTTTGGGGAGTGGGCTATAAATTTGAAGAACAAACGGATTAATTATTTTTATCAATTGATGGGCAGCCACCTCAGCATTTTGCTGATCTCTTTTCTGATCCTCAGCCTGCTGTTTGTCCGGTATGTTGAAGATTTCGCATACCAGGATAAAGCGGAAGAGCTGGAGAATTTTGGCCATCAAATATTAAGGGACCTGGAAGGACCCCGTCCGGCAGCCAATCTCGAACAATACGTCTCCATACTGCAGGCGCAAAATATAAATTTCATCGTCTTTGATCAGCAAAGCCGCATCCTGTATCCGATATCGGAAGCTTTTCCGCCGGTAGAATTGACGGTGGATGAATGGAATCTGATCGAGCGCGGCGAAACACTCGTCGTCAACCGTGATGTCGAGCGGTTTGAAGACACCGTAACCTTTGTTGCTCTGCCTTATGTGGAAGGCAATCAGCTTGCAGGAGGCGTGCTATTGGCTTCCCCGGTCAGCGGCACCAGCGAGATGATCTTTGAACTGAACCGGACCTTGCTGACGGCCATGCTGGCTGCGCTGGCAATAGCGCTTCTGCTGAGCTATCTGTTGTCGAAACTGCATGTCAGCCGGCTGCAGCGAATGCGGAAAGCAACCGCGATGGTCAGTGAAGGGAATTATAATGTGGAACTGCCGGAATCCGGTTATGATGAATTTGGCGATCTTGCGAAAGATTTTAATACAATGACGGCCAAGCTGCAGCAATCCAATGAAGAAATCGAGCGGCTCGAAAACCGGAGACGCCAATTCATGGCGGATGTGTCCCACGAAATGAGGACGCCTTTGACCACAATCGCGGGTGTGATTGAAGGCCTGCGCAGCGATATGATCGAAGAGGCGCAGCGTGAAAGGGGCATTCGCCTTGTCAGTGAAGAAACGAAAAGGCTGATGCGGCTGGTCAATGAAAATCTGGATTATGAAAAGATCCGGTCCAATCAGGTGACTTTGCTGAAGGAAACAGTGGACACACAGGAATTGCTGGAAATCATTCAAGAGCAAATGGAATTTCTGGCTGCGGAAAAGGGCAACACGATTCTAATTGACGCGCCGGAAGGCCAACAAGTTTTTGTGGATATGGACCGCATCATACAGGTCCTCACAAATATTGTGAAAAACAGCATCCAGTTTACCGAAAATGGTGAAATCCGGCTGCGCTCATCCTCGGAACCGGGATACACCATCATTGAAGTGGAAGACACGGGCAGTGGCATCGATGTGGAGGAAATAGATTTGATCTGGCGGCGCTTCTTCAAATCGGATGTCTCGCGCGGCAGCGGCCAATTCGGGCTGGGGCTATCGATCGTCAAACAATTAGTGGAGCTTCACGGAGGAGAAATCCGGGTGGAAAGTGAAAAGAACCGAGGTACAAAATTTATCGTCCGGCTACCGGATGATAAATGACGCAAAAGCGATTGCCGCTTTTGCGTCTCTTTTTTTTTGTCGCCGATTTTCTCAGATTCAAAGTTTCAATAAGAATTAATTCTTCGGTCATAGTTTGTTCATATTTGCCTGATACTCTTTATTTAACGGCATAACAGTTTGTCTGTAAGCGGGCGCTGTTGTGCGAATAAAGATGAAAACTCAAAACTCAGGAGGAATTCAAAATGGGCTATTATAATTCAACAGAACCGAAGAAAAACAATAAAGGGAATTTCGTTTCAGGATTTTCCGGCATTTTGGCTGGGGCGCTTCTTGCAGGAGTGGTGTTGCCAGGATTCATGGATACCGAACAGGGGATTGGTGAAGAACCGCAGCAAGTGGAAAATGTCGACGGACTGGAAAATGTTTCGTCAGTCGTCACTTCAGACGTGACGGAAGTGGTGGATGCAACGTCCGCGTCAGTGGTGGGGGTCACTAATTTACAGAGCGGCAAGCGAAGCCCACTCTCCCGCAGCGAAGACAGTGAGCCTCAAGCGGCTGGAGCGGGTTCAGGTGTCATCTATAAAAAAGAAGGTGATTCTGCCTTTATTGTGACGAATAATCACGTCGTTGAAGGGGCTGAGCAAGTGACAGTCACTCTTTCTGACGGCACGGAAATCGATGCGGAAGTTCTGGGAACAGATATCTGGACTGATTTGGCGGTGTTAAAAACAGCGGCAGACGACATTGAAGCAGTTGCGGAATTCGGAGATTCTTCTGTATTAAAAGCCGGAGAACCGGTCATCGCCATCGGAAATCCGCTGGGGCTGCAATTTTCGGGCTCAGTGACTACCGGAGTAATATCGGGTACCGAACGTTCAATTCCGATTGATATCAATAAAGATGGTGTAGAAGACTGGCAGGCAGAGGTGTTGCAGACGGATGCGGCCATCAATCCGGGGAACAGCGGCGGCGCCTTGATCAACAGTCAGGGACAATTGATCGGTATCAATTCGATGAAGATTGCCCAGGATGCGGTGGAAGGCATCGGCCTGGCGATTCCAATCAACTCAGCCATTCCGGTCATAGAAGACCTTGAAGCAAATGGGGAAGTTGAAAGACCGGCGTTGGGTGTATCGATCCTGGATCTGCAAAACGTTCCGGAACCGATGCGGCAAAGTGAATTGAATCTGCCGGCTGAAGTGGAAGAAGGCGTAGTAGTGGAAGCCGTAGCCGAAGGTTCTGGAGCTGAATCGGCCGGTCTGCAGAAAGCGGATGTGATTGTGAAAATGAACGGAGATGCAATTCCTTCGGTTCTGGAACTCCGCCAGTATCTGTATACAAAAGCGAGCGTGGGCGATACATTGAAAGTTCAATTCTATCGCGGCGCAGAACTGATGGATGCAGAGGTCACGCTGACAGAAGGCATGTAAACTGAATAGAGAACGTAAAAAGCTCTCCCGACTATGGGAGAGCTTTTTTACGTTCTATGAAAAAGTCTTGCGTTTATAAGTTCGTTAGTTCATCAACCCGAACAGATCGAAGGAAATCCCGAGTACAAGAATGATAAGCACAACGACGACAAATATGGCTACTCCGACTTTGATTTTGTTCATCTCTTTTACTTTCGGTTCTTCGAGTCCTTCTTTTCTTTCAGGAGGACGGTCCAGATTGTCTGTGCTGTCTCTCATATAATCCTTACGTTCCTGCGGTTCATTTTGATTTATATCTTTATGATCCTGTGGGTCATTCTGATTTTTATCATTCACTGCTTATGCCTCCCCGTTCTTAATAGTTACTTTCTATATACCCTTGGCAGGACGTTTTAATCCCGATACTTCTCTTCACGATCGAGTTCCCGTTTTGTTAAAGCTTTGGCCAATTCACGGCCAAACAATTGGGAAGAATGCGGGTCGCGTCCTGTCAAAATCCGGTCATTTGCCCAAACTGCGTATTGATTCTGGTCTTCCGCTTTCGAGTAATTGGCAATTCTGCTCAATTCATCTTCCAGACTGAAAGGCAGCAAGCCCTGAACTTCCTCCGGTTCCTTGTCGTTCGGATAGCCCGTCACATCGAGACCTTCCAGGAACGGACGCCCTTCCTTCGTTTTCGTATAGACGAGCGGGGCGGGACCGTGGCAAACTGCTGATACGATGCCGCCAAGTTCATAAACGATATTGATCATATTATGAAGTTCTTCACTATGTGCCAGGTCAAACATTGCGCCGTGACCGCCAACGATGAAAATGGCGTCATAATCACTTGCTTTGACATCGACGAGCGGTGTGGTTTTATCGGCGATACCCGATTCATATAATTTCTTATATTTCCCTTCTGGATCATAATCTTCGGACAGGCTGATCGGATCAACTACCGGTTTGCCGCCGAGCAATGTTGCCAAACCGACGGTATGTCCCTCTTTTTCCAACTCGTTGACGGGTGAGAATAATTCTTCCGCCCACCATCCTGTTACGTAATTGTTTTCATCATCCGTATATCCGCCTGAAAGTACGGCTAAAACTTTTGCCATGCTGTTTCCTCCTTGCCAATTGGATTCTCTATTTCTTCATTTACCCTTCAATGCATAACTGAAACACGGGGTGCAATTGGAAAGAGGTGCGGAAGGAATGAACTTCTATAAGTGACAAGTTGGGTTAGTGGTCAAATTTGTATTTTTATGTTAATAATCCATGTTTTTTTCCCTCTCATGCGGGTATTGAAAGGTTGCATATAAAATTATTGAAGGAGGCAATCGTGATGACTGATAAAGAGAAAAAACGCAATCTCGATCCTGAAAGAACGGAACAAAACGTGGAAAATAAAACACCGGTCACCAGAAAATTTAATGCCGGAGGCAACGAATCTGATTATGACGGAGGACATCCGGAGGACAGTCGGCCAAAAAGAGATGACCATTTAAAAAATGGGGAAGGATACGCCAGACGGCAGCATGGCAAAGATGAAATAGAAGATAGGTCTTAAATGGAAAAATACCCCCGGAGCATAAGGCTCTGGGGGTATTTATTGCTATAATTGTCTCGGTTCGTCATGCTCCGTGGTATGTGACGTTTCTCTCTGCTCCCAGACACGTTTCGTCAAATAGATATGGAAGAACCATTCTCCGGCAGCAATAATCGCAGCTGAGGAAAGAGCAGGCACAATCAGTGAGAAATCGGGATTTTCGATCAGCCACATTCCTCCAAGCCAAATGATTAAAAAGACCGCAACAAAATCTCCGGCAGTTGCTACCTTATTGGAAGTCTTCGGATAGATGATCAAATCTCCAACAAATCCAAGAACGGTAATAATGATGCTCAAGATGAACATTTCAAAAACTCCGACGCCGTATACCAATCCCAAAATGACGAAAATAACGGAAAAGACAATGGCAAACTTCATCAGCAAAGCCTCTAAATACCTCACCTCATGAACCTCCTGTTGTGGATTATGGTTATTCGCTGTATACCCGTTTTTTAATATATAAAGCATTTATTTGATAAAAAATGTAAAGGAAATGAAAAATGCACTCGATTGGCGGTCCACTACCTGCCAATCGAGTGCATTTGAAGTATTAGGAACTAATATAATCTCCGCCGTTTACGTGAATCGCCTGGCCGGTAACATAAGTGGAATCTTTGGAGGCCAAATAAACATAAGCTGGCGCAAGTTCAGAGGGCTGGCCTCGGCGTTCCATCGGCGTGTCTCCGCCGTGTTCGCCAACTTTTTCTGACCCGAAAGTTGACGGAATCAGCGGTGTCCAAATCGGGCCCGGCGCGACCGAATTGACCCGGATGCCCGAGTCGATCAGATTTTCAGACAAGGAGCGGGTGAATGCTGTAATGGCTCCTTTTGTTGCTGAATAATCGATCAAGGAAGGTGAGCCGCGATAAGCCGTTACTGATGAAGTATTAATGATTGAATCACCTTTTTGCATATGCGGAACTGCTGCCTGGGTCAAATAAAACATGGAAAAGATATTCGTTTCAAATGTTTCCATCAATTGATCCTGAGAAATGTTCAGGAAATCATCCTGCGGAAATTGCTTGCCGGCGTTGTTGACCAACACATTCAATTGGCCGAATTCCCCGATGACATCTACAATCAGCTGATTGCAGTTTTCAACTTTGCTGAGGTCGGTGGCGAATTTCACGCAATTGCTGCCATAGGACTCAACAGCTTTCACTGTTTCCTCGGCATCCTCATGTTCATCCAGATAGGCGATCGCAATATTGGCGCCTTCTTTTGCGAATGCGACAGCCACTGCGCGGCCGATGCCGCTGTCACCGCCTGTGATCAATGCTGTTTTGCCTTTCAGCTTTTCTGCACCTTTATAATCTTTATCATCGTAAATCGGTTCGGGATCCATCCGTTCTTCCAATCCCGGCTGGCGTTCCTGTTCCTGAGGGTCGATTGCTTCATCAATTTTCTCGTATTTATCTTTAGCCATTTTATCTCCTCCTGAGTTAGATGATTCCATAACTTTCCTATTCCCGATAGCCCCTGGGCTAAACGTGGCAGGCACCGTCACTTTTTATCCCGTTTTCTTCTGAAAATCCAGAATACGCCAATGAATACTGCGACGATACTTATAATTAAGGAAGGCATAAAATACGGAGGGCGATAGGTAAATACAATACGGTTTTCACCTTCTTCAAGCGGCACACCGACAAAAGCATAATTGGCTTTCAAGACTTCTGTTTTTGTGCCATTTACCGTAGCGTTCCAGCCGATTTCATACGGAATGACGGCCGATAAATATTCATCTCCCGCACTATTATCGTAAAGAATTTCCACTTTGCTGCCGTCGATTTTCAAATCTTTTACACCGGAAGATTCCGCCGCTTCCCGGTTCAGTGGTTCGTAATTTTCTTCAAACAATTGAAGCTCTGTCAGAAAATAACGCCCCTCGGGCAAGCGGATGCGGACCCTATCCTGGGAAGGGATACGAAGTGTCAGGTCGTCTACATAAGTTTTGTAAACGGATTCGTTTGATTTTCGTGAAGTGACGTAGTCGTTGACCGATAGATTAAAGCCTGCGTCTGCCGCTGTATTTACAAGATTGAAAGAAACGTAAAGGTCTCCGGGGCCGTCTGTGGGATCTTCCCATACCAGATCGATGCCGCCTGTTTCAGCGGAGACTTCCAAAACCCCGTCTTCATAGCTGGCATTTTCTTCTTCGATCGTGAACTTTGAAGTAATATCCCCGGTCACTTGTATCGGACTGCCTTCTTCTTCTGTATCCAGCACAATGCCGTTAAGCATTGCGTGTTCCCGGACAAGGGGAGGGTGCATGGTCAATTTGTCTTCCTGGTAGACATCTGTTGCTCCTCGCGCGAAAGGAAGCAGATTTTCATTTTCGTAAACCCGGTAATTTTCAGAAACAAGAATCTCGTTAAAACCATATGGAATGTTGGTGTCTTCGGCAGGGCGGATAATATATTTTCCGCGCACCAGGCTGAAGAGATTCGCACGATTGCCGAGCGTCGCATAGCGGCTGACACTTTCACGCTGCATATCTATTTCCAAATCATACAAATAAAAATACAGGAGATTCTCATTCAATATACTTGAATATGAACTAAGGCCCTGAAAATCCTGGACGATCGGTGTATTATTGCGGACACCCTGCATCCATTCGATCCGGTACATCTCGTCGTTTTCGAGGGCGTGGATTTGTTCCAGCAAGCTGCGGATTTCAGGATCGTCGTAGTCTTCACCGGTAATCAGTTCTTTATTGACCTCCCAGACACTGCCCATCTCCAGAATCTTTTCGGATTGGTAGAAATTTGCGAAGACAATCAGCCACGCCAATAAAACACTGCCTACAATTTTAATTCCAATAGCTTCCCGGAAATGAACGGCTGCCCAAACGGCAGCGAGTGTTGCCAGCAATCCGCCGATCACAATGCCAGATTCAATCCAGTCGAATTCGAAAGCGGGATCCAGGAGCGCAGAAATGGTATAGAAGGAAACAGTGAGTGCGGCAGCAATGAGCAAGCTGCGGCGGGGAATCTTGGCAAGCATTCCCAACCCGCTGGCAATCGCGCCGCCGGCTGCAAAGGAAATAAAATATTCCCAGCGGTATTGCGGTGCGGAAAATCCGTTAAAGGCGCTGCTGACCAGCGGACTCAAATGCATAAGCACGCTGGCAATTCCTATTAAAGCGAAAAGGCGGAAGGTTTTATTGCGGTAAAAACGGAAAGTGAAGAGAAACAGCACAAAAAGCGCCGGCAAAATAATGTAGCGGCTTGAAAAAAGAATGTTGTCAATAGGTTCGAAAATTGGGATGTCCTGCTGAAAAGGGGGACGATGATTATTCAGATAGGCATAAACTGCCGGTATGAATCCTACTGCGCCCACACCAAAACCGACGATTCCCGCTGTCAGGAACGTCAGCAGCTTTTTCTTTCTCTCTCCTTCGGCGTCCGTCAGCGGGATGAACAGCCGGAACAGGAGATAGATGCCGGCCAGCAGGAAGTTGATATAGGCAAAATAGAAATTATCGAAAAATGAAATGGACACCGCCAGCAGGAACCAGCCTGGCTTTTGTTCCCTCAGAATTTTTTCGATGCCGAGCACAAGCAAAGGGAACCATAAAAATGCATCCGCAAAAAACTCCCAGTAAACCGTGTGGCGCAAGAACATTCCAGATATCGCATAAACAGAAGCTCCGAACAATGAAGGCCAATAAGGAAGTTTCATATAGATAAAGACACGGGCCGTGATGAACAGCACCAGGCTCATGCGGATAACGCTGATGAAAACCGCGGCGTTGGCCCAGAACAGGACGTCGGGCACATCAATTAGCCCGGTCGTTTCCAATAACCAGACAAAAGGTATAGTCACCAGAAACACGATGGACGTTGAAAAATAATAAGCCAGCTCGCTGAACGTGCCGGCACCCAACCCGAAATCGAAGGAATAGAAAAATTCCCCGTTCGTATATTGTTCATACAGAAGATGCTTGAATGGCATCATTTGGGACAGGCCGTCATTGATGCCTGTCATGTACTGTCCTTGTGTCCATTGATAAAGGAAGACTCCGTGTGCAAGAATCGCAAGCGTAAAACTGACCGCCAGGAGCCACCAATATGGATGTTTTTTTAACATGAATTCACCGACTTTTAACTTATTTCTGCCTCACGGGGTCTTTCATAATTTTGCTGGAAACGACGAAAGTAATGGGCACTGTAAAAATCACCGCGGCAAAAGGCGCGATGTTACTGTTTAATTTCAGGTACTCGACAAATATAAAAATCAGGATCGTCGAGACCGTCATATTGACCACTTGGGTCAAAGGGAAAAACAGGTATTTCTTGATAGTGGGTTTCACCCTGTACGTTACGTAAGTGTTCAGGAAAAACGACACATTCAGGCTGATGAGAAAGCCGACAAGATGAGCAATCATGTATGGCAATGAAAACAAATTATGGAGGATCAGGTAAATCGAATAATAACTCAGGGTATTGATGACACCGACAAATAGAAAACGTGTAAATTCTGTATTCAACGATTTAAGACTCATCGTATTCATCCACATTGCTGAGTTCCACCAGGAAATTTGGCCGGCGTTTTGTTTCATTATAAATGCGTCCGATGTACTCCCCGATCACACCGAGGCTGATCAGCTGAATTCCGCCGAGAACCAGAATGGCCGTAATCGTAGTGAAGTAACCCGGAGCGGTAACGCCTCTCTGTGAAATCTGGTATAAGGTAAATGCAATATACGCCAGCGAAAGGAGCAGAACGATAAAACCTGTATAGAAACAAATCCGCAGCGGTTTCGTATTAAACGAAATGATGCCATCGATGCCGTAGTTGACGAGGCTGGAGAAGGACCATTTGGACGAGCCGCCTTCACGGAGAACATTTTCATAACAAATGGTCTTTTTGCTCAATCCGATCCAGGAATACAAGCCTTTCGAAAATCGGTTGTTTTCACTGAGCAGTAAAAGGGAGTCGATCGCTTTTCTGCTCATCAGCCGAAAATCGCCTTCGCCATCAGCCAGGTCGATGTCGGTAATCGAGTTGATCAGTTTGTAATATAAACCGGACAGGAAAGTGCGTACTTTGGGATCACCGGTCCGGGTTCGTTTGGCCACTACCTGATGGAAACCGGCCTCATATCCATCGAGCATTTCGGAAATGAGTGTCGGCGGATGCTGAAGATCGCTGTCCATCAGAATGGCCGCATCTCCTTTGACTCTTTTCAGTCCTGCAAGAATGGCTGCTTCCTTGCCAAAATTTCGTGTGAAGGAAATATACTTCACATAATTGAATTGCTCGGCAAGTTTCAGGATTTCTCCCAATGTGCCGTCCCGGCTGCCGTCGTTGATAAATAATATTTCATATCTATAAGGAACTGCTTCGAGTTCCTGTACCAACTTTTCATGGATGGAAGAGATATTTTCTTCTTCGTTGTAAGCTGGAACCATAACCGAGATCAACTTCATGTTTGAACTCTCCTCTGTATTAATGTATGAAAAATATCCCCTTGCGATGTATACCCGAAATGCAGAGAAATTATGTGTAACCGGGAACGCTATTTTGAAGATTAAACATCTTTTGAACTATACAATGTGGATGTTGTGTGAAACTTTATGGAATCTTGTCCGTATACTATAAAGAACGGCGGAAAAATGAAAAGAAATACCATTTTTCAGAAAATTCCGCTTAAACTGATTGACACAGAAATTGGGAAATGCTAGGTTTAAGGTTGGGGAGCAGGCCCTTCTATAGCAAGCGGCTCAACCCTTAGAATTGAAATTTTCCGCATATACAAATAGTATTGACTATAGAATACATAAAAACGAATGGAGAGTGTTAAGAGTGGGTATCAATTTAGTAAAAGGCCAAAAGATCGATTTGACAAAAGGACGTTCTTCTCTATCAAGCATCATGGTCGGACTTGGGTGGGATCCGGTGGAAACAAAGAAAAGCGGCGGATTCCTAAGCGCATTGCTTGGCGGTGGCGGCGGTGGTTCTGACATCGACTGTGACGCATCTGTCATCATGCTTGATGAAAACGGCAAACTTGCAGGGAAAGAAAACCTGATCTATTTCGGCAATAAACAAAGCCGCGACGGCAGTGTTGTCCATACCGGCGATAACCTGACGGGAGAAGGCGAAGGGGACGATGAAACGATCAATATCGACCTTAAGCGAATTTCTCCATCAATTGACCGTTTAATTTTTGTGGTCAACATTTACAACGCTAAACAGAAAAAACAGGATTTTGGCATGATTGAAAACGCATTTATCCGCCTGGTCGACAATCAGACTAAAGAAGAATTGATCCATTATAATCTGACTGAAAATTATGCAGGCAAAACTTCATTGATTGCGGGAGAATTATATCGCCAGGACAATGAATGGAAATTCTCAGCTGTAGGAGAAAGCACGACAGATTCTGATATTGGTTCAATCGCCAATAAATACGCTTAAGGAGTGTTTATAGATGGCAATAAATTTATCTAAAGGACAAAAAGTCGATTTGACAAAAAGCAATCCGGGCTTGTCCAAAGTAGTCGTTGGACTGGGTTGGGATACGAATAAATACGACGGCGGCCAGGATTTCGACCTTGATTCATCGGTATTCCTGCTGGATGCCAATGGCAAAGCCGCATCAGAAGCTGATTTTGTCTTCTATAATAATACAAAAGGTGCCGGCGGTGCTGTGGAACATACAGGCGATAACCGTACAGGTGAAGGAGAAGGCGATGACGAGCAGGTGAAAGTTGATCTTTCTGCCATACCTTCTTCCATCGAAAAAGTGAGTTTTGCAATTACGATCCACGACGGGGAAGCGAGAGCTCAAAATTTCGGACAGGTCAATAATTCCTATGTACGGATCGTTAATGAAAATACAAATGAAGAATTGATCCGCTATGACTTGGGTGAAGACTTCTCCATTGAAACAGCTATCGTTGTGGGTGAATTATATCGCCACGGCAACGAATGGAAATTCAATGCCATCGGCAGCGGCTATCAAGGCGGCCTCGGATCGCTGGTCAAGGATTTCGGACTCGACAGCTGATCCGGTAAGTTGAAAAAGCAAGGGGCTGGGCTCCTTGCTTTTTTCTCGATTCAGATGGGAAATCGTATACATCGTCTTTTCAACTTATATATATAAAGCTTTAATTTAATTGTGCCGGGAGGAATTCATATTGAGACATTTCAACGCTTTGAATGATTCTGAGTTAAAAACACTTTTCAAATATCCCCCGGCAGAATTTAATCGAGATACGGAACGGGAAATGCTTGGGCTGGCGTTGGGTGCTGCACTCTATACACCTGGCTCAAGACCTGATTTCGCAGCTAAGATTATAGCCGGTAGTTATCGGCGGGACACATTCGCCGGCTTGGCAACTTTGATGGTTTGCCTGGAAGACGCAGTGGCGGACACGGAATTGGAGTCGGCTGAAGCAAATGTCATTTCACAACTGAAAGAGCTGGAAGGGGCTTCCGTTTCCGATGCCAAAGAGAGTCCGTTGCTGTTTTTGCGCATCCGTAATTCTGCTCAATTGGATAAGCTGACACATTTGGCCGGCAGCGCACTGGGTGTGCTGACTGGCATCGTACTGCCTAAAGTACAGGCTGCCGATTTGGAACCTTTTTTCTCAGCTCTTGACCGTGCCAGTGAAAGTGCAGGCAGAATGTTATATGCATTGCCGCTTCTGGAAACGGAAGAAGTTTTATTTGCCGAAACACGTGAGCAGGCGTTATTGGAAATTTACAGTAAATTACGCAAAGAAAAAGACAGGATTCTAACGATACGAGTTGGAGCTACCGATTTCTCCAGTCTTTATGGCTTAAGACGCCCGGTGGAGCGGACAATTTATGACGTGCATCTGATCAGGGATTGCCTGATTTCGATACTGAATAAATTTACAAAAGCCGAAGATGGATTTATTGTTTCGGGGCCTGTTTATGAGTACTTTACATCCGAGACGGACGGCTGGCTGACATCAAAACCAGAAAAGGTCCTATGGGAAGAAGTGCAATTGGATGTTCTGAATGGCTTTAAAGGGAAGACTTGTATCCATCCTTCCCAAATAGCGATTGTGAATGCGGGGCATATCATTTCGCATGAAACCTATGAAGATGCCATGCTCATCTTGGCGAAGAGCGGCACTTTTAATGGAATTCTCCAAAGTCCGCAGCGCAATAAAATGAATGAAGTAAAACCGCACCTGAGCTGGGCGAAAAAAGTGGCTGCTCAAGCGGAAATATACGGGGTGCTGAATGAACATTACAAACCAATCGATGTCCTCAATCATTTGCGAGCGAAACAATTTGCAAACCAGGTATAGATACTGGGAAAAAATGGATATAGAAGTTTCTGCAAAATCCAGTTACGGAGATTTGCCAATGGAATCCTTATTTTCCATGGCGCTGCGCGTGAATAAAAAAAGGCAGTTTCTGTTTGTCAGCAAGCTGATTGCCAAGCATTTGGCGGTTCATCCGGCACTTGCGCTCGGCACCGGCAGTTTGCTTGCTTCCTTATTAATGGAAGAATCCGGTCTTTCACCAATTCCGCAAAACAAGCAAATTGTTGAAATGATCCGATCCGGAAAAGCCTGCCCCGAAACCAGCCGGGCATCCCTTGCGTATAAAACAGCTTTACCGCAGCGCACTGTTTTTATCGGCATGGCAGAAACCGCAACAGGCCTTGGCCATGCGGTTTTCCATCATTTCGATGAAGCAGCCTATATTCATACGACAAGGGAAGAAATTATCGGCGCATCCCCTGCTTTCGTGTTTGAAGAAGAGCATTCTCATGCTACTTCCCACAAAGTTTTTGCTCCTGCTGGAATGCTGGAAGCTGCGGAAACAATCGTTTTGATCGATGATGAAATTTCGACGGGCAATACTTTGTTGAACTTAATCGACGCTCTGAATGCACAATTCCCGGGCAAAAATTACATATCCCTCTCCATTCTGGATTGGCGGAGTGACAGTCAAAAGCAGAAACTCGAAGAGATGGCTGAGGCACATCAGTTAAACATTGATGTTTTAGCATTGCTTGCCGGTGAATTCGATTTGAACCACAGTGAATCCCCCGAAGAAGAGGAAGTGCCCTGGTTAGAGAGCTCTGGAAATAAGGTCCCGAGCCGATCAGCGGAAATTGAGGCGATTGACTTGCAGTCTGCCAGCGGCCAGCGCTACCTTCCGTTTACCGGCCGATTCGGTCTGACAAGCAGCAAACACTCGGAAATCGAAGAATGGGCTGTAAAAACGGCTGGAAGTGTGACGCACAGTGAGAAATCGCTGGTCATCGGCATTGGGGAAAATATGTATCTGCCACTCCGATTCGCTTTGGCGCTTGGCGGCAACGCTTTAGTGCAAACGACCACAAGAAGCCCCATTTACGCAGCTGATGAAAAAGGGTACCCAATCAAGGAAAAAGCGCACTTTAAATTGCCGGATGCTGAGGATATCAATCAATTCCTATATAATATAAGTAATGTGGATGTTGATCGAATTTACCTGTTAGCGGAGTCGGTTGTCGATGAAGCGAGCTGGCAGCCTTTAGTTGCGTATCTGGAGAAAAAAGCTCCAGTCGAATGGCTCGCATTGACAGACAAATTATAAAGGGGTGGCCTGATGATTACTGCTGGTTTAGTGAAAACAAGCTATCCGGATGAAGATATCACATTTTTATTGAAGGATGTCACAGACGAATTTGAAGAAAGCTCACTGGAAGAACGTGAGCAAGCTGTGCAGACAGGCGGACATTATGCTGAGCGGCTGCCTGTTGAATATCGTCCATCTGAAGAATACACAAAACTCTATCACCAGTCGGTCGAACAGACGAAGGAGCAATTGAGCCATCTGGTCGGAGTCGTGGCGAGAAGAATCCAATTGAATGCCGGAACCGACAATCTCGTATTGGTGTCACTGGCTCGCGCCGGCAGTCCCATCGGCATCTTGATCAAGCGTTACGCTGAGAAGATGCTCAATATGAATTGGCCGCATTACAGCGTGTCGATTCTGCGGGACAAAGGCATAGATGAAAAAGCGATCCAAACGATACGAAACGCCCACCCTGGCAGCCGGATCCAATTTATCGACGGCTGGACTGGAAAAGGGGCCATTCAAAAAGAGCTGACGAAATCGCTCGAGTTTTTCAATAGTAAGTATGAAACGGACCTGAAAGATGATATGGCCGTGCTGGCAGATCCGGGAGCCTGTGCCGTGCTGTTCGGTACGCGGGAAGATTTCCTGATTCCAAGCGCTTGCCTGAATTCCACTGTGTCGGGTCTCGTGAGCCGCACAATTCTGAACGACCGTTTTATCGGAGCGGACGATTACCACGGAGCGAAATTTTATGGTGATTTAATAGAAGAAGATCTTTCCAATAATTTTGTGGATCAGGTGACAGACTGTTTTAACGAAACAAGCAAAGCTTCAGAAGAGAAAGCTTACAGCACACCGGTCACCGCCGAGCGCACTTGGGCAGGCATGACAGAAGTTGAAGAGATCGGCCGCAGCATGTACAGCGAAACCGATTACCATTTGATAAAACCGGGAGTCGGCGAAACTACGCGTGTATTGCTTCGGAGAAATCCGTGGAAAGTGCTGGTCAGAGATGCGGCGCATCCGGATGTGAAGCATATTTTAATTCTCGCTGAAGAAAAAGACGTGCCGGTCGAAGTGGTGCCGGATTTATTTTACCGGTCAATCGGGTTGATCAAATCGGGGAAAGAACTATGACGATCCTATTTGCAAGTGACCTTGACCAGACCTTGATCTATTCACGGAATTCCATGGGCAGTGAAGTGAAACCGGAAGAATTGATCGAAGTCGAACGTTTTGAAGGCAAGCCGCAGTCCTTTATGACTGAACAAAGCCAATCTGCGTTATGGGAGTTGGAACCGGACACTGTTTTTGTGCCGGTGACGACGAGAACGCGTGAGCAATATGAGCGGGTGACGGGCATTTATGAAGGCAATGAACCCCCGCAATTCGCGATTATTTCGAATGGCGCCGTCATCCTTGAAAACGGCGAACCCATTGTGGAATGGTCGACGGATATTCGCCGCCGCTGTGTTGATGAAAAGACGGTCATCGAAGAATTATTGCCTGTCATCCAGCAGTATTTCGATGAAGACTGGGTGTTGCGCGTCAGACAGGCGGAAGACTGGTTTGTTTACCTGATTGTTGACCGTAAACAGTTTCCAGAGGAAAAAATCGGATTCTACACAAAAATTTTCCGGGAAATCGGATGGGGGATGTCGCTGCAGGGCAGGAAGCTTTATTTTATGCCTGAAAGTATTACAAAAGCGGCAGCGATGGAATATGTGCGAGATCGCATCAAGGCGGATTATGTGATTGCCGCCGGGGATTCCTTGCTCGACCTCGATTTGCTGGAAAGCGCAGATGCCGGATTGCTTGCGGCTCATGGCGAGGCTGTCCGAGCCGATACTGAGGTTTCTGGACATATTGTTGTAACCGCCGAACAAGGGATAAAAGCTGGCGAGGAAATATTGGCGAAAGTCGCGGATCTTTCCATGCAAAGCAAATAGCAAGGGGGGATACCCATGGTTCAATTGCATCCGGTCCGTGTCGATACGTGGGATCCGGAAAAAATTGGTGAATGGCTGAATAAGCCACTCATCAAACATCCAGAAACGAAAGTGGAAGAAGAATCCATCACCTATCCGCAGCTTCTCGGTGAATTTACCGGAATTCCGCTGGATGAGGATGATTATTTTGCTTCCATTTATGAAACAATGGAGCAAGCGGAAGGCCGGCTGATTCGTCTTTCAGGTAAGATGAACAAGCATATTGAACAGGACCGGCTGAAAGCGCTTCAAGATCTATTTGAAATGAATAAAAAAGAAAACGGCTTATCGGCAAGCCGAATTGTCGCATTCCTGGATGGCAAAGGGCTCTTGCCGCGATTGAAAGATGCCGATTTGAACCGCCGCCTCCGAATTGTCATGATCGACGTGCTGAAAGCCTATCAAGAGCAGTCCGGCGGCAGCACGGTTCAGTCATCCTTCAGGAGAGTAGCGACGGACCTAGTAAAATGGAATTTTAACCACATCGAGCCGGAGCTGCTCCAATTGAATCTTGAAAAAGGCTTGCCCGGATTTCTGTGGTATGGCGATTCTTCAGAAAGTGAAAAATGGTTTCTGAAGCTGGCAGCTGCCTATGGTTTCCATATTATCGTCTATGATCCGATCGGAGAAAAATGGTTCGGAAAATTGGCGGGTGAAGAGGGTCTTCACAGCCATAGTTTTCAAGTAACGGCCGACAAGCCGCCGCTTTTTCCGGAAGAAAAGCCGAAGCGTGTGGGAACAGTGGCGTACCGTGCAACCCAGGAAGTGGATCGCTTGCTGCATCATGACGATTCGGGCCTTTACAAGCCGTTTCAGTTTAAATCTTATGTTACGCATTCGATTCGCTTAAAAACGACCATCGATGAAGCGTTTATGCTGGCGAAAGAACGGGCTATGGTACGGCCGTCATTCCTGGTGGAGCGAGGGATTGTCCATATCCCGGTCGTTTTTGCAAAAGTGATGGGCATCGAAAAGGATCGGAGACGGTTCTGGGACAATGTCCATAAACTGACGGAACGCGAAGACACGAAATTGGTGCGCAGCTTTCCTTTTATCGAAGAGCGCAAAGGCAACCAGCAATTCCATTACCGGGCCGCACTCGACAACACCGGTAAATTGGATCCCGAAAAGATGAAACAAGCGAATTGGTGGCGCTACAGCAAGCTGCCGGATGGGGTTCAAACGGCGATTGGTGCAGCAATTGCAAGGCATGTGGAGAAACCGATCCTATTGCCGCAGAGCGGTGAATCGTTCGAAGATCTGCAGCTGTATGCTTTCTCCCAGTCGATGGCTCTGCCCGACGTCGTCATCCAATTGATTCAATTATTTGATTATCCGCAGTTTGTGCCGACTTTATTGTTCTATAATGAAGAGAAGGACGGGGAGCTGAGCCGTGCGGATGCCAATGCCATTGCATTGACTCACAGCTTTGGCCTTGATAATATCATCATCAATCCACAGGGGCATCAGGATATCGAGCGATGGGTCGATACAGAATCCTTTGATGTGCATTGGCTGGATGAACGCAGTTTCAACGAACCGTTTCAGGAGCCGTCCGTTGTTCGGAAGTTCCTTGGAAGATGGATCTAATAAAAAGGAGGGGTAATGATGAATACTATGCCAGATCAGATTGAACAGCAGGAACTCGTCATGAAAGACGAAAATCAATTGAAAGTGCAATTGAAAAAAGACCCGGAAGTATTGCAATTGGCATCGAAAATCGACGCAAAAAACCAGATTGCATTGCTGGAATTCGGCCGTGAGCCCGCAAATGAGATTTCCGCGTTTACAGGGAAAGTTTTGAATTCTGTTCAGGCTAACAGCATGGAAGAATCCAGTGAGCTTTTGAAGCAACTCGGTAAAATCATGGATAAGTTCGATAAAAAAGATTTTGTGGAGAAAAAAGGCTTCCTGAACAAAATCTTCAATAAAGGCAATAAAATGATTGAACAGCTTTTCAATAAATACCAGACGATGGGTACAGAAATTGATAAAGTGTATGTTGAAATCACCAAATACGAATCGGAAATGAAAAAATCCACGACGACATTGGAAGACCTTTACAAGCAGAATTTCCAATACTTCATGGAATTGGAGAAATACATCGCAGCAGGCGATATCAAAGTCGAGGAACTGAAAGCAATAGAACCCGACGTCCGCAAAAAAGCGGAAACCGGCGATCAGATGGCAATGATGGAATTGAACTCGTTGCAGAACGCCATTGAACTGCTGGAACAGCGTGTTTATGACCTTGAAATGGCAAAACAGGTTTCTTATCAGGCGGCACCGCAAATCCGTATGCTGCAGCGCGGGAATACGAAGCTTATCGGTAAAATCAACTCAGCGTTCGTAACGACGATTCCAATTTTTAAAACGGGATTGATCAACGCGATTGCAGCCAAGCGCCAAAATCTGGTTGCTGAGTCAATGAGCGAACTTGACCGGCGCACCAATGAAATGCTCTTGAATAATGCCAATGACATCTCCCGCCAGTCGGTTGATATCGCACGGATGTCCGGCCAGCCGAGCATCAAAATTGAAACGATCGAGCAAACGTGGGAGACTATTATGCAGGGCATGAATGATACGCGTGCTATTGAAGACGAAAACCGCAAAATGCGGGAAGAAGGTCGACTGCGCATCGAAGAATTGCAGAAGAAATACGAAGATACCCAAAGAAAATAAAATTATTGGAGGAGATTATTAATGTCAACAATCAACCTGACAAAAGGCCAGAAGATCGACTTAACTAAAACAAATCCAGGACTTACAAAAATACGGGTAGGCTTGGGCTGGGATACCAATAAATACAGCGGCGGCGGAGATTTTGACCTTGACGCATCTGTTTTTCTTGTAGCAGAAAATGGTAAATCCCGCGGGCCGGAAGATTTTATTTTCTACAATAACCTTGTCGGAGGCAACGGCTCTGTTACTCATACAGGCGATAACCTGACGGGCGAAGGTGAAGGGGACGATGAGCAAGTGATTGTTGACTTGCCAAATGTGCCGGCAGATCTTCACAAAGTGGTATTTACAGTAACGATCCATGACGCAGAAGGCCGTGGCCAAAACTTCGGCCAGGTGTCCAATGCATTTATCCGCATCCTGAACGAAAACAGCAACGAAGAAATTCTGCACTATGACCTTGGTGAAGATTTCTCCATCGAAACTGCAGTAGTGGTTGGCGAATTATATCGCCACGGCGCTGAATGGAAATTCAATGCAATCGGCAGTGGTTACCAAGGCGGACTTGCTGCATTGGTTAACGATTTCGGATTGGCATAAGCAAAATAACGGCCGTTCCTCTTCGGAGGGACGGTTTTTTCATTGTCTTGAAAAATAAATAATCGAAATCCTTGAAGCATACAGAAGCAAGCGTTTGAGGAGAATGTAAGCGCTCCCTAAAATATCTGAATTATAAGATTTTATTGACATTTATTTTTAGGGTGTATATGATGAAGAGAATTCCAATACAGATAATTATTTTGATGGAGATAAGATGCGGACAAGGGAATCTTCAGAGAGCTGATGCGTGGTGAGAATCAGCGGTTTCCTCCTAATCAGCACTCCTGAATAGATGGACCGAAACAAAGTAGGTTCTTCCGTTTCGTGCGCGTTAAGCATGTGAACCAATGAGGCTGCAATTCTGCAGTGAATTAGGGTGGTACCGCGAACGAAGGCTCTTCGCCCCTTGCATTTATATGTGAGGAGGGAAGGGCCTTTTTTTATTTCTTCTAAAGTTGCGAAATTAAAACAGGAAGAGGGAGATTTTATGTTAGCAGATCAGCAAATTTTACGGATTCCCGGACCGAGCCCGATTCCACCAAGCGTCAACCGGGCTATGGCGCAGCCGATGATTGGCCACCGAGGGGAAAGCACTTCAGAACTGCTCGCGGATATCCGGCCAAAATTGAAACGGGTTTTTGGCACACAACAGGAAGTGTTGATCCTAACAGCAAGCGGCACCGCCGGTCTGGAGGCCGCTGTCATCAATGCAGTGGCAGCGGGAGAAGAAGTGCTGGTCATCGTCACCGGTGCATTTGGTGAACGGTTTGCGGATATTTGCAGAGCTTATAATATTGTTGCGCATATCATTGAAACAGAATGGGGGAAAGCTGCAAGACCATCAGAGATATCAGATATTCTGAAGGCGCATAAGGGAATAAAAGCGGTGTTCATGACTTATTGTGAAACGTCCACCGGTGTATTGAATCCGGTTAAGGAATTGGCCGCGGAAATTCGACAGCATTCAGAAGCCCTGGTCATTGTGGACGGCGTTTCCTGTATTGGCGGAGTGGCAACGAAGATGGATGAGTGGGAATTGGATATCGTGGTAAGCGGCTCGCAAAAAGCGTTCATGCTTCCGGCTGGTCTGGCCTTTATCGGGGTGAGTGAACGTGCCTGGTCGAAAATCGAAACGAACCGCCAGCCCCGGTTTTATCTGGATTTGATAAAGCACCGGGATGAACTCCAAAAAAACTCTACGCCTTATACGCCGGCCCTCTCCCTGCTATTCGGCTTGCAAAAAGCACTTGAGCTGATTGAGGAAGAAGGTTTGGAAAACGTTTATGCAAGGCATCTGCTGATGATGAAGATGACAAGAGCAGCATTTAAGGAACTTGGCATCCCCCTTTTGACAGCAGACGAAGATGCTTCTCCTACAGTGACGGCAATCAAGCCCGGCGATTTTGATGCAGAGGAGCTTCGAAAGATCCTGAAAAAAGAATTCGCAATGGAAGTGGCAGGGGGCCAGAAGATTCTGGCGAAAAAGATTTTCCGAATTGGGCATATGGGATATTGTTCGCCGGCGGATTTGCTGCAGGCGATAGCGGCTATTGAAATCGGCATTGCAAAGACAGGAAAAGGGATTCAACTTGGCAGGGGCGTTGGCGCAGCCCAACAAGAATACTTGAACGGAGGACGAGCTTATGAAGGATTATAGAATATTAGTCAGTGATCCACTTAGTGAAGAAGGTGTTTTTCCACTCCGCAATGCACCGGGCATCGAGGTAGTATTTGATACAGAATTGGATCCGCAAGAGCTGGCTGACAAAATTGCAGGGTTTGATGCACTGCTCGTGCGCAGCAAAACGCAGGTGACACGGGAGTTGCTGGAAAAAGCGGATCGTTTAAAGATTATAGGCCGTGCAGGGGTTGGAGTGGATAACATCGATTTGGAGGCGGCGACTGAAAAAGGGATTATTGTGGTCAATGCTCCGGATGGCAATACGAATTCAGCTGCGGAACATACGATGGCAATGCTGATGGCGATGGCCCGTAAAATTCCCCAGGCCGCTGCCGCGCTGCGCAACCGGCAATGGGACCGGAAGTCGTTCACGGGTGTTGAACTGAAAGGGAAAACGCTTGGCGTTGTTGGATTGGGGCGCATTGGAGCGGAAGTGGCAGCTCGCGCGAAAGGGCAAAGAATGAACATCCTTGCATATGATCCGTATCTGACGGCAGAGAGAGCAGCCGAACTCGGCATCGGTTTCGGCACGGTGGAAGAAGTATTGAAGGCGGCGGATTTTATTACCGTCCATACGCCGCTGCTGAAGGAAACACGCCATTTGATAGATGCAAAAGCTTTTACGCTGATGAAGCCGGGCGTGCAGATTATCAATTGTGCGAGAGGCGGCATAATTGATGAAGAAGCCTTATTTGATTCGATTAAAGCAGGCAAAGTGGCAGGCGCCGCACTCGATGTCTTCGAACAGGAACCGGTAGTGGATTTTCGGCTGCTCGATTTGCCGGAAGTTGTCGCAACGCCACATCTCGGTGCCAGCACTTTTGAAGCCCAGGAAAACGTAGCAATTGATGTGAGCCATGATGTGCTCAGCTATTTCACCACCGGGGTTGTCCAAAATTCCGTGAATCTCCCTTCTGTGCCAAAGGAAATTATGCGGAAAATTGAGCCGTATTTTGATCTGTCGGAACGCTTGGGTGCATTTCTATCCCAGCTGTCAGACACCGCGGCAACTGTCGTGAATATTGGATATTCCGGGGAATTGGCTGATTCCGAAGTCGGGCCGCTGACACGCAATATTCTCAAAGGGCTTCTGAAACGCCATTTGGGGAACCGGGTAAACGACGTCAACGCCATGTTTCTTGCTCATCAGAAAGGCATTACGGTTAATGAAATCAAATCCGCTGCGTCGGGTGGCTTTACCAATTTGATTTCTGTAGAAATCCAGACAAACACCGGCAAGCGGAAAACAGCGGGCACCTTATTAAATGGCCAGGGCGCACGCATCGTCAAAGTGGATGATTATATTGTGGACGTAATACCGGAAGGCCATCTATTATACGTCCGCCACCACGACCGGCCGGGAGTGATTGGCCGTGTAGGCACCTTGCTCGGGCAAGAGGAAGTGAATATAGCGACGATGCAGGTTGGACGAACAGCGGAAGGCGGCGCTGCCATCATGATGTTGTCGATTGACAAGCCCGCCGAAAGGGAAAGCCTCCGCCAGTTGGAAGGATTGGAAGAGATCGATCAAGTGATCGCGGTGGATTTATAGGGAAATGGCGCAAATCCCCTTACAGCTCTTTCAAGAGCGGCACCAATTCTTGAAGGTCGTGGATTTCAAAATCGGGAAAAATGGCTTCGTGTGAGGGTTTGTTCTCACGGTTCAGCCAGACGGATTTTATGCCGGCTCGGTTGGCTCCGAGGATATCGGTCATGAGATTATCGCCGACCATCAAGGCTTCCGCTTTTGAACTGCCGGTTTTAGACAACGCGAATTCAAAAATGGAAGGATCCGGCTTGCCGATGCCAAAGGCTCCTGACACAACGATGTCATCAAAATAAGGTGCAATTTCGGGTGTCATTTCCAATTTTGTCTGCTGAAGACTTGGGGAGCCATTTGTCAGCAGCACCAGCTGGTAGCTCTTTTTGAGTTGCTCGAGCACCTGGAAGGTGTCGTCATAAACGAACGCATTTTTCCTGCGCATTCGAGGAAAATATTCGCTGAGCTCTCTTGCCAGGGTGTTGTCATCTACCCCTGATTTTTTCAGGGACCGCGTCCAGGCGGTGTGCCGGTATCCCGGAATCACCATTTTCATCGCTTGAAATTTTTCGCCTGCGTCGTCAAAATCCCCCCATAGCCCTTCAAAGGGGTTGATGCCGATGGATTGGGTAAAGTCGTATACGCCTGTTTCGATGTAGCTGGCCGGAGCTTCCGAACGAATCGCTTGTTCCAGAAGGGAGGCGCTCACACCGCATTTTTCTTCAGCATAGGAACAAGTCTCACGTAACGAGACAGCTACGCTTTTATTGTCCCACAGCAAGGTATCGTCCAAGTCAAAAATTATTGTGTTAATCATTTCAAGTCAACTCCCAAAAGGCTTTTTTCAAGTGTACTGCACCTGTCCTGAAAATCATAGAGTCGACACAAAGGAAGCGGCTGAGGCAATTGGAAAATGCTATCATGTTGGGAGAAGGAGTGATTTCATGAAGATTGCCCAGGCCAATCGGTCATTAATTGAAGAAGCGGGTTATTTTATTCAAAATTGCTACACTGAATTGGGAAAAGACGACACAGAAATTCATATAAGAATAAACGACATTATAAAAGAAGTGGAAGAGACAGGAACGTACACACATCGTTTTGAAGAACTCGAACACGGGGCACGTATGGCATGGCGCAATAACAACCGCTGCATCGGCCGGCTGTTTTGGAATTCGCTGACCGTATTTGACGCACGGCATCAAAAAACGGCAGAAGGAGCTTTTGAAGACTTGCTCAATCACATTGAGTTTGCTACAAACAGCGGAAAAATTCGTCCGGTATTGACCGTTTTTTCGGCGGAACAACACGGTAAATCAGCCTTGCGCATCTGGAACCATCAGTTGCTGCGGTATGCCGGTTATGAACAGAACGGCAATATAATAGGAGATTCTGCTTCTGTTGAGTTTACGAAGCATTGCATGGAGCTTGGGTGGCGAGGAAAAGGGACTGCCTTTGATCTTCTGCCGATTGTTATTGAAGAAAATGGAATGGCACCGAGATACTTTGAATTACCAGAACAGGCAGTTATGGAAGTGGAGCTTCATCATCCGGAGATCAATGGATTTTCAGAGTTGGGTATCAAATGGTACGCGGTGCCGATTATTTCCGATATGAAAATGGAAATTGGCGGCATCCATTACACGATGGCCCCGTTTAATGGGTGGTATATGGGAACCGAAATTGGCGCGCGCAACCTTGCCGATGAAGATCGCTACGATCTGTTGCCGGCTGTGGCAGAGTTGATGGAACTCAACACAAAAGCCAATCGCTCGCTTTGGAAGGATAAGGCGCTGGTGGAATTGAATATAGCTGTATTGGAATCGTTCGCAGAAGCGGGGGTGACAATCGTTGACCACCACACGGCAGCCAAGCAATTCAAGAACTTTGAGAAGACAGAAGAGGCGGCTGGCCGCGCAGTGACCGGCAATTGGGCATGGCTCATCCCGCCAATGTCACCGGCGACTACACATATTTTCCACAAGCCTTACAAGAACGACATTGTCAAACCGAATTTCTTTTATCAGAAACAGCCTTAGCAATCCAGAGAGGGGTGTTAAACGTGAAAGAATTCAAAATCACCTATTTTTTTGATGAGGAACACTATATCCGCAGATTCATTTTTGAGGAATCCCAGGTAAAAGTGGAAGCCCTTATTCAAAGTGAGCGGGAGCAATACATTACATTTACCGACAGCAGGGGAATCTATCATGAGCTGCATACGGGAAAAGTACGGGTTACCCAGATTTCTGAATACCACCGGGTTGATAAAACATAACCTTGAAGGGCTCTGTTGCATTCAGCAGGGCTTTTTCTTTTCGCACTTTTTCTGCGGTATAGCTCGAATAAACACTTGGATTTATTATATAATAGAAGGAGTGAACGTTCTTCACATTCAAAGTTGAAAGAAAGTGGGAAACAATATGGGACGCAAGTGGAATAATATCAAAGAGAAAAAAGCTTCAAAGGATGCCAACACAAGCCGCATCTATGCGAAATTCGGTCGTGAGATCTATGTGGCCGCCAAACAGGGCGAGCCGGATCCGGATTCGAACCAGGCATTGAAAGTTGTCTTGGAACGTGCGAAAACATACAGTGTGCCAAAAGCGATCATTGACCGGGCGATTGAAAAAGCCAAGGGCGGTTCGGAAGAAAGCTATGATGAACTTCGCTACGAAGGTTTCGGCCCGAATGGCTCGATGGTCATTGTTGATACATTGACGAATAATGTTAACCGGACAGTTTCGGACGTCCGTGCAGCTTTTGGTAAGAATGGCGGCAATATGGGCGTCAGTGGATCTGTCGCTTATATGTTCGACCATATTGCGGTCATTGGCATCGAGGGGCAGAAAACGGGGGATGAAGTGCTTGAAATGATGATGGAAGCGGATATCGATGTGCGCGATGTCGAAGAAGAGGAAGATGCAGTCATCGTGTATGCAGAAGCGGATCAATTCCATCTCGTGCAGGAAGCTTTCAAAGAAGCCGGAATTACCGATTTCACTGTGGCTGAGTTAACGATGATGGCACAGAACGATGTGGAACTTCCGGAAGACGCGCAGGCGCAATTCGAGAAATTGATTGACGCTCTCGAAGATCTTGAAGATGTTCAGCAAGTTTATCACAATGTCGATTTAGGTGAATGAAGATAAGGGGAACAGTCCTGCTGCCAGGGCTGTTTTTTATTGTCTTTATATAATGGGGAAATCACTTAATAAATAACAGAATTTTATATATTTTCCACAAAAGTTTCTCGAATGCATGTACTATAAGTGTATTAGTGAAAATTGAAAATCGTATTCTAGAGGTGGTGGCGAAATTGTTAAGCAAGATCAAAGACTCCATAATTTCAATAGTCGGAAAAGAAAATGTTAAAGATTCGCAAGCGCAATTGCTTGCTTACTCATATGATGCGACAGCTAATTTTCAGGCCAAACCGGATTTGGTGGTTTCACCGGGAAGCACGGCAGAAATCGCGGAAATCGTGAAGCTTTGTGCAAGTGCACAGGTTCCCATCGTTTCCAGAGGGTCCGGCACCAATTTGGCGGCAGGGACAGTTCCAAGCCAGGGAGGCATTGTCGTTTTGTTCAATAATATGGCCGGCATAGTCGAATTGGATAAAGAGAATTTGACGATTACAGTGCAGCCCGGTGTCATTACACAGGACATCAGCAATTTTGTCGAAAAGAACGGCTTGTTTTATCCGCCGGATCCCAGCTCGATGAAAATATCGACAATCGGAGGAAATGTCAGTGAAAATTCCGGCGGCCTGCGTGGATTAAAGTACGGGGTGACAAAGGATTACGTAAAAGCGATGACCGTCGTTCTGCCGGACGGTGAGGTGTTGACGTTGGGCGGTAAACTTGCGAAGGATGTGGCCGGATATGATCTGCTGTCACTGTTTGTCGGATCGGAAGGAACACTCGGAATTATCACGGAAATTACGCTGAAATTAATTCCCCTGCCGATTTCAAAGAAAACGGGCATCGCCTATTTTAATTCGTTGGAAGATGCGGCTGAAACAGTGTCGGCGATCATCGCCCATAAAATTATTCCCGTCACATTGGAGTTCATGGACAAAGGGACGATTGGTGCAGTGGAAGATTTCATGAAGATCGGCTTGCCGCGGGATGCGGAAGCGATGCTGTTGATGGAGCAGGACGGCATTGAAGAGCAGGTTGAGAGGGATATCCTGCAAATGATTAAAATAGCGGAACAAAACGGCGCCACTTCATCGGCGATCGCTTCTTCCGACGAAGAGGCGGAAGTTCTGAAGACCGGAAGGCGCGCCGCATTATCTGCTTTGGCCAGAAAGCGGCCAACGACGATTTTGGAAGATGCTACGGTGCCGCGCTCTGAAATCGCCAAAATGGTTAAGGCGATTCAACAGATTGCAGTGAAATACGATGTGCAGATCAGTACATTCGGCCATGCCGGAGACGGGAACTTGCACCCGACATGCCTGACGGATGTCAGAAATGAAGAAGAAATGCACCGCGTGGAACAGGCACTGGAGGAAATTTTCCATGTGGCGATCGAACTGGGCGGCACGATTACTGGCGAACACGGTGTTGGGGAGATGAAAGCTCCTTACCTCGAATGGAAACTTGGAACAAGCGGTATCCATGTCATGAAAGCGATTAAGCAAGCGATCGATCCGCAGAACATTATGAATCCCGGTAAAATTTTTGCCAAGGAATCGAAGATGAGGCTGGTGATCAACAATGGTCAGTGAATTACAGCAACGAATGCAGGGGTCTTTCGTTGAACATGTCGATGAAGAGCTGCTGATGGATTGTATGCGCTGCGGCTTTTGCCTTCCTGCCTGCCCGACGTATCTCGCGACGAATCAGGATGAAACGCATTCTCCCCGTGGTCGTATTGCTCTTATGAAGGCTATGCGGGACGGGGACGTGGTCTGGGACGGTTCAGTGGAAGAGGCATTTGATGTGTGTCTTGGATGCCGGGCGTGTGAGCCGGCTTGTCCGGCAGGCGTTCAATATGGAGTCTTAATCGAAGAAACGAGAGTGGCCGTGCAGGATGCCAAGCCGAAGAATTTTGCTGAAAAAGCAACGCGCAAAGCAACATTTGATGGAGTTTTTGCCGATCAGAAAAAGATGGCGGCGGGAGTGAAATTGGTCCAATTTTATCAAAAATCCGGATTGCAGTCGGCAACACGCAAAATCGGATTTCTGAATTTGTTTCCTCCGTTTATGAAACAAATGGAAGCGGTGCTGCCGAAAATCGAGTCGAAGAGAAAACGGGAACCTGTCTTACAACCGCCAATTGTGAAAGTGGCATTCTTCTCCGGCTGTTTGATGGACACGCTCTTTCAGGAAACGAATCGCAAAACGATTGAGATGCTTGAATGGCTGGGTGCAGAAGTTGTCATTCCGAAAGAGCAGCAATGCTGCGGAGCGCTTCATGGCCACAGCGGCGAAATGGAAAAAGGGTTGCGCAATGCGAAAGCCAATCTCGAGGCGTTTGATTCTGATGACTACGATTACATCATTAATAACGCTGGCGGATGCGGGGCCTTCCTGTCCGAATACGGGAAGCATTTAGCAGCGGATCCGCAATACGCTGAAAAAGCGGCAAGTTTTTCCGGTAAGACAATTGATATATCTTCACTGTTCGTAAAATTGGGGTTAAATGCGCGGCTGAAGGAAATGGCTGGGGCGGAAGAGTCGCTCGTCACATACCAGGACTCGTGCCACCTTCGCAATGTCAATGGTGTGTTTTTAGAGCCAAGGACGCTCCTTCAGGATGCACCCGGCTTCGAATATAAAGAGTTGATCGATGCTGGCAGTTGCTGTGGATCAGCAGGCATCTATAATATTCTTCAACCAGAAATGGCAAAACGTATCCTTGATGCGAAGATGAAAGGTGTGAAAGAATTGCGGCCAGCTGTCGTGGTGACATCCAATCCGGGCTGTTTGATGCAAATGCAGGTAGGCATTCAAAATGAAGGTCTCGAGGAAGAGATGACAGCTGTTCACATTGTAGATTTCTTATATGATACGGTTCAACAAAATCAAATGCGGAATTGATGTATCGGCAAACGGCGAATATTCCATCGCATATTAATAAAAAAAGAGATTTATACCAGCCGGTCCATTGTTCCAGTGGAGCCGGCTATTCTATTCAAGAAAATATTCAGATTATTTGCTATACTGTCCATATCAGGATGAAACGGAGGCGTTACGATGAAAGATATATGGGAAATAAAATATTCTTCACATCGTATTCGGGTTGAAAGCAAGTGGGATCAGAAGAAATTATGGGTTGATGGGGTTCTGCAGGATGATCAGCCAGGTTTTGCGCTGAGCTCCCGATTGTTTGGGAAACTGAAAGGTGACAGCGGAGAGTTTGAAGAAATAAAGGTGTCATTGGGGTTAAGCTGTTGTGCTACCAAATGCCGGATTTTTGTTGGGGACAGCTTAATTTATTCGACTGAAATTGCTTGGGAAGGCTGAGCTGGAGGACGATAAATTGAAAATTATTGATACACATTGTGACGCTTTATTTAAAATGCAAGTGGCCAAAAGAGATTCTCTTTACCATGCGCCGTTACTGAACTTTGACAATGCAGAGAGACTGGATACAAATTTTCAGCGCTTGCATGCAGGCGGCATCAAAGTCCAATTTTTTGCGGTTTTCCTGCATCCGGATCTTCCTTCTGATGAGAAATGGCAGCATGCCCTGGAACAGGTCGACCTTTTTCATTTGGAGATAGTAGGTAAAAATCCACGGATGCGACATATCAGGAAATGGGAAGACATCCATAATTTAAAGGAAGATGAAATTGGAGCGGTGTTGACGCTTGAAGGTGCAGAACCGATTGGCAATGATCTCGGCAAGCTGCGCCATCTATTTCGACTTGGCGTTCTGTCAGTCGGACTGACATGGAATTACGCAAATTTATGTGCAGACGGCATCGGAGAGCCTAGAGGTGCCGGATTGACGCTGTTCGGAAAAGATGTTGTCAGAGCAAATAACCAAAACCGCGTATTCACCGATGTTTCCCACTTGTCCGAAAAGGCTTTCTGGGATGTTCTTGAGGAAGCGAATTATCCGATTGCCAGTCATTCCAATGCTCGATCATTATGTGATCATGCCAGGAATTTAAGCGATGAACAAGCAAGAGCCATGTTCAGCATAAATGCCATGGTCAATGTCGTTTTCTTTCCGGAATTCATTAATACAGAAGCAAAGCCGGCGACAATTGCGGACCTGATTCGGCATATCGACCATTTTTGTTCGCTGGGCGGAGTGGACCATATCGGATTCGGTTCTGATTTTGACGGCATCAAAATCTATACGGAAGAATTGAAAAACGCAGGTGATTATCCAAACTTGATCAATGAACTGCAGAAACATTATACCGAAACACAAGTGGAAGGCTTCGCACATCGGAATTTCATGCATCATTTGCCAATGTGAAATCTATGTAAATAAAACCCCTTTTACCTTGAACAGCTGCACGCTGAAGGTAAAAGGGGTTTTTCTGTCAATTCTTAATGTACTTTAGCCGGTTCGTTCTTTACGTTTTTCTTTTTATGGATGATGGCATTGATTTCAGCGCCGATCACGAGAATCAGGCCAGTCAGGAAGAACCATAACATCAATACAATCAAACCGCCAAGACTGCCGTAGGTGGCATCGAAGCTTCCGAAATTTGATACATAGAACGAAAAGCCCAGCGATACAAGCTGCCACAATATAGTCGCCACTAATGCGCCAATCAGGACTTCTTTAAACGGGAAGTGTTTGTTTGGTGCAAATTTGTACATAAACGCCAACACGATGCTCATAACTGCAATCGAAATGACCCAGCGAAGAACCTGGAACAGAATTTCTGTCTCTGGTGGTAAGTTCAGGAACGAGCTGATCGCATTGATGATGGAACCGCCAAAAATGGGCAGCACCAGCGCAACGATGACTGCAATCAGCATGAACAGCGTCAACAGGATGGCAAGGCCTTTCTGTACGATGAACGACCTGGTTTCTTCCACATCGTACGCTTCGTTCGTCGCTTTGATAAAGGCTGTAACGGCGTTTGAAGCGGACCATAATGTACCCAGAATACCGAAAGTCAACAGACCACCGGATGGTGTTGTAACGACACTGACAATGGTATCTTCAAAGGTTGAGGCAACTTCTCCCGGAAGTATCGTGCCCATAAAATCCATAACGCGCTGCGGATCTATTTGCAGATACGGCAGGATGGACAGCAGCAGGATCAATAATGGCACGATGGCAAGGAGATAATAATAAGCCTGTGCTGCTGCCAGAATGGTGGCATTGTCATTTTTGAACTTTGCCCCGAATTCTTTTCCGTAGGATTTTGCTTTTCCCATATATTCAACCTCCAATTTTTAAAATTCCCTATATTTTGTATGCCCGCTTGGAGCACCCGTTAACCCTAAAGCAGTATATTAAGGAAGAAAAAGGAGGATTATCAAGAAATAAAGAAACAGGGACAGAGAAAAGGTTCACTCTTCTCTGTCCCTGATTTTACTCACCCAATATATCAAGAGAGATTTTCAGGATATGATGGTTTTCCATTTCCATAATAGACCAGCGGAAACTATTCCTTTCAAGCGTGCTGCCGATCTCGGCTTCAATCAATTGATGTTGGATCCAACCGGCAATCGTATCAATGTCTTCGCTGTCATCGAACTCGAATCCGAAACGCTCCTCGAGATCTTTCAAAAGCACCCGGCCGTTCAATACATAACGTTGTTCGTTTTCTTTAATAATATCCGCTTCTTCATCTTCATCAAATTCATCCCGGATCTCCCCAACAATTTCTTCGAGAATGTCTTCCATTGTGACCAAACCGGAAGTACCGCCATATTCATCAATCACGAGAGCGATATGGGTACGGTCTTTCTGCATTTTCACCAAGGCTGTCTGCAGAGGTGTTGTCTCATGAAAATAAGGAAGGCTATGGATCAACTCCGTCATTTGGACGGAACCATTGATCGCGTAATGGGTTAAAATTTCCTTGGCGTTGATAAAGCCGACAAGGTCGTCTTTATCGCCGTCACGGGCGATCGGGTAGCGTGTGAAGCGGTGTTCCCGAATTTCCTCCAATAATTCCTGGGAAGTAAGGGTATCAGGAAAAGCGATCATTTGCGTCCGCGGCACCATGACATCTTTCGTGCTGCGTTCATCAAAAGCGAAAATGTTTTGCATATAGGACAATTCCGCCTGATTGATTTCGCCGCTTTGGAAGCTTTGTGCCATGATGATTTTCAATTCCTCTTCCGAATGTCCTTGTTCGGCGATTGATGGCTGCACACCAAAAATACGCAGCAACAGCCGCGAAGTTCCTGTCATTATGAAAATAAACGGCGCCATGATTCTTCCGAACACATACAGGACAGGGGAAAGCGCGAGTGTCATGCGTTCAGCTGAGTGCAACGCAAGAGACTTTGGCGTCATTTCGCCGATTACCACGTGGAGAAAAGTCACCAATGAAAATGCGAGAATGAATGAAATCACTAACGCGGATGAATTCGTCAAGCCGAAATCCCTGAAAAATGGCAGGATGAGCTGCTCAACGGCAGGTTTGCCAAGCCAGCCCAGTCCAAGTGCGGTCATGGTGATGCCCAGTTGACAAGCGGACAGGTAATAATCGAGGTCATTCAGGATCTTTTTGACAAGACCGGCCCGCTTATTGCCTTCTTCAATCAATTGATCGATGCGGGACATGCGGACTTTCACCAATGCAAATTCCGCTCCGACAAAAATGGCTGTAAATAAAATTAATAAAACGAATAACGCTGCATTCACTAAAAGTATGGGGTCCAATAAATTCCCTTGACTAAGGGATTCACCTCCGGATTGATTTGTACTATAACTAATTTACCACAAGGTGATTAGGAAATATATGGCGAATGCTTGTGACGTTCGAGCACCTGCAACGTAATTTCTTTGACGTCGATGACACTGTCTTCGTTGATCACATCTTCGAGCAGGATATTCTTAAAATAGCCGACGCTGGCTTCGAGCGGTATATTCAGCAGTTTTGTCAATGCGATACGGTACATTTTGCCGAATTCCGGATCCGCGTTGCCCCGTTTCATTTCATTGAAAGATTCATAGAACTGGTCCAGCTTGTCAGCCAGTTCCAGCAGACGCCCTTCAATCGTTGCGTCTTTGCCTTCTTTCATGCGGTCGAAAAAGACCTGTTGGAATTCTTCCGGGATCTCCCGGAAGATGAACTTTTCCATCATCCCTTCTTCAACCTTGGAAATCATTTCCTTCAGCTCGGGTGAGGAATGCTTGACCGGTGTTTTGATATCGCCGATAAAAACTTCCGCGAAATCGTGGTTGATGGTTTTTTCATAAAGCGATTTCCAGTCGATATCACGCCCGGCGCGCTCTTCGATTGTCGCAAAGAACATGGCGTACTGGCTGACCTTCCAGGAATGGGCAGCGACATTATGTTCTTCGAATTTAAATCGGCCGGGAGCCCGGATAATACGTTCCAAATCGTTCAGTGATGTGAAAAATGTATGAATTCCCATAACTAAAACTCCTTTTTCTATCATTCTATACCTTCAGCATACCCTTTTTTCCGTATAATAAAAGAGTATACGACAGAAGGAGAATCGGCATGACAGGAAAAACTCACATCATTGGCGGCGTAACAGCAAGTCTTGCATTCGCACAAATTACGAATTACGACCCGCTCCTCTTACTCGGAGCGGGCGCAGTGGGAGCGCTGATACCGGACATCTGCCACGGCGGCAGCAAAATCGGTCGGACGTTTCCGTTCTTATCCAAAATCATCAATGTGCTTTTCGGCCACCGGACATTCACCCATAGTCTGCTCTTTTTGATGATGGCGGCCTTTCTATTTATAAAATTCCTGCCGAGCGAGGCGCTTGCCGCCGGTCTGCTGGTGGGAATGGGCAGCCATCTCTTACTCGACATGGCCACGAAAAACGGCATCAAATTATTGTTCCCCATTCAAACGACAGTGCGTTTCCCGGTCACCACAAAAACAGGCGGCGCAACTGAAAATGTGATTTTTGCATTGCTGTCGTTTCTCGCCGTCTATTTCGGTTATTCGGCTTTCGACTTCGTTTATTGAAATATATAAGTTGAAGTAAAGAATTATATTTTTCATTAGACTTCGGGGCTATGGACAAAGGCAAAGGTTATTCTCCTGCGTAAGTTCGTCGCAAAGGAGGTGCCATATTTGTGTGGCACACCTTGGCTCCTGCAATAATCCGAGAAGGTCACTTGTCTTTTGCTCCGGCGGCATTCGCCTGCTCCTAGAGGCGCGCCTTTGCTGAGAGAAATCTCTAGAGATATGGAGCAAAACAGCGTAGACGCCCAGGGGAGCAACGCTCTTTCATTTCGACGAAGTGCAGATCCACTAGGTTGGTCCACTAACTTAGGTAGGTGTAAAAGCCGTGCTCCTGCATCGCTGCGCTGCTTCGTCGCAAAGACTTAGCCTCGCAAGCGTCGGCTAATGTCTTCGAAGCTTGTTTTGCGGAATATCGGCTACTATGGGTGTTTTCTTTAAGGGGATTGGGGAATAGGACGAACAAGACAATCTTTAGGAGGAACATCCATGAGCAAACAGGAATTTTCCGACCGGGAGCAAGAGAACAAAAGCATACGGCGCGGCGGCCAGAACCATGGCAGTTTTGGCGGAAAAAATTCCGAACAGCGTGACGGGGAACAATTGCGCAAAGAAGGCGCGCACAGCAATACCGGTACAGGGGACGAAAAGACTCCAATCCGTGAAAATGAAAAAGAATAGCAAAAAAAAAGGCAGCTTCCATGCACATGTGCATGGAAGCTGCCTTTAAACTTTTTACAGTTTATTGAAGTATGAAAGAATTTGCTTTTTGGATGGTTCCTGTAAACGGTAGCGCAATTCTTTGTTCTGCGTGTTGACAATATGATAAGCCGGATTTTCGGCTACAGTGAATTTCCAATGTGGTTTCGTGTTTTTCTTCGTGATTTGCAGCTCAGGAGGCATCATTTTACCAATGAAACTTTCGAGCTTGGCCATCAGAAAAGTATCCATATAGCGAACAATCAGGAAACCTTGGTGCTTCTCCGGATCATATTTCGCCAGGGTGAAATCACTGACATCAAATCCTTTTTCATATCGCTGAACAGAGGGTGACAATACAAATGTATCCTCATTTGTAAATACAGCCGAATTGCCCTGTTGCTTCAGCCCGAGTTCTTCTACCAGGAAATCTTTATTGACCAAACTCATTTCTCGTGCAGTAGCCATGTTATTCCTCCTTACAGAAATCAATGTATACTTATTATAACACTCTTTCCTTAGGAAAGGGTTTACGACACTTCATATTAAAAGGAATCAAGAAATAATAAACAGGGTATTTACATTTTATGTAAAATAATAGGAAGTATTTTATTGTATTTATGTTTTTTTGATGAAAATGTGCGTAAATCTATAGAATGGGGAATAAATAACTGTGAGATTTAACAGCAAAAAGTAGTGGGTGATGCACAGGTTTATGGGCAGACATGGCGTTTCTGTTATTTTATCAGAAAAAAAGATACAATTATTGGGAAAGGGTGGTAGCTATGTGCGGAAGATTTGCGTTGTATGCTGATTATAAGGTGATACTGGAACGCTTTGACATCGAGCAGGATTCGTTCGGGGAAGAGGAATATGTGCAAAGTTATAATATTGCCCCTTCCCAGCAAGTGGCGGCAGTTGTCAGCGATGGCCACAAGAACCGTCTTGGGAAGCTGCAATGGGGGCTGATTCCACCCTGGGCAAAAGAAGCGAAAATAGGCTATAAGATGATCAATGCCCGCGCCGAAACGGCAGCTGAAAAACCGAGCTTCCGCAACGCCTTCAAAAAGAAGCGGTGTCTCATCGTGGCGGATGCTTTCTACGAATGGAGAAAAGATGAGAAGGGGAAAACACCGATGCTGATTGGGATGAAATCCGGAGAGCCGTTCGCTTTTGCAGGGCTGTGGGAATCCTGGACATCTCCTGAAGGAGAAACGGTCAACAGCTGCTCCATCCTAACCACCAAACCGAATAAATTGATGGCCTCCATCCATGACCGCATGCCGGTAATTTTATCCAAGGAAGCTGAAAAGATCTGGCTGGATCCGAATGTCCAGGATATCGAATTACTGAAGAGTTTATTGGAACCATTTGACGACGGCGAACTGGAAGCGTACCAAGTGTCCGATGAAGTCAATTCACCCAAAAACAATAACCCGGAGCTGATCCGGAAAATAGGCTGATTTTTTCTGCAATATAAATAGGAGAGAGGGCTGGAAAGCCGGTCCTCTTGTTTTTTGTATTATGCTACTATTGAGTGAGGCGAAACAAGTTGATGCACAACCTGGATCAATCAGGTGTTTTTGTACAGCTTTTAAAAAAAAGGACTCAAATTCAGAACTGGAGGAATAATTATGGATTACTTAAATCATCCGTTTGCTTCTCAGAGGCATACTGTATTTTCGAAAAAAGGGATGGTTGCCACTTCGCAGCCGCTTGCAGCGCAAGCAGGTCTTGAAATTATGCAAAAAGGCGGCAATGCAATTGATGCGGCAATCGCCACAGCAGCTGCATTGACCGTCGTGGAGCCAACGTCCAATGGCATTGGCGGAGATGCGTTCGCTTTGGTGTGGATGAAAGACAAGCTTCACGGCTTGAACAGTTCAGGTCCGGCGCCGAAAAGCATTTCCGTTGAAGCGGTGAAAGCATTGGGGCACGACAAGATGCCGGTGCACGGCGTCATTCCGATTACTGTTCCCGGAGTGCCGGCAGCATGGGCAGAACTTTCAAAGAAATTCGGTAAGCTGTCACTCGCTGAAACGCTGAAGCCGGCCATCCGTTATGCGGAAGAAGGCTATCCGCTGACGCCGATTCTCGGGAAATATTGGAAATCCGCTTACGCCAAGTTTGAGAAGACTTTCACTACTGCAGAATATCAGGCATGGTTCGACACGTTCGCACCTGAAGGCAAGTCGCCCGAAATCGGTGAAATGTGGTCTTCACCAGGACATGCAGCCACGCTGAAAGATATTGGCGACACCGATGCGCGTTCGTTTTACGAAGGGGCCATTGCAGAAAAAATTGATACATATATGAAAGAACATGGCGGCTTCCTGACAAAAGAAGACCTTGCCGCTTATCAGCCTGAATGGGTGGAACCGATTTCTGCGCATTATAAAGGCTATGATGTTTGGGAAATTCCCCCGAATGGCCAGGGCTTAGTCGCGTTGATGGCGCTCAATATCTTCAAGAAAATGAAAGAACCGAAATGGCAATCGGCCGAAACGCTGCACGAGCAGATTGAATCAATGAAACTGGCATTTACGGATGGTAAAGCATTCATCACCGAGCCGCAGGCGATGCCGGTGAAAACCGAGCATTTGCTGTCGGAAGAATATGCTGAAAAGCGTGCTGAAACCATTGGTGAACTGGCTTCGGAGCCAGCTCCATACGATTTGCCGAAAGGCGGAACGGTCTATTTGGCGGCGGCGGACGAGGAAGGCAATATGATTTCCTATATCCAGAGCAATTATATGGGCTTCGGCTCCGGCATTGTGATTCCTGGGACGGGCATCGGCATGCAGAACCGCGGAGCAGATTTTTCATTGGATGAAGATCATCCGAATGTGCTGGTCGGCGGTAAAAAAACGTTCCATACAATTATTCCGGGCTTCCTGACGAAAGAAGGCAAAGCTGTCGGACCTTTCGGTGTCATGGGGGGATACATGCAGCCGCAGGGCCATTTCCAGGTTGTAACGAATACCATCGATTATCTGCTTAATCCGCAGTCGGCGCTCGATGCACCGAGATGGCAGTGGATGGAAGGCAAAACCGTTTTGCTGGAACCGAATTTCCCGAATTATCTCGCGCAGGCATTAGCAAGAAAAGGGCACGCAATCCAAGTTGCAACAGATGGCGGCAGTTTCGGACGCGGTCAGATTATTTGGCGCAACCCAGAAACGGGTGTGCTGGCCGGCGGCACCGAGTCACGGACAGACGGCGCGATAGCTGCCTGGTAAAACATCGAAACGAAAGGAAGAAAATTCCGCATGAACTTAAACAAAGATATTTTTATGGCCTTTTTTCGTGTGGGAATGCTCGGATTCGGAGGTGGCCCTTCTGCAATTCCACTGTTTCAGCAAGAAGTGGTGAAAAAATATAAATGGATGGATGACGATGAGTTCGGCGACACGTTAGCCTTGTCGAATACGATGCCCGGGCCCATCGCCACGAAGATGGCCGGCTATATTGGCTACCGGGTAAACGGATTGGCCGGCTGCCTGGTCGCTTTGATCGCCAGCGTTGTGCCGACGGTCCTGTTGATGATTTTGCTGTTGGGTGTGATGCAGCAGTATAAAGAGATTGCCTGGGTGGCGGGCATGTCAGAGGCTGTTGTGCCGGTCGTCGGCGTGATGCTGGCAATTCTGACACTGGATTTTTTGAAAAAATCACGTGACTCCCTTGGCTGGGGTCGGGCAATTTTCTACACCGTGATTTCCGGTATTCTGATGGAATATTTCGGTGTGCATCCCGCATTTCTGATTCTGGCAATTCTGGTACTCGTATTCCTGCCGGTCAAAAGAAGGGAGGAGGCTGAATGATTTATTGGTCTATTTTCCTTGCCTTCTTTATTCCCGGGATTTTGGGCTACGGTGGTGGCCCCGCGTCGATTCCGCTTGTGGAGAAAGAAGTGGTCGACCGCTACGGCTGGATGACGACCGAAGAATTCGGTGAAGTGCTGGCACTCGGCAATGCGTTGCCGGGACCGGTGGCGACCAAGATGGCTGGCTACATCGGCTACACGGAAGGCGGCATCCTGGGTTCGGTAATTGCGCTGTTTGCCTCTGTCGCCCCTTCACTTGTGTTGATGATCGGGCTGATGGTAACGTTGATGAAGTACAAAGATTCTCCGAAAGTCAAAAATATCACGAAACTGGTCCGCCCGGTAATTGCCATTCTACTGGGGGCAATGGCGGTGCAATTCTTCGTCACTTCGTATGGCGCTTCCGGTGGCATCCAGACGGTCTTCCTGATCGTCGCGAGTTATTGGCTGCTCGAGGTTCGAAGGCTGCATCCCGCAATTGTCATTCTGCTGGCACTCGCTTTTGGGGCGGTCAGCGGCCTGTTTTAATGATTCACAACCAGCCATCCGCTTTTGCGGGTGGCATTTTTTGTTGTCTGGAACCGGTGGCAGGCAAAAATATTTACTTTTAAAGGTGGAGGTTTTAATCTGTATAAAGTTAAACTTTAAAGCTTGGAATTTAAATAGAAGAAAAGCTGCTGGCATATGCCGGCATTACGCTTTATTAGGAGTGGGATGAATAATGGGAGATTATTTGATAAAAGCTCTGGCTTTTGATGGCCAGGTTCGTGCATATGCAGCAAGAACGACCGACACAGTTGGGGAAGCGCAGCGCCGGCATTACACATGGCCGACTGCTTCGGCAGCGCTGGGCCGCTCGATGACAGCGAGTGTCATGATGGGTGCCATGATGAAAGGTGAAGAAAAACTGACCATCCGGATCAATGGCGGCGGGCCAATCGGCAATATTCTCGTGGATGCCAATGCCAAAGGCGAAGTGAGAGGTTATGTTTCCAATCCGCAGACCCATTTCGATCTGAATGAAATCGGCAAGCTCGATGTACGGAGAGCGGTTGGGACGGACGGCACTTTTTCCGTGTCAAAAGATATCGGGCTGCTTCAGCCATTTACCGGCCAGGTGCCCATTGTATCCGGTGAAATCGGTGAAGATTTTACGCATTATATCGTTACGTCCGAACAGGTTCCCTCATCGGTTGGAGTTGGCGTAATCGTCAATCCGGACAACACGATTCTGGCTTCCGGCGGATTTATCATCCAATTGATGCCGGGTACTTCGGAAGAAATCATTGTGTCGATTGAAGAACGGTTGACGGCCATCCCGACGATTTCGAAAATGATCAATGAGGGCATGACGCCTGAAGACATTCTTCATGAAGTGCTCGGAAAAGAAAATGTGAAAATACTGGCTGAAATGCCGGTGACATTCAATTGCCAATGTTCTCGCGAGCGGCTTACAAATGTTATAACCAGCCTGGGAACAGAAGAAATTGCAGATATGATTGAAACTGACGGCAAAGCAGAAGCGGAATGCCATTTCTGCAATGAAAAATACCATTTCTCCAAAGAAAATCTGGAGAATCTTTTGGAACAGGCAAAATAATGTCAGAGTCCCCTGCTTAAAAGCGGTGGGCTTCTTTTTTTTTATTGGAAACAAATATCTTGAATTCGAGATAAGTTTGATTTACCCTTAAGAAAGGAATTGAATGGAAGAATATAAAGTACAGGAGGTTATTTAGATGAAACATATTTTTAAAATGGGAACCAATCCGCAAAAACCGGTGTTGCTGTTGCTTCACGGAACAGGTGGCACTGAGAATGACTTAATGCCGCTTGCAGCGCATATCGATCCGGAAGCTTCAGTATTGAGTGTCCGCGGAAATGTTTCTGAAAATGGCATGCCAAGATTTTTCAAACGATTGTCAGAAGGCGTTTTTGACATGGAAGACCTGAAAGTGCGAACGGAAGAATTGCATCAATTTATCGCTGATTCAGCGGAACAATATGGTTTTGACCGCTCAAACGTTGTCGCTGTCGGCTATTCGAATGGGGCGAACATCGCTGCCAACTTGCTGTTCAGCTTCAAGGATGCATTAAAGGCAGCCATTCTCCACCATCCAATGGTGCCCAATCGCGAAGCTGATATTCCTTCACTCACCGGCACGCCCGTTTTCATTGCCGCAGGAACGAATGATCCGATCTGTCCGGCCCAGGAATCGGAAGACCTTGAAAAACTGCTGGCAGAAGCCGGCGCAAGCGTCGAGCTTCACTGGGAAGATCAAGGCCACCAGCTGACGATGCCCGAAGTCGAAGCAGCCAAAGTTTGGTACAGCAAAATATAGGGAAACTATCCTCCTGCGGGCGCAGGAGGATTTTTTGTCCAGACTCCAGTGGCCCAGCTCTTCGGGTCGCTTCGGTCTTGCCAGTAACGGAAAATGTTGCTCCTGCATCGCTCCGCTGCTTCGTCGCAAGAGATGGCCCTAAAATTATGCGCCATCTCTCGCTGTCGCTTTTCGTGGCATTTCAGCCCTTTTTCAGGCACAATAAGACCACAGCGAAAATAAAGGAGGGATCTTGTGCAAACGAATCCAAGAATACAGCAGCAGCTCGAAAAATGGATCGAAGAAAACAGAGGGCACGTTATTCTGGGCACGACGGCGCAATACATACCCGAGCTCGGCAAAGCCGATCCGAGCAAATTGGGCATCTGCATGCTTGATGAAGAAGGGCATTATTATTGCGCAGGCGATACAGACATCGAGTTCACTCTCCAAAGCATTTCCAAAGCGTTGACGTTTATCGCATTATGTGACCATTATGGATTGGACTTTGTATTGGAAAGAGTGGATGTGGAACCGACCGGAGAAGCATTCAACTCCATAATTCCTTTTGAAATCCACCGGCCAAACAAGCCATTCAATCCGTTCATCAATGCAGGGGCTATTACGATGTCCGCATTGCTGCCCGGACAGACGAGCCAGAAGAAATACGAATACCTTCTGCATTTTCTGGAAGAGCTTGTCGGACATCCCCTTGAAATGGACCGGGAAGTTTATGATTCGGAATGGAAAGCATCCCACCGCAACCGGGCATTGGCCTATTATTTGAAAGAAGCCAAATTCCTCGAAATCGAAGTGGAAGAAGCGCTCGATATCTACATCCGCCAATGTTCCATCAAAGTTTCGACGCAGGATCTGGCGCTGATCGGGTTGATCATCGCTTATGATGGTTATAATCCAATTACAAAAGTAAAACATTTCTCGGATGAAATTGCCCAGGTGGCAAAAGTTCTTATGGTGACTTGCGGCATGTATAATTCTTCGGGGAATTTCGCAGCTCACGTCGGCATTCCAGCGAAAAGTGGGGTGTCCGGCGGCATCATGGCTGCCGTTCCGCCGAAGCTCCACTCGCAGACGTATGAATTCCGCGCCGGGGCCGGAATCGGTGTTTATGGACCTGCCATTGACGTGCAGGGCAACAGTGCGGCAGGGACGATGATGCTGCGCCAAATATCAAAAGAATGGGATTTAAGTATATTTTAAAGAAATTCACGGGTTCACACGGAACCTGTGAATTTTTTTATTGGTAAATTACTGATAATTCTGATATTTTTGTTTTCGTTTGCTAATTGAAGGGTATTTTAAAACGACGACCAAATCAATAAAAGGAGAGGGATTATGAAGAAAAATCCAAAAGTTGATGAAAACTCGAAAAACAAGCAATTGGATGAGTTCAGAACGACTGATTCCGGTGAAGCGCTGACGACCAATCAGGGGTTGAAAGTCGCTGACGATGAACATTCGTTAAAAGCGGGAGTCAGGGGACCTACCTTGATGGAAGATTTTCATTTCCGGGAAAAAATGACTCATTTTGACCATGAGCGAATTCCGGAGCGCGTCGTTCATGCCCGGGGCTTTGCTGCGCACGGTGAATTCGAGGCCTACGATTCACTTGCGCATTTGACCAAGGCGGGATTCCTGTCCGAAAAAGGGAAAAAGACGCCGGTGTTCGTGCGGTTTTCCACAGTTGCAGGATCTCGCGGGTCCGGTGAAACCGTCAGAGATGCAAGGGGCTTTGCAACAAAATTCTATACAGAAGAAGGGAATTATGATCTGGTCGCAAATAATATGCCGGTTTTCTTTATCCAGGATGCCATTAAATTTCCCGATTTGGTTCATGCCATCAAACCGGAACCGCATAATGAAATGCCGCAGGCTTCAGGCGCGCATGACACATTCTGGGATTTTGTGGCCAATAACCAGGAATCGGCCAATATGGTCATGTGGCTCATGTCGGACCGTGCGATTCCCAGAAGTTTCCGCATGATGGACGGATTCGGCGTGCATGCGTTTCGCTTCGTGAACGCGGAAGGCAAAGCCCATTTTGTCAAATTCAATTGGAAATCGACGCTTGGTGTCCATTCGTTGGTGTGGGATGAAGCGCAAAAAATTGCAGGCAAAGATCCCGATTTTAACCGGAAGGATTTATATGAAGCAATTGAAAATGGCGATTTTCCCGAATATGAACTTGGCGTACAAATAATTGCCGAAGAAGATGAACATAAATTCGATTTTGATATTTTGGATGCGACAAAAATCTGGCCGCAGGAAGAAATACCGATTCAGATTGTCGGCAAGATGACACTCAACCGAAATGTCGATAATTACTTTGCCGAAACTGAGCAGGTGGCATTCCATCCTGGTCATGTAGTGCCCGGAATCGATTTTTCCAACGATCCTTTATTGCAGGGACGGTTGTTTTCTTATACCGATACCCAATTGATTCGTCTGGGCGGCCCAAATTTCCACGAACTGCCGATCAATCGCTCGGTATGCCCTTTCCATAATAATCAACGGGACGGCTCCAACCGGATGACGATCAACAAAGGGCAGGTGGCGTACAATAAAAATTCATTGGCGAATAACACGCCGGCACCGGTCAATGAAGCGGACGGCGGATACAGCCATTACCAGGAGAAGATGGAGGGACGAAAAGTCCGGGCACGGAGTGACAGCTTCGATGACCACTTTTCACAGGCGGCGATGTTTTGGAACAGTATGTCAGAACCCGAACAAAAACATATTATAGAAGCCTTCAGTTTTGAACTCGGCAAATGCAAAGAAGTATCCGTTCGCCAACAGGTGGTTGACATGTTTGCCAGTGCTGACTGGAAAATGAGCCAGCAAATTGCCCGGAATATCGGAGTGGAACCACCTGCAGGCGGTGCTTCATTGCCCGAAAAGACTTCGCCCGCATTAAGCCAGAAAAATACCATCAAAACACCGATGACCCGTAAAGTCGGAATTTTGCTGGCCTCGGATTTCAATAGCGAAGATTTGGAAAACGTGCTGAAAGAGTTCAAGGGAAAAGGAGTTCAGTACGAAATCATCAGTGAAATCCAGGGGTTACTGGTCGGCTCTGGTGGAACCAAGATGAAGGTGGACCACACTTTTGCGACAGCAGATCCGGTATTGTTCGATGCCATTTACGCAGTGGGCGGCCCGGCTATCAACAAGAAGTTCGCAAAAGAAGGAGCCAGATATATTGCTGAGGCATTTGAGCATTACAAACCGATTGGCGCAACGCATGAAGGCGTCAAATGGCTTCATAATGTGAAAATGAGAGAGCAGCCGGGCGTAATTATTGGAGAAAATATGGGGACATTCACTGAAGAATTTTTAGCGGCAATCAGCGCACACAGGCATTGGAATCGGGAAATAGACTGATGAGTTTAAAATAATCCAAAAGAACCATTGAAGTCAATTTACGTTTCAGGATGCCGAAGGCGGGTAAATCTAGCATAGATACATCTTATCAACAGAATCATAAAAATTGGAGGAATATAAAATGACCAACAATAAATTTATGGGAACGTTCGACTCCGAATCAGAGGTTCTGGCTAAGATTGAAGAACTGAAAGCAACTGGTTCTAAAGAAGAAGATATGTATGTAATGGCACGCGACAAGGATCAAATTTCAATGGTGCGCGGCCGAACGGATGTAGATTACAAATCCTCTGAAGGCAATTGGATGGATAAATTCATGGGATTCCTGTCTGGAGACGACTCAACCCGTGAAGCGTTTTCAGGTATGGGGCTGGATAAAGATGAATCGGATCGGTATTATAACGAAGTTCAAAACGGCAAAATCCTGCTGTTCGTAGACCAGGAACTTGGAGCTTCCTATGAAGGCAAAGCGTCGCATGACAATCAGGCATATGGCAGAACAGGGGCAGGAACCGGGTCCGACGTCACAGATCCGAATTCTCCGGGATACGTGGAATCAGGTACAGTAGCGCGCGATGGACTGACTGTGGATACAAATGAAGAAAATGAAGAGCATTATAATAGAAGAGACGGTGCACTCCGTGAAGGACAATCGATGGACCAGGGTCTGACAGACGATGAAACGGCAGGTGTCGGCCGTGACAGTGGTACAGGATTTGGCCTTGGGTCACCGGACACGAAAGATCGAGATTACGACCGTGACCGCGACCGCGACCGCGACAAAGATAATTATACGGATTCCACATTAGGCAGAGACAATGCGGATGAAGAAAAAATGCGTCTGCATGAAGAACGCCTGAATGTCGACAAAGAGCAGGTCAAAACAGGTGAAGTCAACGTCGACAAGCACGTGGTCGAAGAAGAGCGTTCAGTCGATGTTCCAGTGGAGCACGATGAAGTCTATGTTGAGCGTCGTCCGGTTGATGGTGATACCACCGATACCCGTGGCACAGGCTTTAATGAAGATGAAAGTATCAATGTTCCGATATCCGAGGAACGCGTCAATGTTTCCAAAAATGACGTAGTCAGCGAGGAAATCGTTGTCGGCAAACGCAAAGTCGAAGACACTGAAACTGTGCGTGACACGGTGCGCCGCGAAGAAGCGGATATTGATGAAGACACCAATTTAACAGATGACACCAAAAACCGTGACGACCGTGACAAACGTGATCGTTTCTAAATGGATTTCATGAAGGCGGGGAAAACCCCGCCTTTTTATTTTGCCTGAAAATAGCGTATGATGAGCTTAGAAAAGGTGGAGATGAAAAATGGACGGCAAAAAAAGAAGCGACATCAAACCTGGTATACAAGTTAATGTGATTTTGAAACAGGATCAGCGGAGCGGCAAAAAAACTTCCGGAATTGTCAAAGACCTGCTGACCAATTCAGCGACTCATCCACACGGCATCAAAGTGCGTTTGGAAGATGGCCAGGTCGGCCGGGTTTGTGAAATTTTGAATCCTAAATAACAGCGAGTTTGCGGTTTTCCGAGTCGGGGTAAAAATGAGTAGCTTGATAGAGTGGAGTGGGAAAGATGAATTGTCATTTCATCGAGAGCTACGAAGACGAGCGGGAGGTCCTCCGCAAAATCGAAGAGCTGAAAACAAAAGGTTTTTCGGATGACGATATGTATATAATCGCGCGGTCTAATGAGCAATTGACGAGCATCAGAATACGTACGGATGTGGAATACCACGCAGCTGAAGGAAAAGGCATGGGGCGGATTGGCATTTTTTTCAAAGGCGGCGCGCTTCCTTTAAATTTCAGTGAAATGACGGACGAAACGAGAGAGTCGGCTTTTTATTACCTTGAGCTCCTGGAAGGCAAGATACTGCTTTTTTGCAATAAAAAGCAATATGACCCTGCGTTTGGCCGGCAAACTTCTTCCAATGAAGCGGAACCGCCGGCTAATCTGCTGGTGCGGCAAGAAGTCGAATGGATTGAAGAAGAACGGGTTTTTATTGACAGTATGCATTACGAATCCAGCCATCCCCTGAGGGCAGAACCGATTCGGAAGCGTCCTGCGCCAAAAAGAAAAAAGTTGCGATGGCCCCGATCTGAAAAGTAACATGAAATTGGATGAATAGAATGGAAGCGGACGGAGAAAGTGAACGATCTTTCTCTGTCCGTTTTAATTTTCCGGCTTAGGGAAATGTTAATTTTTTGTGATAGAATAGCAGTATTGAAAAAATTCGGAGGAACACGAGATGACTGATTTTTTTGAACGGAAAAAACAGCAATTGGCTGTGGAATTGAATAAGATCCAGCGAAAAGCAGTGGAACGCACCGAAGGTCCACTGCTTCTTCTTGCATGCCCGGGTTCAGGTAAGACCACGACAATGATCATGCGGACAGGTTATCTCATTGAAGAAAAAGGAGTGGCACCTCACCGGATCAAAGCGATCACTTTCAGCAAAGCTTCCGCCAACGATATGCGGGAACGCTTTCAACGCTTCTTCCCGGAACTGCCGCCGGTGGATTTTTCAACGATCCACAGCCTGGCTTTTCGCATTACCAGAGAATACTTGGCGCAATCCAGCTATCTGATGATTGAAGGCAGTGAAACAAACGGCCTCCATAAAAAGCGTTTATTGAAAGAAATGTATCAGACGGAAAACGACGAGCCGGCGACGGAGGATCAATTGGATGAATTGATGTCTTTCATCAGCTTTGTCAAAAACAAGATGCTGCCGAGAGAACGCTGGTCGGGGTTGAAAGAACCGTTTACCGGAGCAGCAGAAATTTTAAAGACGTACGAAGCATTCAAGGAAAACCATGACACCCGGCTGGTCGATTTTGACGATATGCTGACTTTGGCGAACGAAGCGCTTGAAAAAGACGCTGCGCTGCTGGCAAAATATCAGAACAAATGGGATTACGTCATGACCGATGAAAGCCAGGACACTTCGCTCGTCCAGCACTCAATCGTGGAAAAACTGGTGCAGCAGCATCAGAATCTTTGCGTGGTAGCGGATGATGACCAGTCGATTTACACGTGGCGGGCGGCTGAACCGACTTATTTATTGAAATTCAAAGACGTTTACCCGACGGCCTACATCATGAAAATGGAGCGCAATTACCGTTCGTCCGGAACGATTGTCAATGCTTCAAACCTGTTCATTAAAGCGAATAAAAAACGCCATGACAAAAATATGTTCACCAAGCAAGACAAAGGAGCGCCGATCGTGCTGAAGCGTTTGTCATCAGATGATGCGCAATTGAAATATTTGATGAAGGAATTGGCGCAATTGGATGATTTCGGGGACGTGGCAATTCTATACCGCAATAATTCGTCTTCCACACTTTTGATGAGCGAGCTCGACCGGTTGGGGATCCCATTTTATATGAAAGATGCGGACAATCGTTTTTTCTCCCATTGGATTGTAGAAGACATGCTGAATTTCATGCGTTTCAGCCTGAAACCGGAACGGGTGGATATCTATTCGAAAATCGCCTCTAAGACAAATGCTTATTGGGCGGGGAGCCAATTGCGTTTTCTCAGCCGCATGAAACCAGGAAGCACGCATGCGCTGGATGAAATTCCGCGGAACGTTACGATGAAAGATTACCAATTGAAAATCATCACCGAACAGAAAAAATGGTTTGAAGCCATGCGTGCGATGAAGCCGTTGAAAGTCATCCGCACAATCCGGGCCGAGCTCGGCTACGATCAGATGCTGGCAAGCCGGGCAGAAAAATTCGGCATGCGCCTCCAATACCTTTCTCAGATTCTGGTGACGCTTGAACAGATCGCCGAGCCTCTATCTTCGATGACGGAATTCGCAAAACGGCTGAAGGAACTGGAGACGGTGACTCAGCAGGCAAAAGCTGAAAAAACGGACGATATGTTGACCTTGTCCACATTTCACAGCTCAAAAGGCCTCGAATTCGAACGCGTTTATATGATCGATCTGGTGGAAGGCATCATTCCGACAGAAGAAGACGCCGAAAAACCGGATACGCTGGAAGAAGCGCGTCGGCTCTTTTATGTGGGCATGACCCGGGCAAAAAACCATCTGGAAATGATCAGCTACGGCAGTGGTTCCCGGTTCATTGATGAAGTGAATGATATTATCCTGCCGGAAAAAGTGCGGCAAGCGCCCAAGCGAGCGATTGCCAGTTCACCGGTAAAAGCCAAGGTGCCGGACAATCCGAATGCTGTAAACGATCAGCAAGTTCTTTTTGAAGGCGCCAAAGTCCGCCACCGGGTTTTTGGCATCGGAGAAATTGTGGAGCGGGACCACGAGCGGATTTCAATCCAGTTCGCAAAAGAAAGAAAAGAGCTGATGATCGATATTTGCCTCAGCTATAAATTGCTGGAGCTGGTAAGCGGGTAGTGGGGCATACCGTGGCAGTGGGATAAGAACAGTGCAAAACAAAAAGGGCATCGGATGAACCGATGCCCTTTAAATCTGCCTTCAAAATTGTCTTATTCTTTTTGTACCATGCGCAATAACATATGGGCCAGCATATGGCGCTCTTCTTTTTCGCCGACTTTCCATAATTCCTGGAGCAGGTGTTCCTCACGGTTTTTAGGTTCTTCATTTTTCGAAAGATAGTCTGCAACTTTTTCAGTAATCTGTGCCAGGCGCTCATCGCTCAGCCCCATTTTTTCACCAATCTCAACTTTATCGCTTAAATATTGTTTGAATTGATTGAAGTTTGCCAGGATATCCTCTTTCTTCTCATCATCGAAATTTTTCAGTTTGTCATCAACTTTTTTGTTTACATTTTCCATTCTTTAACACACTCCTTTGATTTTTTGTAACTAATTACTGTTTACCACAAGAAACGGAAGCTAAACTTTTGTAACATTTTAAATTTAGTGAAATGACAGTTTAAAACAGAAGTGTTGGGGTATTCAGATAACAAGTAAGGAAATAGGGAGGATGATGGATGAATGACATTATACGATGAAATTCAGGAATTAAAAAATTTCAAATGTGACGATCGCTGTGTTTTAAGTGTCTACCTGAACACAAATCCCGCAGATTCCAATGCGCAAAATGGTGCTTGGAAGATTCATCTGAAGAATGGTCTTAAGCGATTGGAAGAGTACCTTGAAGCGTCCAATAACGAAAACGAAATCAAAAATTATAAGGTTTTAAAGAAAAAAGTGGAAAGAGAAATAAATGACAACAAGGACGACCTCCAAAAGGGTGTCGTTATTTTTGCATCTCCGCATAAAGATCTCTGGTCTGTCCATTATGTGCAAGTTCCGGTTAAAACCAATTTTCATTGGGAAACAGAACCTGTATTGGATCAGTTGAGATATATGTACAAGGCTTATCCATATGCCGGTGTGGTGTTGCCGAGTTTGAAAGGCATTCGGATTCTGGACACATCAATGGGCATCATCAATGAAGAAAAATTCTTTGAGTTCGATTCCGGCCTCGAAGTTTGGACCGAGCAAAAAGGAGTCCATAGTTCCGGCCCCGTTGGCGGTACAAGAGGAAATAGTCCAGCGATTGGCGGAAGTGGCGGTGGCAGTCCGGGAGACGAATTGGACCACCGCTTAAAAGAAAACCTCGAACGGTTCTATAAGGATATGGGCAGTAAAATTGAGAAGTTAAAAAAAGAACGCAAATGGGAAGAAATTCATGTGGTCGGCGATGCTGAGCACGCTAAGTCTTTCGCGAAATCCCTGCCGAAAAAACCGGAAAGCTGCGTTTACAAAAACCTGATCAACAGCGCACCAGGAAATATCCTGCACGAAGTTTTTGAGAAATAACGAAAAAAGCCTCAGCGGTTGCTGAGGTTTTTTTATGCGTTTTTATAGAATCGCTGATAAACCGTGAAAAATCGCTGATAAACCGCTGATAAACCGAAAAAAATCGCTGATAAACTACCAAAAACCGCTGATAAATTAATTCTACATAAAAGAATCCATGTTTTAATTGGGCTGGGGACAAAACGTGCACGTGTCAAAATGCGGAAGCTCCTTATAGAGGCAGCAAGTTTTCCGCAGCGGCCCTGTTACCGCTCTGTTTAATGGCCGACCTCCAAGCAGCTGCGCCAAATGTGACCTCCGCATCGGTGCCCAATTCGCCGCATTCATCAGCCACTCCAAATCTGCAGCGGCCCGCCGCGGATCACGCTGCTCTAAATTGGCGTAAAACCAGATGACCGAACCCAGAATATTTTCCCATAGAATTATCGGGGAGATTTTAACGTGGTTTTGAAACGCTTCGATCAGCTTTGCTGTCTGTTCGTGCAAAATATAGTGGAACGCCGAAAAACGTTCATTCGCAGCGACTTCTCTGAAATGTGAAGAAGAAACGTGGGTCTCCAATAAGTTGAAACCGTAATTATGTACACGGTTGAATGCCAATTCTTCAACGGGACATTCAAAATAGCCGTTGTGGTAAGTCAATAATTGAAATTGCGCAGACACAAACAGGGCATATTGCCGGAAAAAATAAGACACTGCGACACCGCTGTTTTGTGTGCCGCTCCATCCTTTTAATTCTTCTATCCGCAATTCGATATCGGATGATAGGGGGGTTGCAGGTGGACGGTCCACAGCCAGGGATTGGGAAGCCAGTGCAATTTTTAATTGGTCGGGAAATGCCATGGGAAACCGAACTCCTTTTTGTTCTATGCTACTGAAAGCCAGGGTGAATTGCAAAGTGATAAGTGACGGCTGCTGCGAATCGGGCAACGAATTCCTGAAAAAAAGCTTATGAGCGGAAGAGCGGGTTCTATGAGCGGAAAATAGATTCTATGATTACTCTATGATCAAATCCCGCCAATAAACACAAAAAAGCTCCGCGAAGCCGCGGAGCTTTTCATTTTGCCAAAGGACAATAAGGGCATTTATCGGTGTTCGGCAATTCTTTATACAGACAGCACGTAATCCGTTTGTAATCGGCTTTTGCTTCCTCGAAGCTGCGGCCTTTCAGGAACTGGCGGAAAAAGGAGCGTTTCATTTCTGGCTGCCACAGCTCATCAACGAGTAAGGATTCGGCATCCTTTTGTGCCTGTTCAGTGGTTTGCATGCCGTACATCCAGATGATATAGCCCCATAGGTTTTCCCACAGAATAATTTTTGAGACATGCCCCGCCTGGCGGAATGCTTCCACCACCGGAAAAGCATAATGTTTCAATACGGTTTCCAAATCGTCATCCCGGCGTTCGCGGATAAAGCGCTCATCAATGACGAAGACGATATTGCCTTCGGTCGTTTCCAGATACACCTCATCCAGCGGGCCATCCCACATTTTGCCGTGGGCCGCCAAATAGAGCTGGGCGGTGATAAAAAAGCCGAAGCGCCGCATGAAGACAGACGTGGCTACGGCTTCATTGGGGGCTCCGGTGGTTTGCGTAATTTCTTTCATAAGTTCCGGAAAACGGCTGTTCATGGCTTCATTCATATCCATGAAACCGTGAGCACCGCTTCGGACTTTTACCTGGAAGAGTTCTAATTCTTCCATATTAGGTTCCCAGCGCTTCGCGGATTTCCGGAACGATGCAGCGCCCTCTGCCAAACGGTACGCAATGCGGCGTGCCGAAAAGCGGGTCTTTCGAAACCTGGCATTCCATGCCGAACACGGAACGGACCAAATCGCAGCTGATGACATTTTCAGGAGTTCCCTGGCCAAACACTTCGCCGTCTTTTATGGCAATAATGTTATGGGCATAGCGTGATGCCAGGTTCAGGTCATGGAGGACCATGATGATGGTGCGGCCGTGAATTTCATTTAATTCGAACAATAAATCCAAAATTTCGATTTGATGGGTCATATCCAGGAATGTGGTTGGCTCGTCAAGAAGGATGACTTCTGTGTCCTGGGCAAGCGTCATGGCGATCCATGCGCGCTGGCGCTGGCCGCCGGAAAGTTCATCTACCGGTTTGTCGCGGAATTCATCGACGCGGGTAGCTTTCATCGCAGCTTCCACTTTTTCAGTGTCTTCTTCCGTCCAGCGTTTCAGCCAGGATTGGTGAGGATAACGGCCTTGCTTAACCAAATCGTGAACGGTGAGGCCTTCCGGTGATACCGGGGATTGTGGAAGAATGCCCATTTTTTTGGCAACTTCCCGTGAAGACATTTTATGAACTTCCTTGCCTTCAAGTAAAATCGAACCTTCCTGTGGTTTCAACAAACGGGCAATCGAGCGTAAAAGTGTCGATTTGCCGCAGCCGTTGCTTCCCACAAAAACAGAAATTTCACCCTTGGGTATCGAAAGGTTCAAGTTTTCAAATAGAAGTTTATCGTTGTATCCAATTGATAGGTCATTGGTTTTGACAGCCATAGTCATTGTTCAATTCCTCCACATCTTAGCCATAAATCTAACTGATAGGGTTTCTCAATAAACCTACTATAGCATAAATAAATGATAAATGAGAATGATTTTCACCTTTTTTCAACTTTCACTTTACAATTGTGACAGATAGTTCTAAACTGAAAACGTATTGAGAATCATTATCAAATAACGTTGGAGGGTACATATATGAAGAAATGGTTATTTCTCTTATTCGCTGCGATTATGCTCGTACTTTCGGCATGTTCGACAGGAGAAGAAGATACAGCAACTGAAACTGAAAACGGGGGAGACCCGGTCACGATACAAGGAACCAATGGTGAAGTGACGTTAGACCAGCCAGCCAAAAAAGTCGTTGTGCTGGAATGGACGTATGCCGAAGATTTATTGGCAGTGGGCATTCAGCCTGCAGGAATGGCTGATATTGAGTCTTACGGCGACTATGTCAATATCGAACCGCAATTGGATGAAACGGTCATCGATGTCGGTGGACGCCAGGAACCGAACCTGGAACAAATTGCAGAAATCGATCCGGATTTGATTATCGGCGTCGACTTCCGCCATACGGCTATGTTGGCCGATTTGGAACGCATTGCGCCAACCGTCATCTTTAATCCTTATCCGGAAGATGAAAGCATCGATTTGTATCAGGAAATGGAAACAACATTCCTGGAGATCGCCAAAGCTGTGGATAAAACAGCAGAAGCCGATCAGGTACTTGCCGATCTTGAAGCAGAATATGAAGAAAGTGCAGCTGAAATCGAAGCTGCCAACCTGGAAACGCAGGATGTAATCCTGACGCTTGCCTATTCGGGTCCACAAGCACCGGAAATTCGTGTTTTCACGCCAAACTCGATGGCTTCCATCATTCTCGACCGCATCGGATTGAACAATGTCCACGAACCCGAGCAGTTCGAAGTTTTCGGTTCGAGCACATTCAATGTAGAAGGCCTTGTGCAATATGAAGACGCCAATTATTTGTACACGGTTCCGGATGAAGATAATATCTACGAAAACCAGCTTGCAGGAAATGCTGTTTGGGAAAATCTGAATTTCGTCCAGGAAGACCGCATCTATGATTTAGGCCCGGATACTTGGCTATACGGCGGACCTCTATCGGCTGAAACCTTGATGAACCAAATTACAGATGTAATGGTGAATAACTAATGCAAGGCAAATTGAAAGCCAAGTCCTTTGTCTCTTTGACAGGGGGCTTTTTCCTGCTTTTTGCGCTGGCGGTTGTTCACCTGACGCAAGGGCAGGCGGATTATTCCATTTCTGAATTGCTTTCGGGTGTTTGGACGGAAGGCAGGATACAGGATATTGTCGTCAGCTTGCGCTTGCCGAGATTGGCCGTCGGCATATTGGCCGGTGGTGCGCTGGCGGTTTCGGGTGCGGTTCTGCAGACCTTAACGAATAATCCTTTAGCTTCACCGGGGACACTCGGCATCAATGCCGGCGCATTCTTTTTTGTTGTGCTCAGCACCATCTTTTTCCCCGGCTTTGTTGGCGGCTTTCCTTTTGCGACGGCTTTACTTGGAGCCGTCATTTCGTCATTGCTTGTTGTCGGCCTTGCTGGTAAGCAGATGGATCCGGTACGTGTTGCCTTGACGGGTATGATCATCGCGTTGCTGTTCTCGTCAATGACCGGCACAATGCAATTGCTTTTTGAAAATGAAACGAGCGGACTGTTCCTTTGGGGCTCCGGTACATTGGTTCAATTGAATTGGGGAGGCGTGCAGTTTGCCGCGCCGGTGACCCTTATTACATTTGCTGCGATTTTATTTCTCGCCAAGCCGATGGATATTTTGTCGCTCGGTGAAGACATTGCATCATCCTTAGGGCAAAATGTCCGACTGGTAAAATTAGCCGCATGGGGAACGGCCATCGTTTTAGCGGCGACGACAGTCAGTGTCGTCGGCCCAATCGGTTTCATCGGATTGATGGCGCCGCATATTGTTCGGATGATGGGAATCCGCGGACATCTGCAGATTCTGATTCATTCGTTTTTATGGGGAAGCGTCATGCTGATCGGAGCGGATGTGCTCGGGCGGCTGGTGCAGCCTGGCCAGGAAGTTCCCGCCGGCGCAATGACGGCGTTGATCGGCGGCCCCTGGCTTTTATATCTCGCATGGAGAACGGCAAAATCAATGAAGCGCGGCGAACGCCAAATGGGTGGAACCACAAAACCGGTGCGTTTGAAGATGATTGTTCCTATCTTAGTGGGATCGATCATTGTCGTGACTATTTTGGCTTTAAGTTACAACGGTCTCTCCTGGAATTTTAACTGGCTATCTGCCGTAGTCTGGGACTTCAGGGTGCCTCGTGTATTGACGGCATTTATTGTCGGCGTCATGCTGGCGATTACCGGCGTTATCCTGCAAGGGGTATTGAGAAATCCGCTGGCAGATGCCAGTGTGCTGGGCGTGACCTCGATGGGAGGGGCCGGCGCGTTGCTCTTATTGGTCGTATTCCCGGCAATTCCGCCGGCGTTTCTGCCGCTGGGTGCAACTTTTGGTGCTACCATCGCGCTCGGCATCATTCTGCTGACAGCGTGGAAAAATAATTTCCAGCCGATGCTCGTTGCTTTGATGGGCATTGCCATTTCCGCTTTCGGTTCTGCGGCCACCCAAATTTTGGTGGTCAAAGCCAAATTGGCTGTGGCCAGTGCGCTCGTCTGGCTGTCGGGCAGTACGTATGCGAAAGGCTGGGACGATGTGCAGCTGGCGTTGATCCTGTTTGCGTTATTTATCTGGCCGGCCGTATATATCACCCGCAGCCTGGATACGTTGACTTTCGGAGACGATGTCGCTGCAGGGCTCGGCTTGAATATCCGCTCGACCCGCGTGTTTGCGCTTGTCGTCGGAGTGGCGATTTCAACAGCCGCCGTCTCCATCGTCGGCACCATCGGCTTTATCGGCCTGGTCGCGCCGCATATCGCGCGCCGCCTTGTCGGTTTCCGGCATTTGCCGCTGATGTTGGCTTCGGGTCTCATCGGCGGGTTGCTGCTCGTAACAGCTGATTTCATCGGCCGCATCCTGATTGCGCCGAATGATATTCCGAGTGGTCTCATCGTCGCCTTAATCGGTACGCCGTATTTGCTGTATCTATTGAAAAAAATGAAATAGTGGAAAAGGACTGCCGAAAAACATTGAACTTCTCAAATCATTACGCTTTAGGCGGATGCTTACCGCGGGGAGCGGCCTGAGCCTCCTCGTCCGCTTCGCTACCTGCGGGGTCTCAGGACTCGCTCTGGTTCCCGCAGGAAAGACATTATCCGAAGCTTGCGAGGACAAGTCTTTGCGACGAAGCAGCGCAGCGATGCAGGAGCACATCTCTGCACTTCGCCGCCTGACGCTTCATTCTGCTTCTGTTTAAAATTGAAGTATCACTTTCTTGAAAATGAACTGAAAAAGACAATCCTTTTATAGAAGAAATTCTGAGATATGGAGCAAAACAGCGAAGACGCCCAGGGGACCAAGCGAAGTGCTGAGATCCACTCGGGTGAAGTGTAACGAGCCCGAGTTAGCTCAGCGCGAGCCCCCAGGCAAGCGAAGCTGTTTTGCGGAATATCGTTTTTAATTACATTTATATTATCAAGTTGGAAAAAGGGACTGCCATTGCGGCAGTCCCTTTTTCTGTGATTTATTAATTTTGCATAGCGACAGCAGGCCCAAAGAATTCGAAATGGATCTGCTCGTCCGTCATGCCGAGGCTGTGAAGTTCCCGAATCATGCTTTCCATGAATGGAACCGGGCCGCAGACGTAAACTTCTCCGGTAACATCGACCATTTCCGCGAGTACTTCACGCGTGATGAACCCTTCCGGTTGGTCAGAGTATAAGGTTTTGTATTTTGCGTTATCCATGGTATCCACGTATTTCTGGATATCTTTATCAAATGCATGGAAGCTTTCATTGCGGGCCGCGTGAAGGAAAGCGGTCGGACGATCAGGAGTCGAGGTTGCCACCGTTTCGAACATGCTCATCATCGGTGTGATGCCGACGCCTCCGCTGACAAATGCGACAGGGGATGTCTTCGTGGCATCCAGAACAAATTCACCTGCAGGCGCGCTGACTTCAATGACATCTCCAACGTTTACTTCATCATGAAGGTAGACAGAGACGCGGCCGTTCGGATCGTTGTCGGCATCGCGTTTTACGGAAATGCGGAATTCATCCGCTTGCGCCGCTTGGGAAAGGCTGTATTGACGGTTGAATAAATACTCTTCGCCCGGAATCGTCAGGCGTACGGAAATGTATTGACCAGGTTCGTAGGCAGGAACGTTCAAACCGTCTGCCGGCGTTAAATAGAAAGAAGTGATGTTCTCACTTTCTTTTTCTTTTCTGGCTATCGTAAAGTTCTTAAAGAATTTCCAGCCGTTTTCCTGGCTTTCCATTTTTTCGTACATGCCTTGTTCGACTCCGATAAATGCATCGGCGATAATGCCGTAGGTTTCAGCCCATGCATTGATGATGTCATCCGTTGCAGCGTCTCCCAAAACTTCTTTGATCGCTTTCAGCAAATATTCGCCGACAATCGGGTAATGTTCAGGTTTGATGCCAAGGCTCACGTGTTTATTTGCGATTTGGACAACTGCCGGCAGAATCGCTTCCAGGTTATCGATATGGACTGCAGCCGCATAAACGGTATTGGCCAAAGCGGCTTGCTGTCGTCCTTGTTTCTGGTTGGCATGATTGAATATATTTAATAATTCCGGATGTGCTTCGAACATGTTTTTGTAAAAAACAGTTGTGATGGCAGTTCCGTGTTCTTCCAAGACAGGTACAGTGGATTTAATGATTGCTCTTGTTTCATTTGATAACATTGTCAATCTCTCCTTTTGTTTTCTATACTTTGACTATAAACCGCAATGGGAATTAAAGATATATTTTAAATACCACTTTAATATTTTGGACACATTTACAGTCACATAAACGCCACATGGCTGCCGGGTGCTTTAGCTGTATTGATGTCCTTTCAATCTATATAATGAAAGGATAGGAAGGTGAAAAACATGAGATTAACAATGTATACGGATTTTTCACTGCGGATTCTGATCTATCTTGGCTCCAAGGAGCAGGGGACGTTATCGACTGTCCAGGAAATTTCAAGTGCGTATAATATATCCAAGAACCATTTGATGAAAGTGACGTTCGAATTGGGGAAAGCCGGTTTCATTCACACTGTGAGAGGAAGAAACGGTGGGATTCAATTGGCGGATAAACCGGAGAATATCAATATCGGGACTGTCGTCAGAAAGATGGAAGATGATTTTCACCTTGTGGAATGTTTTGATCCCGAACACAATCGGTGCCCAATTACTCCAGTCTGCGGGCTGCGGGGAGTGCTGGGTCAAGCGCTTCATGCCTATTTAGCAGTGCTCGACGGCTTTACACTGGAAGACCTCCTCGTAAATCGCCAGGGATTGCGCGAAATATTGAATACATAAAAACGGCCCGATTTTAAAATCGGACCGTTTTTATTATTCCGTTTGAAGTTCGATCGCGTCCTGGCCTTTTTTGTTCATAAGGCGGACGCGCTCCGGATGGATTCGCAAGATCATCAGGTTTGGATCATCGGGGCCGCTGAACCAGCCTTTGAGATGCTCGTTCCATACTTTGTCGATGATTTTGGCATCATCGTGTGCGGCCATGCGTCCTTCAATTTCAAGATAGGCATCTCCCACACCTCCGCCTTCATAACCCAGAAGGATATGGGCATGGGGATTCGCTTCCAATTCTTCAACTTTCTGCGATTTTCTGCTGGTGGCCGTGTACAGGGTAAAGCCATCATGGAAAAATGTCATATACCGAGTATGCGGTTTGCTTGCTTTGACCGTAGCCAGTACACCGACTTTGCTGTCATCAAGAATACCCATCGCAACTTCTTTTGCTTCTTCCTGATTCATCAACTCACTCCTTTAAGTCATTTATTCCTTTTATTCCTTTTTCCATTTTTACTAAACCTTACAAAAAAGCAAATTGAACGGAAGTGGTAAAGCAGTTTCAAGCGAGAAAGAACTGTTTGACTACGTCAAACAGTTCAGTGGAGATGGATTATGAGCCCGGATTCTTTTCTTCGCTTGAAGAATCGCTTTTTGTTTGCCGGGGATTTTTTTCTTCCTGTTGCTCCTGCTTCAGGTCTTCGAGTGGAATCGTATCGACGTTCATCTCTTCTTCATGCATGTCGGAAAGTGATTCTTTATCGGTTTTGGATTGTTCAGGATTGTCCATAGGAGCGCCTTTTCTATCTTTGCGGTCATCTTCCGTAAAATGTTTTTTATCTGACATTACTGGAACACCTCTTTCGATTAGTCTTACCTGTATATTCCTTTTCTCGTTAATTTAAAACATGGAACTCCAAATACAGGCACGGGAATAAACCCTGGAGTTACAGTGGTTGAATTAATTGCCGAGCCTATTTAGAATTATGGTAAAATGTGATTATAGAGCGAGAGGAGTTATTACATGAATACACAACCTTCTATTAATGTAGGCGGATTAAGCTTTGAATGGGATCTCGGGAACGGGAAATTCCTGTTTGAAGGACAAGAGTCCGTTCTTTTTTGGACTTCAACTGCGATGAGAATGTTTTTTGATACTATAGAAGAAATAGCGGGAAAAGATGCTGCAGGTGTTGTCATGGAGACGACGGGGTATCGCCAGGGCGTGGTAGTCGGCCATTATTTTTCTGAAATGGAGAATGTCGATATAGCTCAGGCTGCAGCATTAATCACCAATACATACGCATCAGCCGGTTGGGGACTTGCTGAAATCTATAAGCTGGATGTTGATAATGGCACTTTGGAAGTTCATTTGAAAAACAGCTGGGAACATAATATTAATGTTGCGCAACATAAAAAAAAGGGAGGAAGCTTTCTTCCTGCCCATTACGCGGGAATCTTCACTAAACTTTTTGGAACGAACATCTGGTATGAAGTAGTGCACCATCAAATAGATGGTTTCGGTGAAAGTATCATCCGTTATTTCCCTTCAGAAGAAACGGTCGAAGAAAACATTCACCGGCTGGCGCGGGCGAGTGAAGCACGCGAGATCCGCCAGCTTGAAAGTCTGGTGGAGGAAAAAACCGTTGAGTTGACGACGCTCATCAAAGAATTGTCCTCACCGATTATTCCAGTGCTGGAAGGCATTGTGGTGGTTCCATTGCTCGGCACTTACGACGCAGAGCGCTCGGAAGAATTGATGATTAAAACGCTGCAGAATCTGCCAACATACAAAGCGAAATATTTGGTGCTGGATCTGACAGGCCTTAATAATAACTTCACTCAGCAGGCTGCTGCACTCATTGAAAAGCTGGGGGCAACCGCTGGGCTTATCGGCACCGAGACGATTCTGGTGGGAATCTCTCCGAAAATGAGCATGGTGATCGGAGAAAGCGGCATTGATATCCGGAAATTCAATTGTTTCCAGACCCTGCAGCACGGTATCCATTACGCGCTGGCGCAAAACGGCAGAAGTATCGTGTAAATAAAAATGCGCCCAGAAACGGGCGCATTTTTATTTTGCGGTTTTCGCAATCTCAACGATCAGCTGTGCAGCTTTTTCCATGTTTTCTGCAGAGATGAATTCGTATTTGCCGTGGTAATTTTCGCCGCCTGTAAAGATATTGGGCGTCGGCATCCCTTTATAGGACAGCTGTGAACCATCCGTTCCACCGCGAACCGGTACAATGTGGGGTTCGATGCCGAGCGTTTTCATGGCCGCTCCTGCAGCATCCACAATTTCCATGACGGGTTCAATTTTTTCTCTCATATTGTAATACTGATCTTCGAGTTCAAGGGTGAGCACGTTCGCTCCGAATTGTTCCTGAAGCTTTTGGGCAGTTTGCTGCATATGTGTTTTTTTCGCTTCAAATTTCTCTTTGTCAAAATCCCGAATGATATAGACTAAAGTTGCCTGCTCCACATCGCCTTGAAAGTTGTTCAGGTGAATAAACCCTTCATAGCCTTCTGTCTTTTCAGGCACTTCGCTGTCAGGCATCTCGTTCTGGAACTTGATGGCGATGGTTGAGGCATTCACCATCTTATCTTTTGCTGACCCCGGATGGACGCTTTTCCCCTGGACGGTCAATTTTCCTAGAGCTGCATTGAAGCTTTCGTATTGAAGTTCACCAAGTGGCCCGCCGTCCATTGTATAGGCGTATTCCGCACCGAAGCGTTCCACATCGAATTTATGGGGACCGCGTCCGATTTCCTCATCGGGAGTAAAAGCGACACGAATTTTGCCGTGTTCAATTTCCGGATGCTGGAGGAGATATTCCATCGCTGTCATGATTTCAGCGACACCGGCTTTATTGTCTGCACCGAGCAAAGTGGTGCCGTCCGTTGTAATCAGCGTGTGGCCGATGTAATTCTGCAGATCCGGAAAATCCTGGACCGTCATCGTGATTGAATCGTTCAACGGGAGGTCGTTGCCGTCATAATTGTCTACGCGTTTCGGATTGACGTTCTTGCCGGTAAAGTCGGTAGCTGTATCCACGTGGGCAAGAAAACCGATAACCGGAAGTTTTTTGTCGGAAGTGGCCGGCAAAGTGCCGAACAGATAGCCATGGGCATCCATTTCCACCTCTTCCAATCCGATTTCTTTCATTTCTTTCTCCAATTCCCGGAGAAGGTCCCATTGGCCGGGTGTGGACGGGGTTTCCAGGTTTTCGAAATTGGATTGTGTATCGATTTTTGCATAACGGATCAATCGTTCGATCAAAGTTTCAATCATGTATATAGACCTCCTGAAATATGTATTGCCCTTATTTTAACATGAATAAAAAGAATTCTGTAAATTTCACGGAAAGAAAAAACTGCAGCTCTCTAATGGGAGTCTGCAGCTTTTTTACGGAGCACGGCAGAAACTTTATTTTCGGAGCCATCCATGATGCGGTTTATATTTTCAAGATGTTTCCACAAGGCCATCGCCATCAATGCAAGTGCGATGACGTAGGGCCATGGCCCTTCTGCCGGCCAAAATGCGATGATGATGAACATGGTGTACAAGGCCAGCACGCCGGCAACGAGATAGTCAGTGGCGAGCGCAATGGCAACGAGCAGCACCAGTCCAAACAATCCGAGTTTCCAGTCCAGCGCAATCATGACCCCGATGACGGCGGCGGTTCCTTTGCCGCCATTGAAGTTCATGTGAAACGGGAAATTATGGCCCAGAACCACTCCGGCGGCGATGAAAAAGAGAATCGTCCATACCGTTTCAGTCGGCAAACTGCTGGCGCCAAGCAAAAAGCGCATAGCAAGGACTGCCGCAAACCCCTTGAAGATATCGAGAAACGCGACCAATGCACCGTACTTCCAGCCGAGGACGATTGCAGCATTCGCAGCTCCCGAATTTTTCACACCAGCTGATTTGATATTGGTGCCCGACAAGAGCTGTGCGACAAGACAGCCGTGCAGGCAGCCGATTAAATAACCTGAAATGAGTGCGGAAAAAATCCAAAGAATCATAGTGTGCCCCTGCCTTTCTTAATTTTAAAAGACTAAACTAAGTAGAAAGTTTCAAAATTATCCGACAACCCTCTTGACAAAATATCGTATCATTATTTATACTTCACAACAAGATGGAAAACTGAATCTGAATACTCTTATCAAGAGTGGCGGAGGGAATAGGCCCTGCGATGCCCGGCAACCACCAAGCAACCCAGCTTGGAAAGGTGCTAATTCCTACAGACTGGAACGACGGTCTGGCAGATGAGAGGAGGAAACTCCGTGCTTGGCGGCCCTCTTCTAATTAGAAGGGGGCCTTTTTCTATTCCCTCATCTACTTTAAGAACCATCTAATAAAATTATTGGAGGAATAAAAAATGACAAATTTCAAAGCAGAGACTCTTTTACTTCACGGCGGCCAGCAGCCCGATCCCACAACGGGCGCAAGAGCGGTACCGATCCATAAAACAACTTCCTATGTTTTCCGGGATACAGAACACGCGCAGAATTTGTTCGGTTTAAAGGAAGCCGGAAATATCTATTCGCGCATCATGAATCCGACTGTGGATGTCTTTGAACAGCGTGTGGCGCTGCTCGAAGGCGGCACGGCTGCAGTCGCTTTGTCATCCGGCATGGCGGCCATCGCCTTTTCGGTTATGAATATTGCAGAAGCGGGAGATGAAGTGGTGGCGGACAGCAATCTTTACGGCGGCACTTATAATTTATTCGCGAAGACTTTGCCGCGCTACGGCATCACCGTGAAATTTGTCGACGGCACGGACCCTGAAAACTTTCGGGCAGCCGTCACCGACAAGACGAAAGCTTTCTTTGGCGAAACCATCGGCAATCCGAGTTTGAATGTTTTTGATGTGGAGCGGGTGGCGGCGATCGCCCATGAATACAATATCCCGTTGTTGATTGACAACACATTCGCATCACCTTTTGGCAGCAACCCTATCGCATTCGGGGCAGATGTCGTCATTCATTCGGCGACCAAATGGATTGGGGGACACGGCACGGCAATCGGCGGCATTGCAGTAGACGGCGGAACGTTCAATTGGAATCACGAGCGCTTTCCGAATTATACGGAACCGGACGACAGCTACCATGGCATCCGTTACGGCATTGACGCAGAAGGCGCATCTTTTGCCACCAAACTGCGTGTTCAATTATTGCGCGATTTCGGACCGTCATTGAGCCCCGACAGTGCGCATATATTCCTGCAAGGTTTGGAAACGCTCCATTTGCGCTTGCCAAGACACAGCAGCAACGCCGGAATCGTCGCCGATTATTTGCGTAACCATCCGCAGGTGGAATGGGTCAATTATATCGGATTCGAAGACCACCCTTCACACGGACTGGCACAAAAATATCTGAAAGATACCTATGGTTCGATCGTCAATTTCGGCATTCAGGGCGGAAGGGAAGCGGGCAGAAAAGTAATCGATGGTGTCAGCTTATGGTCTCATGTGGCGAATGTCGGAGATGCAAAATCACTGATCATCCACCCGGCATCAACCACGCATCAGCAATTGAGCACAGAAGGATTGAAGCAATCCGGTGTGACAGAAGAATTGATCCGTCTGTCAGTCGGCCTGGAAAATCCGGAAGATCTGATCGCTGACTTGGAGCAGGCCATCAAAGCGGCTGCAGTTCAGCAAGTATAGGAGGGAAAGCGACATGGGCACAGTAGCGATTGGGAATTTGGCACTGGAATCTGGACGGTTGCTCGAGGGAGTGGAAATGTCATATGAGCGGAGCGGCAATCCCGGAAGCCCGACAATCCTGATTTGCCACGCGCTGACGGGCGACCAGTGGGCTGTTGGCACGGATGAAGCTCCTGGCTGGTGGAGTGGATTGGCGGGCCCTGGAAAAGTTTTGGATACAGAAAAATTCCAGGTAATCTGCTTTAATGTGCTCGGCGGCTGCAATGGTTCCACGGGTCCATTGTCGATAAATCCGCAATCCGCCCTTCCTTATCGTTCGGATTTCCCTTTGCTGACGATAAAAGACATGGTGCATGCCGAGTACCTGGCATTAAAAGAATTGGGCGTTGAGAAATTGAAGACGGTAATCGGCGGTTCGCTCGGAGGCATGAAAGCACTCGAATGGGGAGCACTCTATCCGGAATTTGTTGAAGCGATTGTTCCGCTTGCCGTCACCCCGTCATTTTCCAGTTATGCGCTGGCCTTTAATCACATCGGCATCCAGGCAATCGAGAATGATCCCGATTTTCGAAATGGAAATTATGAAGTATCGTCTGATTTTAAGGGCTTCCATTTGGCAAGGATGGCCGGGATGATCAGCTACCGCAGCGGCAAATTATTCAACGCACGTTTTGGTCGCTCCGCAAATGAAAACAATTTTGAAGTGGAATCGTATTTGGATTATCAGGGAGGAAAACTGGCACAGCGTTTTGATGCCAACAGCTACCTGATCTTATTGAAGGCCATGAACAGCCACGATATGGGGGAGCGGCGTATTGAATGCCCGATCCTTTCAATTTCGTATACGCACGATCTCCTGTATCCCGCTGAACTCATGATTCCTTGGCTGGTGGAGCAAGGGGACGCGTCCTGGGAGATCATTGACACGGATTTCGGGCACGACGGTTTTTTGGTGGAGTTTGATAAATGGAGCGGATTTGTCGAGAAGTTTCTATATAAAGAGGAACAGATTAAAGCGGCTCGATGAAAAAAATAGAAGAAAAAGCATCCCGGAATTTGGGATGCTTTTTCGCGTTTTACTGTCCAGACTCCGGTGGCTGAACGGCCGTTTCCGCTCTTCGTTATTCAGTCTTCATCTTTAATATCCACATCATCCGGGATCGGTGTCGCTTTCCATTCTTCCAGCTCCTGTTTGGCTAGCTCCAGCTGTTGGAAATGCGTGTCGAATTGAGAGGTGTTGATCATGTATTGTTCTCCATCGTGCACTGCTTTGATGCGTCCTTCCAATATATATCTTCTGACTTGCTCTTGTGGCATGGACAAAAAAGTAGCAGTTTCCGGGACTGTCATATACATAAGATCGCCTCCTCTTTTTCTTTTATTATAATAGCTGAAGACCCGTATCTCAAACGATTGAAATAATGGTATGGTAATTGATATAAATGGAAATCAGAGGTGCAGAATATGAATGGAATACCATATATCATGGTGCTGCTGGCAGCAATGCTTTGGGGCACGACGGGCACAGCCCAAAACTTCATCGCTGGAGAGGCAAACCCGCTGACAATTGGAGCTCTCCGTTTGATGATTGGTGGATTTTCCCTATTGCTGTTTGTAATAATGACCAAAGGTTTCATCTATCGGAACATTCCTTGGCCGGCTGCTGTCGTTTCTGCTATAAGCATGGCGCTGTTTCAGCCGCTCTTCTTCTCATCCGTGAAATTGACCGGAATCGCAATCGGAACAGTTGTTGCGATCGGAAGTGCACCGGTGCTCGCCGGCATTATCGAGTGGCTGTTACTGAAAAGGCGTCCGGATCGTATTTGGGTGTCGGCTACTGCCATGGCCATTCTGGGTTGCATACTGCTTTTTGCAAATAAAGGCGCGGCGGACGTCAATTCGCTTGGGGTCGCCATGGCGCTAGGTGCAGGTTTGTCTTTCGCCCTCTATGCGATAGCCAGCAAAAACGTTCTTGAGTCGATGGAGGCAGTTCCCGCTGTGGCGCTTATTTTTTCCATAGCGGCTGTTCTGCTGATGCCATCTTTGTTCTTTTTTGATATTTCATATATTCTCATTCCTGCAGATGCGGGCATCATTCTATATCTGGGATTTGCCACAACGAGCCTTGCCTATATTTTATTTTCAAGGGGATTAAAAAGGATCCCTTCATCATCTGCGGTTACCTTATCTTTGGCTGAACCGCTTACTGCTTCGGTCCTTGGCGTATTGATCGTGGGCGAAGTCCTGAGTGGCTTGTCGTGGGCAGGAATCGGTTTATTGCTCGGCGGTATTTTAGTCCTGACACTTGGCAAAAGGAGAAAAGCTGAAGAAAGCATGGAACTTTCTTAAGAATTTCTTCACATTTATCCTAGTCTGCGCTTAAGATTTATTCTTTATGATGAGTTTAGTGAAGAAAGAAGGTGAAGGGATGACTCAATTTACGGTATTGGTAACCGATGATGATCAGGATATCCGTGACGGCATTGAAATCTATTTGAAAAATGAAGGCTATCGTGTGCTGAAAGCTGAAAATGGTCAAAAGGCGCTCGAATTGCTGGAAGCCAATGAAGTCCATGTCATTATTCTGGATATCATGATGCCGAAGCTTGATGGAATTTCTGCGACCTTCAAAATTCGGGAACAGCGCAATATCCCCATTATCATGCTCAGTGCAAAAGCCGAAGATTCCGATAAGATCCACGGACTGTCCGTAGGGGCCGACGATTATGTGACAAAGCCGTTCCATCCGATGGAGCTGGTGGCAAGGGTTAAATCCCAACTAAGACGTTACGTTAGTCTTGGGACCTATCAGGATAAATCACAGCGCATCGAAATCGATGGATTGCTTCTGGATTCGGATGCGAAAGAAGTGCTGCTGCACGGGGATTCCGTAAAACTGACCCCGATTGAATTCAAAATCACAGAATTATTGATGGTCAATGCCGGACGAGTCTTTTCGATACGCGATATATATGAAAGAGTCTGGAACGAACCGGCGTATAACGCTGAAAATATTGTCGCAGTCCATATCCGTAAAATACGGGAAAAAATAGAGACCGATCCGAAGAATCCAAGATACTTAAAGGTGGTGTGGGGCATTGGCTACAAAATTGAAAAATGAATTTTGGTCTGTGGTGGCTGTAACACTTGCCTGTTTCACTCTGCTTTATTGCCTGTCATTCATTGCCGAAATGGTATTCAGCAGACCAGCAACTGATTTACTGGCATCTCTTCGAATGATGTCCAAAGGAGATATTTAAGGATGAAAAAATGGCTGTGGCTTACGACACTTTCCATTGTATTGATCGGGATTTTCAGCGTAATGGAGCTGGGCCCGAAATACTTTGGCAAATCCTATCTGGAGACTTCTGAGTTTAAAGAAGAATACAACCACTTTATCAACCGCCTGATTGTGCTGGAACTCGATCCGCCAACAGCGGCAACAGAATTTACGGTTACTGCGGATGAAATCGAAGAATACCGTACGCGATACGGCACATTGGCGCAGCAAGTCCAAAGTATACAGGATCAATACAATCCGGACATTGAAGAAGCGCGCGAAAATGAAAATGACAGCCTGGTGGAAATCCTGTCAGCAGAACGTGACGGGAAAATCGACGAAATCCGGAATAATTTTGCGGATGATGAAGCCGTCCGGGAAAAAATTCAGGAAGAAAAATTCCGGGCTGAACGAGTTGCAATCAATGGAATATTGAATGATGAAGCGAATTTCAATTCCCATTATTCCTATTATGTCTATGATTTGATCAATACGGAGACTGGAGAAAACTTCACAAAGGGTGTTTTGAACAGCCGTCCGTTTTTCGAAAAGGAATATACAGATGCTGTCCCTCTTCAGGCGAACAATGAGGAGTTATTTTATACAAATTATAATAATACGGAAATGTATTTGCCTGAATCAAATGCTGAATTTAGCGGGACAGTCCAGATTGACCGGGAACTTCTTGCAGCCAGCGATAACGGCGCAAGCATCATTCAGCATACGACAGTCAAAAACGTACTTTATCTCCTGGGTGCTTTAGCGATTGCGGGAATTGTACTGCTGTTTACCAGACTTCGCTTCGAACAGGATGCATACCTGAAAATGCCGTTTTATTTCAAGTGGCAGAGCTGGCCGTTTGAGGTTAAGGGAGGGCTGCTGCTCTTTACCGCAATGTTTGCTCTGCCGTTCGGGCTGGTCAATACATTGAGCGTGCTGGAGTCTGTTTATGTCAATGATGTCAGTTATTTTATCCTGCAGACTTTAAAGTATTTCTTGTTGACCCTCCTGTTCTTTGTTTTGACAGTCCTGCAGATTATTTGGATTTTCTCTCATTACAAAAACGCAGAGAAGATAATGGAAGAGTTCAAAAGCAGCTATCTTCTCAGGTCGCTGCAGATGGCCCGCTTCGCTTTTCTGAAAAAGTCGATTGGTGTTCAAATGCTGATCCTGCTGGTCGTCGTATTTTTCTGGGGCTTTGGGACGTTGCTGGTCATGATTGAATTTGCTGCAATAATCATTTGGATACCGGCAACTCTTTTCATCGGACTTCCAGTACTTTTGATGATGATTAATCGATTCGGCTACTTAAATATTTTGATGGACAGTACTCGTGCGATTGCGGACGGCAGCCTGAATGAACAAATTCCGGTGCGCGGCAAGTCGCCGCTCGCACAGCACGCAACCCATCTGAACCGGCTAAAAGAAGGCGTTCGCCTGTCAGTTTCGGAACAGGCGAAAAGTGAAAGGCTGAAAACGGAATTGATCACGAATGTCAGTCACGATCTCCGAACTCCGCTGACGTCCATCATCACCTATACGGATTTGATGAAGACGCCTGAGCTGTCAACAGAAGATCGGCTAATGTACGCCGAAATTTTGGACAGAAAATCACAGCGATTAAAAACACTCATCGAAGATCTTTTTGAAGTTTCGAAGATGGCAAGCGGCAATATGGAATTGCACCGGCAGCGTGTCGACTTTTCGCAGCTGAAGATGCAAGCTTTTGCTGAACATGCAGAAGACATTTCTTCTTCCGGTTTGGATTTCCGGATTTCGACGCCCGAGCAGCCGGTTTACATTATGGCGGACGGTCAAAAATGGTGGCGCGTATTGGATAACCTGATTTTGAACGCCATCAAATATGCGCTGCCGGGAACCCGGGTCTATGCAAGTTTGAAGGAAATAAACGGCCAAGCCGAATTCGTGATGAAAAATGTCACCCGCTTCGAATTGGGTGAAAACACAGATGAATTATTCGAGCGCTTTAAGCGGGGAGATGTAGCACGTCAGACCGAAGGCTCAGGCCTCGGACTGGCCATTGCCCAGTCGATTGTCGATCTTCATGGCGGCACGATGAAAATTGAAGTGGACGGCGACCTCTTCAAAGTGACCGTTTTATTGCCAATTGGATAAATGATTGTAGCCGGCTGTCCCTAAACGGGGGCAGCCGTTTTTGTCTGGGGATTAGTTAATAGAATGTTTTGAAAACACGAGTCAAGGGGATATGGTATAGAGAATACACAAATTTGAATGGAGGTTGAAAAATGGATACTAGCGGTTATTTCAATAATTTCATGAACGCGCTTCCGGAAATCCTCTTGGCAATCCTGGTCCTTATTATCGGTTTTATTGTAGCCAAGATGGTAGAAAAAGCAGTTTATAAATTATTGGACAAGTCACAGCTTGATGAAAAGGCAGGCATGAAACATCATAAGTACAGCTTGTCGAAAATCATCAGCAAAATCATATTCGTGCTGATCTTGCTATTCACGTTTGCGCTGTTCTTCAATATCCTGGACCTTGGGGAAATTGGAGGACCATTCCTGGGCATCTTCGATAACTTGTCCGTCGCATTCCTGAGCATTTTAAAAGCGGGTCTGATCCTTTTGTTAGCCTGGGTTTTAGCGACAGTTGTGAAACGCCTGATTTTAATGGCGGGCAGAAAATTCGATTTTGGCAAAGTTACGAAAAAGACTGGGGCTTCTAAGGATGAAACGGTAAAATGGACGGAAACAGCAGCCAATATCGCTTTCTATTTGATTCTGCTGTTATTCCTGCCGGCAGTTCTCAGTGCCTTGAATATCGACGGCCTGAGCGAGCCCTTCTCGAATATGTTGGCAAGCGTCTTGAATTTCATTCCGAAATTGATTGCAGCGGCAATCATCTTTGCGATTGGCTGGCTTGCAGCAACCATCGTTAAGAGAATCCTCTCCAAATTCCTGGAGTCGATTGGCACAGACCGGTTGGCTTCAAAGTTGAAAATTTCCCAATTCTTCAGCGGCACGAGCGTTTCGAATGTAATAGGAATTATTGCATTTGTTCTGATCATGCTGCCCGTGACGATTGCGGCACTTGAAGTTCTTGCTCTTCGCGGAATTTCCGGACCGGCAATCGCAATGCTGAATGATATTATGGCCATGATTCCGAATATTATCGTGGCGATTCTGTTGATTATTGCCGGAATTATTATTGGCCGCTGGGTCAAAGATTTTGTTGTCCAATTAATGAAGAATCTAGGGACAGATTCCCTGACCGAAAAAATGGGAATGAATAAAACAGCAGACCCTGATGCAGATCCATCTGCAATGTCACTTGCGAACATCATCGGTATCGTGGCACAAGTAGTGATAATCCTCCTGTTCACTGTCGAAGCGCTGCAATTATTGGGACTTACGTTCATGGTAAGTTTGGCGACAGGTATATTCGCTTATATTCCTGCAGTCATTGCAGCACTCATAATTCTTGCCGTTGGATTCTGGCTGGCAAATCTGGCCGAAGACTTTATCGGCAGTGTCTTCAAGAAATCTTCCGGGGGATCACATGTCCTTCGGTATGTCGCGAAATATGCCATTCTCGCATTCGCATTCTTTATGGCACTTGATCAATTGGGCATCGCAGCATCTATCATCAACGCAGCCTTTATCCTGATCCTGGGCGGCGCGGCATTGGCGTTTGGCCTGGCGTTCGGATTAGGGGGCAAAGAACATGCATCGCGTTATTTGGACCAGATGGAAACGAGCCTGAAAGAAACCGAAGTTGACCAGGAAGAGTGGGAGACGAAGAAACGGGAAGCAGAAGCCAAAAAAGTAGGGCTTGCCAAAGAAGCGAAAGCGGCAACTGACCCGATCGTGGAAAAAACTTCCCCGGATGAAAGATTTCCATACGACGGAACAAAAGACAAGGAAGATACGACAGCAGTGACCGATCCAATCATTGAAAAATCTTCCACAGAGGAAAATCGGCCGGACGAGGAAACAAAAGATACGAAAGGCACGTCAACGGACTTGCCAAAGAACGACAATAAAGATGCGCATGAGAAGCGGACCAGAAGAAACCGCAATACGAAAGGTCCGTTCAACGGAAAATAAGCACAAATTAAAAAGGCGGCCCCGGCCGCCTTTTTTGTGTGCTGTAAATTATTCCAGTGGAGCCACTGGTTTATGGGGGAAAGTATAAATGACTGCTTGTGTCCGGTCGTGGACTTCCAGTTTGCCCATTAGCCTGAAGAAAAAGTTATTGTAGACATGGTAATTACAAATAAATATAGTGCATGCAACAAGAAAAAAGGGTTCAGGAATATGTAACCGCATACATTTATAAATTATTTGACGATTATAAAAATATTGAAATATTAATTTTTTTATTCATTGAATTCTGACAAATGTTTCTATAATCTATAGAAAAGAAAGGATAGGATAATTATGAAAAAAGATTTGCGCATTAACAGCAAAGTATTCAGTGAAGGAGCAATGAAAGCACCCAATCGTGCCATGCTCCGCTCAGTTGGGGTTACAGACGAAGACTTCAAGAAACCGATGATTGGTGTCGCCAGTACGTGGAGCGAAGTGACGCCGTGTAACATACATATTGATGACTTGGCGGTCAGTGCGAAAAAAGGCGCAAGGGAAGCGGGAGGCGTTCCATTCATCTTTAACACAATCACCGTTTCCGATGGCATTTCAATGGGAACAGAAGGCATGAAGTATTCCTTGTCAAGCCGCGATGTCATTGCCGATTCGATTGAAACGGTGGTCGGGGCAGAAAGCCTGGATGGCTTGGTGGCCATTGGAGGCTGTGACAAGAACATACCGGGTTGTTTGATTGCTATCGCAAACTCTGAAGTGCCGGCTGTTTTTGTTTACGGAGGGACAATTGCTCCAGGACGCCACAATGGCCAGGACATTGACATTGTATCGGTGTTTGAAGGTGTTGGCCAGCACAATAATGGCGACATCAACGATGATACGCTTCGCAGCATCGAGTGCGGTGCCTGCCCGGGAGCGGGTTCATGCGGTGGGATGTATACAGCCAACACGATGGCATCGGCTGCTGAAGCGATGGGAATGAGTTTGCCAGGAAGTTCTTCCAATCCGGCGGTATCTGCAGAAAAATTAGTCGATTGCGAAAAAGCTGGTGCAGCAGTACACAACCTACTGGAACTGGATATTTATCCGAAAGACATCATGACCAAAGAAGCATTTGAAAATGCCATCACCGTTGTCATGGCACTTGGCGGATCGACGAATGCCGTCCTGCATCTATTGGCAATTGCCCATGCCGCAGAAGTAGATCTGACGATTGATGATTTTAACCGCATGCAAAAAACTGTGCCGCATTTGGCGGACTTGAAGCCGAGCGGCAAATACGTCATGCAGGATCTGCACCGGGTCGGCGGCGTTCAAGCTGTGATGAAAATGCTGCTTGAAGGAGGTTACCTGCATGGAGACTGCATGACGGTCACCGGCAAAACCGTGGCGGAAAATCTGAAGGACGCACCGGCATTGGAGGAAGGGCAAAAAGTCATCATGCCTTTCGACAATCCAAAACGCAAAGATGGCCCATTGATCGTTCTGAAAGGCAATCTTTCTCCGAACGGTGCCGTAGCGAAAGTATCCGGGGTGAAAGTAAAGCGCCATACGGGTCCGGCTCGCGTCTACAATAATGAAAAAGAAGCAACTGAAGCCGTTATGGCGAACGAAATCAATGAAGGCGATGTTTTGGTCATCCGCTATGTAGGGCCAAAAGGCGGTCCAGGAATGCCGGAAATGCTGTCGGTATCTGCAATTCTTGTCGGCAAAGGCATGGATGCATCTGTCGCGTTAATAACAGACGGACGTTTTTCAGGTGGAACACATGGTCTGGTGGTTGGGCATATTGCGCCGGAAGCCCAGGTTGGCGGACCGATTGGCTTGCTGAAGGAAGGCGATGTCATCACCATCGATTCTGAGTTGCAGGAAATTACCATGGATGTTTCCGACTCCGAATTGGAAGAACGCCGCAAGCAATGGGTAGCTCCTCCGCTTCATAAAAAAGGCGTACTTGGCAAATATGCGCATAATGTTTCCTGTTCTTCAAAAGGAGCAGTTACTGATTATTTAAATCGGTGAGCAGAAGCTAAAAAAGCAGGGCTTGCCAAAGAACGACAATAAAGATGCGCATGACACAAGCGGACCAAAAGAAACCGCAATACGAAAGCTCCGTTCAACGAAAAATTAGCACAAATTAAAAAGGCGGCCCGGGCCGCCTTTTTTTGTGCTGTAAATTATTCCGGAGGAGTCACCAGCTTATGCTGGAAGGCATAAATGACCGCTTGTGTCCGGTCGTGGACTTCCAGTTTGCTCAGCAGATTGCTGACATGGGACTTCACCGTTTTTAGCGCTATGTAAAGCTCGTCAGCAATTTCCTGATTCGTATAACCGTGCGCGAGCAACAGGAGGATTTCCATTTCCCGTTCGGTCAGATCCTCGTGCAACACTCGCTCATGGCGCATTTGTTTCATCATTTTACTCATTACTTCCGGCTCCAAAACCGGCATGCCGTTCACCGTTTCGCGGATTGAGTCGGCGATGCGCGAAGCTTTTGAGGTTTTCAAAATATAACTGACCGCTCCAGCTTTCAATGCCGGATAAACTTTGTCGTCATCAAGGAAGCTGGTGACGATCATAATTTTCGCTTCCGGCCATTCCTTGATAATTGCTTCGGTCGCTTCGGCGCCGTTCATGACGGGCATGACCATGTCCATCAGAATGACGTCCGGCCGCAATGCCAGCGCCATTTCAACCGCTTCTTCGCCGTTGGCAGCTTCACCGGCAACTTCCATATCTTCCTGTGCCTGCAAATAAGCGGAAACGCCAATGCGGACCATTTCATGATCATCTACTAACAGAATTCGGATCATCGGAAACCTTCCTTTCAATGGGTACTTTCACTTCGACGATGGTCCCTTCAGAAGGAACCGAAACGATTTTACTGGTGGCGCCGATCTCAATGGCACGCTCTTCAATATGCTTCAACCCGTAGGAAGTCGATTTCGATTGTTCACTTTCAAAACCGACGCCGTTGTCCTGGATGCGTAAAATGGCAAAATTATCCCTTTCAATAAATAAAATATGGACTTCGGTGGCTTTGGAATGGCGCAATGTGTTGGAAAGTGTTTCCTGTGCAATGCGGAACAGATGGTCTTCGGCACCTTTTTGGAGGGGCACTTCTTCGAGTTTATGTTCAATTGTAAAATAGACTTTTTCTTTCAGTTCGGACACCAGTTCAAATAAGCCTTGCCGCAAGCTCTTATCGTGAAGGGCAGCCGGCCGCAGATGCAGCAATAATGCGCGCATTTCAAGTTGTGCCTGCTGGACCATCCTTTCGGTCTGCAATAAACCCGGTGAGGCGTCTTTCCCCTCGGTCATGGAAGACAGCAGCATGGAGGCGGCGAATAATTGCTGGGACACCGAATCGTGCAGCTCCCGCGCCAGCCGCTGGCGTTCCATGACGAGACGTTCCTGAATAAGTTGATCCTGCGTTTCGGCTCGTTCGTTGGCGATCCGTGCCAAACTTCTGCGCTGGGATTCCAGCAGTTTTTGAAGTTTTAAGATCGATGTTGAAAGTTTTGCCGGTAACGTTTTCATCTTGGCGGCTTCAATGACGGTCTGGTCTTCATTGCGCAGCAGCGCCTGGAAAATCTCTTCGATATCCTGGACTTTGGAACGCGAAAGGGATTCAGTCCACCAGGAAATTCCGGCAGACAGAGCCACCATCAAAACAAAAAGCCAGACGCCGAACGGGAGGCCGGCAACAAAATCTTCCCAGAGGACAGACCATGTGTTGACAGCCGGCAAACCGAGAAGGGCCAGTAAAATACTGAAAATGATCGCGGCGAACAGGGCCATGAAAAATAAACTGCGGGGCAGAATCTGTCTCATCGGCGAATCACCTCGACGTCCCCCATCCAAGTGGTGATGGTGATGATCAATTCCGTTTTGCCTTCTGCTGCACCTTCATAGCCGTCCTGGCTGTGGACTGAGCCGTTCCAGATCCGCTGTTTATCGCCGTTAAAAAATTGGGCATCGCCGAAAACCGTCGAATAATAAACCCGTACAGGCACTTCGTAAGGCACAATGACCCGAACTCGCCCGAATCCCTGGCGGATGGAGATCAGCGACGCTTTTTTCGGGAGGACGGTTTGAGTGGCATCAATCAGCAAATCGCCGACAAAGCCCTGAACGTGGATATCTTTCCATTCATAGGAGTCAATCGGCGTCGCTTGGGCAGAAAAGAATTTGTTCTGGATGGAGCCCTTATCAACCTGTCCTTGCAACGGCACGGTCTGCTGCCATTCTTCGCCTTTCCACAAACGGACTAATAAGTAGATAGCTGCCGCGAGGATAAATAATCGCAGGCTCCACATGGACAGAATCGAAATGCCGATCAGGATAAAACCGGTCCAGAAATAGGATTTCCGGTATTTGGGGCTGTTTTTATTGCCATAGTATATGAGTCCGATGCCAAGAAGAACCAAAAACACGCTGCCGTTTCCAAAAATAGCAGCTTCCACGAATATGAGAAATAATGCGCTCAAGGCAAAAAATGCCTGTCTGTTGGTTGAGAAATGGTTCATCGCAGTTTTCGCCTCCTTCTTTGCAGCAGAAAAGTAAGAGGGGGTTGTCCCTCTTACTCCAGCTTACACAATTTCTTTTGTTTGCGCGCTGTTTTTTTCCAGCGCTTCCAGACGCCGTTCCATTGTGGAACGTTCATGCCGTTCTTCAACTTTGTTGCCAAGTGAGTTGATGTAGCTTGCCATGTCGTCATACGAGCCAATGCGTTCAGCGACAAGTTCAGGGCTCAAGATTTTGTCCATCTGGTGATGGGCGCGTGTCGCATTTTCTTTGCCCATCAATTGAAGCTGGCGGATTTTCATATCCTTTACTTTATGTTTCATTTCCTCGTAACGCTGCTCCAGGACGATGCTTTCTTCCTTGTTCTCTTCAAGAGCCTTGCGGAGCTCGTCCACACGGAAAGTATACGCGGCGACTTCCTGATCAGCGAATGCGGATAAGTCGTTTTCACCGGCAGTCTGTGCCAGGTCAGCTTGTGCCTGGCGTTTTTCAAGAAAGTTTTGCGCTTCCTGAAGCTCTTTTTCCAGTTTGCTGCCAAGGGTTGTATGGCGCTGGAGCCATTGGCCCGCCATTTCGGTTTCTTTTTCTGCTTCCTGAATATATTTATTCAATAAACCCAGCGGATTCTTTTGTTCTTTTTTATCCAGGATTGCATCCATGTCAGTTGCTGCTGCGAATTTCAAACGTTGCCATAATGTCGTCATTGGTTTTCCTCCTTATTTTGTAAGTTTGTCCCATTGTTTTTCGAAATTTGTGAATGGATCATTTTTCACGGTTGCTGCAATCGTTTCTTCATTCCAGTTTTTATAGATGTACCACAATACCGCGATTGCCAGCACGCCGATGATGGCCGGGACATTGGAGACGGCTGATAAAGCTCCGATTGCTCCTACGATTGCCCAAAGGATTTTTGCGGCTGTTGACGTACTTTTCAGGTAGTAATGGACACCGATATAAATGATGACCCCTGAAAAGGCCAGGCCGATGATGGGCCCGAGATTCGACAGAGCGATAATGCCGGCGATCACGCCGATGACTGTCATCCAAAATTTGTTCAAGTTGTTTCCTCCTCTCAATTTGTATCTTCATCTTATCAAGCCTTTTAAGTTGGCAACACGGTCTGCTACTGCATCTTTATCTCAGACTTGAGGCTTAGTCCAAGCTGGGTTAGTTAGCTGATGGAGCTGGGAGGGTATAATGGAAGCAAACCGAAAAGAGGTGACGATTTGTGAAGAAAATTGCTGCAGGGCTTGCTGTCTTGATGATTTATGGTGCTCTTGCAGGATACATAGGATGGGCCATGTTCAGTTGGCTGCTCAGTTTTTCATTGCCGGTGAACGCCTGGCTTTTCGCATTGATCTGGGCAGTATTGGCGTTCAGTTACTTAATCGGTGCCATTGGGCATAAATGGCTGGGTTTTACGATTGCCGGTTCGTATTGGTTTGGTTTTTTCCAATATGCGCTGCTGCTGGTGCCGGTTGCGCAACTCGCTGTGATTGCAGTTGATCATCCCCGGGAAGTGCAGATTATTGGAGCGGTTACCGCAATTCTTCTGCTGCTGATTTTTGCAGTGGGAACTTTTCTCGCATACAGTCCTGTTGTGCGCCAAAAAGAAATTACGGTGAAAGGCAGAGGAGAAGATCTGGATATTGTCATTGCGTCCGATTTCCATCTCGGCGTCTTGTCAGGTAAACGCCATTTGGAGCGGTTTGTCACAATGAGCAATCGTCTTGAACCGGATCTGGTTTTATTGGCCGGAGATCTAGTGGACGATGATCCGATCTGGTATGCAAGATATGGGATGTCTGAAACGATGAAACAGCTGACATCAAAATATGGCGTTTTCGGTATTCTGGGCAATCATGAATATTATGGCAAGAAAATCCCTTTGCTTGTGCGTGTCATGGAAGAGTCGGGCGTCAGGATACTGCAGGACGAAACCATTGAAATAGATGGAAAAATTCACCTTAGCGGAAGAGAAGAGCGGACGAACCGCAATCGGCAGTCGCTTGAAAGTTTAAAACCGGTTGAAAAACTGCCGTGGATCGTCATGGACCATACACCTTCTGATTTGAAGACGCCGCTAGAGTTGGGTGTCGATTTTCATATTTCCGGTCATACTCACAAAGGGCAGATGTGGCCGAACCATCTGATAACCAAGCGGGTATTTGACCTCGATTATGGCCACAGACAAGATGGAAGCACACACTTTCTCGTTTCTTCCGGTTTCGGTTTTTGGGGACCGCCAATCCGTATCGGCAGCCGCTCGGAACTATGGAAGGTCCGGATAAAATTCCAGGAAGCCTGAAAGAATGGCAGAGCATTAAAAGGCTGCCGATTGCTGTGAATTTCAAGAATTGCTATACTAATTAGACAATTAGATTGGAGGATGTTGTTATGAAGCCGATTGTTTACATTACCCGGAAATTGCCGGACCAGGCGATCAAGGGTCTGGAAGATACTTATGAGGTGCGAATGTGGCAGGAAGAAGAAGAGCCGGTCCCGCGCGAAGTTCTTCTGGAAGAAGCCAGAAATGCATCGGCATTGTGGACGATGCTGTCAGATCAAATTGACAGCGAATTAATTGAAGCAGCTGAGAATTTGAAAATCATTTCCAATTTGGCGGTGGGCTATAATAACATCGATTTGGATGCGGCAAGAAAACACAAAATTGCGGTGACCAATACGCCGGATGTTTTGACCGAGACGACTGCGGACCTGGCTTTTGCGTTGATGTTGGCGTCAGCTAGAAAAGTGGTGCAGGCTGAAAAGACTGTTCGTTCAGGTGAATGGCAATCTTGGACTCCGATGGGTATGACGGGGCAGGACGTTTTCGGTGCAACGCTGGGGATCATTGGAATGGGGCGCATCGGTGAAGCGGTCTGCCGAAGAGCAAAAGGTTTTGATATGAATGTGATCTACCATAATCGCACACGCAGAAGCCTTGAAGATGTGCATTATGCTGAACTCGATGACTTATTGGCGCAATCCGACTTTGTCATGATTTTTACTCCTTTGACAGAAGAAACCCGTGGAATGATCGGTTCACGCGAGCTGGGCTTGATGAAGAACACAGCTTGTCTGATCAATGTGGCACGAGGTGGAATCGTCGATGAAGAGGCTTTGTATGAGGCATTGAAGTCGAAGCAGATTTGGGCTGCAGGCTTGGACGTTTTTGAACAGGAGCCACTGCCGCTCAATCACAAGCTTTTGGAACTCGAAAATCTCACCGTGCTTCCGCATATCGGCAGTGCTGGCATTCGCACAAGGCTTGAAATGATGAAACTGAACGCGGAAGCGATTTCGGACTGTCTTAGCGGTAACCCGGTTAAAAACAGGGTTTGCTGAAGAGGAATTTAAAACAGCTGCCACGGCAGCTGTTTTTTGAATTCGATGTAAGTTGAATAATGCTGAGATTTATTGTAAAATGATTGAGGTTTTTGAAGTCTGTTTGACTTCAAAGCAAATTGAAGAATAGGGGGTATGATTCATGCAAAATCATACACACAACGTTTTATTATATTATTTATATACACCGCTCGAGGATCCGGAAACGTTTGCGGCTGAACATTTGGCGGCTTGCAAGGAACTCGAATTGAAAGGGCGTATTCTGGTTTCCCACGAGGGAATCAACGGAACTTGTTCGGGAACACCTGAACAGACAGAAGCTTATATGGATATGATGAAGAGCGATGAGCGTTTTTCGGGTATCGTCTTTAAAATCGATGCAGCCGATGGGCATGCGTTCAAAAAGATGCACGTCCGCGCGAAAAAAGAAATCGTTCATATGGGACTTGAAGAAGACATCAATCCGAATGAATTGACTGGAACTTATTTGGAGCCAGCTGAATTTTATAAACGCATGCAGGATCAGGATACAATCGTGCTGGATGCGCGCAATGATTATGAATACGATCTCGGCCATTTCCGCGGCGCAGTCCGTCCGGATATTGAAAATTTCCGCGATCTGCCGGAATGGGTCCAGGAAAATAAAGAAATGTTCGAAGGTAAACAAATTTTGACGTATTGCACTGGCGGTATCCGCTGTGAAAAATTCTCCGGCTGGCTGAAAAGAGAAGGCTTCGAAGATGTTGCCCAATTGCACGGCGGAATTGCAACATACGGAAAAGATCCGGAAGTAAAAGGGGAGCTTTGGGATGGCCAGCTTTACGTTTTTGATGAGCGCATCGCTGTGCCGGTCAATCAGGTCGAGCACGTCGTTGTAGGCAAAGACCATTTCACAGGAGAGCCTTGCGAACGCTACGTGAACTGCGCAAATCCTCAGTGCAACAAGAAAATACTCAGCTCGGAAGAAAACGAGCATAAGTATATGCGTTCATGTTCGGATGACTGCCGCGAACATCCGCGCAACCGCTACGCATTTGAACACGGTCTGACTGGCCCCGAAGTGCAAGCCAGGCTCGATGATTTAAAGCAAACTACAGAAGTTTAATGAAGACATTGAAAAAAGCTGCCCATTTGGGCAGCTTTTTTTCAATACATGTAACTTTTCGTGAAAAACCAGGTGTTCATGATTCTTCCACAGAGCAGTCGAAACAGAAAAGTTCACCTTCGATATAAGCTCCTTCTAAAAAGCCATCACGACAATAGATTTCCTTCCCGCAATTGACGCAGGGACCGACGAGCTCAATCATCTGCAAGGCCGTCAGCGAATATGTACATCGCATCCCGCAAATACTTGGCTAAACCAGCTCCGTGGCGGTCGATGTTTCTGGCAAATCGGCTATCGTTGGCGTAAAGATCCCCAAGTCCGCGGAACATCTTCGGTGAACAATTATAGAAGCGATCCAGCAAATTATAATAAGCTTTCATTTCAATTTGGACTGCCGGTGATTCCGGTGGCAGCTGCATCAGACTGGAAACGGCGTTGTAGATCCGGTCGCCTTCTCTATTGATCTCTTCCAGGTCCTCTTCTTCTTTCTCCGGTTTTTCGGTTGCAGTGGCAGTTGCCGTGGTGGAATCTGCCACTGCCGGTTCTTCCGCTTCGACAGCGGGTTCCGGTTCAGTGAAGTTCACTTCTTCAAGAATATCTTCCTGCTGCATAACCTCTTCTGAGCTGTTTTCGAGGTTGGCATCGTCTGCTTCAACGGCAGCGTTCATGTACATTTTAATATTGTCGTCTGTTTTTTTAATGCTGAACGCCGCAAAGCGGTCTTCATTTGATAATTCAATTTGGCCTGCATATTCCAGCTGAGTCTGCTCAGCATTCTCGATTAATTTTTCAATACGTTCTTTTTTCTTGCGCAATAATTCTGTGTGTTGAGCCAATGCAAACGTGGCATTAAAACCTTCTGCCACCAATTCCTGGATTTTTTTCAGTGAAAAGCCCAATTCCTTCAAAAACAAGATGTGCTGGAGCAGTTTCAAATCATCGTCATTATAATAACGGTACCGGTTGGATCCTATGTTTGAAGGTTTCATCAAACCGATGCTGTCGTAATGATGGAGTGTGCGGACACTGACTCCTGCTATTGTTGCTACTTCCTGTACTTTGTACATAGTAATCACCTCTTCCATTTGATTAGACTATGACGTTCCGTAAGTGTCAATACCTTTTGGACTTTGTTCATTAAAATACTACTTTCAGCAGGGGAATGGTTTGCATATACTGGACATTTAAGTATATGTATCTTAATGAAGAGAAATTCGTATTATTATCTGATTTATCTGTAATTTTAAAGGGTGATGTGAAATAATGGGTATGTAAGCGCTTTCTTGGTTTGGGCACATACAAAGGAGGAATGAGAAATGAAATTAACAAATTTTGTGAACGGGCGCTGGCAGCAAGCAGATGGAGCGAAGTTTTCTGCTGTGACTAATCCGGCGACTGGTGAAGAATTGGCGCAAGTTCAAATGTCATCGGCTGAAGACGTGGCCGGAGCAGCGAAAGCAGCGAAAGCGGCACAGAAATTATGGGCGAAAGTTCCGGCGCCGAAACGTGCTTCCTATCTATATGAAATCGGGCGCATCATGAAAGAACGAAAAGAGCAGCTGGCACAAGTACTCACGAAAGAAATGGGCAAAGTGATAGAAGAAGGGCGAGGCGAAGTGCAGGAAGGAATCGACATGGCTTTTTATATGGCGGGTGAAGGGAGACGTCTGTTCGGCGAGACGACGCCTTCGGAGCTGGCGGATAAATTTGCCATGAGTGTACGGTCTCCGATCGGCGTTGTCGGGTTGATTACACCGTGGAATTTTCCGGTGGCAATTGCCACCTGGAAGTCGTTTCCAGCTATCGTGGCGGGCAACACATTTATCTGGAAACCGGCGACAGAAACGCCGATGATGGCGTATGAAATGGGACGGATATTTGAGGAAGCAGGCCTCCCGGAAGGCGTGGCCAATATCGTCTTCGGCGCAGGTTCGGAAGTGGGCATGGCCATGATTGAACATCCTGATATCAAAGTGATTTCGTTTACCGGCTCTACGGAAACCGGCAGGAAAGTGGCAGAGGCAGGCGGACGCAACCTGAAAAAGATTTCACTTGAAATGGGCGGTAAAAATGCAGTGATCGTCATGGAAGATGCGGATCTGGATTTGGCGGTTGAAGGGATTCTATGGAGCGCTTTCGGAACCGCCGGCCAGCGCTGCACGGCCTGCAGCCGCGTCATCGTCCATAATGCTGTGAAAGACGAACTTCAGAACAGGCTGCTGGCAAAAATGGAAAGTCTGACGATTGGAGACGGCCTTGATGAATCCATCAAAATCGGCCCAGTCATCAATAGGAAAGCACTCGAGAAAATACATGCCTATATTGAAATTGGCAAGTCGGAAGGCGCTTCTCTCTTAGCGGGCGGTGAAATCCTGACCGGCGGCCATTACGACAAAGGAAACTATTACGCACCGACATTGTTCACCGATGTGGACGCTGCCATGTGCATTGCGCAGGAAGAAATTTTCGGTCCCGTAATTTCCATAATCGCAGTCGACAGTTTTGAAGCAGCAATCGAAGTGAATAACGGAGTGATTTATGGATTGTCCAGCTCGATTTACACGCAAGATGTCAATCGTGCTTTTAAGGCGCAGCGTGATTTGGATACAGGAATTGTCTACATCAATGCCGGAACGACCGGTGCAGAGATCCATTTGCCGTTTGGCGGCACAAAAGGAACGGGCAATGGCCACCGGGACTCAGGTGTGGCAGCGCTTGATGTCTTTACCGAATGGAAATCTGTGTATGTTGATTTCAGCGGAAAATTGCAGCGTGCGCAGATTGACAATGAAATTTAAAAAAGCGGAAAGGGGATGGCGGGATGAAAGTTGCGGTATTGGGTGCGGGCTTGATGGGCAAGCAGGCGGCAGCGGACCTTGTTCAGAGCGAATCGGTTGAAAGGGTTTATTTGGCAGACGTTAATATCGAAAAAGCAGAAGCCTTTCAACGGGAATTAGGCAGTGAAAAGCTGGAAGCAGTTTATCTCGACGCAAACGACGATCAATCTTTGAAATCGTTGATCTCAAAAGCCGATGTAGTGATCAATGCGCTGTTTTATACCTTCAATGTAAAAGTTGCAGAAATAGCGGTCGATTGCGGCGTTCACGCCGTGGATCTTGGCGGACATATCGGAGGTGCAACGGACGCGGTGCTGGAGCTCCATGAAAGGGCTCAGGAAAGGGGGGTGACGCTGATTCCGGATCTCGGCGTCGCACCGGGGATGATCAATATCCTGACGGGACATGGGGCTGGACAGCTGGACCGCGTCAACGACATCAAAATTCTGGTCGGCGGCATCCCTGTCCATCCGGAACCGCCTCTCCAATATAATCACGTTTTTTCATTGGATGGAGTTTTTGATCATTATACGGATCCGTCACATGTTCTTCGGAATGGCAAACTGCTCGAAGTGCCTTCCTTGTCAGAGATTGAGCACGTACAGTTCGAAGAATTCGGAGAACTGGAAGCATTTCATACGTCCGGCGGCACTTCGACACTGACCGATACGTTCAGCGATGTCGATAATTTGGAATATAAAACGCTCAGATACAAAGGGCACGCAGAAAAATTCCAGCTGCTCGTCGATCTCGGTTTTACCGATCGCAATAAGACAGTCATTATCGAAGGCCGAAAGATCAAAACGCGTGATGTGCTGCGGGAAGTTTTGACCCCCATTACGGAACTCGGAAATAAAGAAGATGCAGTTGTGCTGAGAATCCATGTCACGGGTACAAAAGATGGGGAGGAAATTGCCATTGCCTACAATATGGTGACGAAAAAAGATCCCCAGTCGGGAGTGACGGCAATGGCCAAAGCTACGGCATTCACCGTTTCCGTGGTGGCACAGATGATCGGAAACGGCCTGATAGATAAACGGGGATCGTATCCACCGGAACTGATTGTGCCGGGTGATGACTATATCCGGGAAATGGCGAAACGCGGGGTCAACATACAAGAAACCATTGAGCGCATCGCCATTCATTAAGGAAATGACGTATCGGGAGGTTACTGTGATGAATTTCAATTTTTCAGACGAACAAACATTGTTAAGAAAAACGGTAAGGCAATTTGTGGACAATGAAATCATTCCACACATTGCTGAATGGGACAGCAAAGGGGGATTTGACCCCGTTATTTGGAAACGCCTGGCCGAACTCGGATTGATGGGAGTCTGCATTCCGGAGAAATATGGGGGAAGCGGCATGGACTACAACTCCCTTGCGATTGTTTGTGAAGAATTGGAAAGAGGGGACACCGCTTTCCGTACGGCGGTATCGGTTCATACCGGTTTAAGTTCGATGACCATACTTCAATGGGGCACGGAGGAACAGAAACAGCAATTTTTATTGCCGCAGGCGAAAGGGGAAAAAGTCGGGGCATTCGGGTTGACGGAGCCGGGAGCGGGTTCAGATGTTGCCGCGATTGCCAGTACGGCGGTGCGCGACGGCGAAGAATATATTTTGAACGGCCAGAAAACATGGATTTCACTGTGTGATTCGGCCGATTATTTTATCGTGTTCGCCTATACCGATAAATCGAAAAAACATCAGGGCATCAGTGCTTTTATCGTCGAACGCGACCGCGAGGGATTTTCATCCAAAGCGATCAAAGGGAAATACGGCATCCGCGCGGGCAATACGGGGGAATTGTTTTTTGAAGATGTCCGCATTCCCGTTGGAAACAGGCTGGGAGAAGAAGGCGAAGGCTTTAAAATTGCCATGGCATCCCTCGATAATGGCCGATTTACCGTGGCCGCCGGCGCGTGTGGATTAATAGGCGCCTGCCTGGAGGAAAGTGTGCGTTATTGCCATACCCGTTCGACATTCGGAAAATTGATTGGCGAACATCAATTGGTGCAGCAAATGATTGCCAAAATGGAAGCGGGTTATCAGATGAGCCGGTTATTGGTTTACCGTGCCGGCGAAATGAAAAATCAGGGACTCCGGAATACGAGGGAGACCTCTCTGGCAAAGTGGCAGGCCTGTGATTTTGCCAACCAGGCAGCGGATGATGCGGTGCAAATCCACGGCGCCTATGGTTATTCGGACGACTATCCGGTGGCGCGTTTTCTACGGAATTCTAAGGCTCCCGTTATCTATGAGGGAACCCGTGAAATCCATACCATCATGCAGGCGGAATATGTATTGCAGCTGAGGGAAGATAAAAACTTGAACCGGATGCTCCCGAAATGGCCGTTTGAAGAATGAAAATTGTTTCTTATGTTATCGGAAAAAAGCCTTGAAGAATTCCTCTTCAAGGCTTTTTTTCTGTCCAATCTTCGGCGCTTGGCTCTTCAACGTTTCATTAATCAAGAAACTCAGCGGGTCTTGGTATGAACATTTTCAATTTTTTTGGCAGGACTTCTATATCCACCGGTGTTTTTAAATAGATCTCTCCATCCGTGTCGATATCCATCGGGGCATCGGTCGCTATGCTGATGCGTTTGCCCTGGTAATGGCGGATATGGGCCAACTCTTCAACGGGAGCATCCGGTTTGGATAACGAGAACCATTCCAGAATCGCGGCAATTGAAGAAGTCTGAACGATAAAAACATCGAGAAGGCCGTCTGTCGGATCAATCGTATCCATCGGAAAAGCATGGGTTCCGATGGATTTTCCATTCATGACAAGGGCCAGCACACCGCTTTCTTCATGCGCAATGCCATCGACAGTGAGCTGGATTGGAAACGGTTCGGTTTGCCGCATGGATTGGAGGCCGCTCATGAAATAACTCAATTTCCCATATCGTTCCTTTAATAGGGGATCTATATTGGTGGAGGCATCCGTAATGATTCCAATGCCGGCAAAGTTCAGGTAAAAATTACCGTTAATACTGGCTGCATCGACCTCTGTGATTGTGCCATCGGTAAGAGCTTCAGCCGCCAGCGTCAAGTCCATCGGGATTTCAAGCGTACGTGCGAAATCGTTGCATGTGCCGCTGGGAATTATACCGAGCGGGGGAGGAGAAGAGACTTCGGATAAAGCCTGGACAGCATCGTGGATCGTACCGTCACCGCCTGCCACAAATAAGGCATCGACATCGGCAGACAATTCTTTGCAAAACGCCATCAATTCTTCCGGACTGTTGGTCTGAATGAGCTCCAATTTTTTTGAAACCGCAGCTATCGCGGGGACAGCCATCGCGATGATGGAGTCTGCCGTGGACGCTCCCGCCTGTCCGTTATACAATAATATAGAACGCTTAAATTTTGGCACGGTGTTACCTCCTAAATTTTATCTTATAACTACAATTCCACTGGAAGCGTACCAGTAAACTAAAGTGAGTCATACGACTGTGAACTGTTGGAGGAGAATGAAGAGATGACAGAAAAAATATACTATCAGGATGCTGCGGTCAAGGCAGCCGCGTCCAATGTAATTGCCCATGGTGAAGATGAAAAAGGAAACTACGTGGTCCTCGACCGCAGCTGTTTTTATCCGGAAGGCGGCGGCCAGCCGGCGGACACGGGATTCATCGGAGAAGCGATGGTCACGGATGTCCAGACAGTCGACGGTGAAATCCGGCATTATACAACGCGCGCGCTGGCGAAGGGGGAATATCCGACGGCCATCGACTGGGAGCGGCGCTTCGACCATATGCAGCAACATACCGGCCAGCATTTATTGAGCGCAGCTTTTGAAGATGAATTCGGTATGGAGACAAGAAGTTTTCATCTGGGCACAGAGCGGGTTTCCATCGATCTGGATGTTCCGAGCATTCAGCCCGACCAGTTAAAAAGAGTAGAGCAGCAAGTGAACCACTTCATCCGCCGGCAAATTCCAATCGAAACGGAATGGGTGACGCATGAACAGGCGGCAGGGCTTGCGCTGCGCAAGAAACCGGCAGTAGACGGCGACATCCGGCTGGTGAAAATCGCGGACATTGACATCAATGCCTGCGGAGGAACCCATCTGGACAATACGGCGGAACTGGGCTTGGTGAAGATTATCAGGACAGAAAAAGCGAAGAAATTCACTCGGGTATATTTCCTCTGTGGAAATCGGGCGCTGGAACATTTCGACTTGCTGCAATCGGTCACCGATCAATTGATGAGAAGTTTGAATGCTCCATTAGCCGAATTGCCGGCTGCAGCCAGTGCTATGCTGAGTGACAGAAAAGATAAAGAAAAACAGGTAAAGAAACTGAGTCTGCAATTGCTGGAATTGGAAGCGGACAGTCTTCAGCCTGAAAAGAATGTACTTGTAAGGATTTTCGAAAACAGGCCGATTAAGGAAGTCCAGCAATTAGCCCAGCTTACGACCGAAAAACAGCCTGCGCTATACGCGCTGTTTATGGTTTCGGAAGAATCGAGTCTTCGCTTTGTCTGTGCGAAAAACAAAAACTCCCCGGGAGATATGAAACGGGTATTAGAAGATATTCTTAAAAACAATGATGGCAGCGTTGGTGGAACTGAAAATCTTGCGCAAGGCAAGATTTCACCAAACGAGGATCCGGCAATATATGCAGCAGCCTTTCAGGCGTGGATCGAGGAAATTACATAAATTTTGTAACTTTTTTGTAACATGACTGTCTAATAAGTAAAAGCAGGCAGAAAGGGTGTGGACAATTCATGAAGAAGAGAAGTTTGTGGCTGGTTGCGGCGGCGATTATTGCAGCTGTTGGAATCGGCTTTGCCTTTATGATTGATAAAGTATCAATAAGTGCATCTTCCATTGCATTAGCGGAGCAAGGGTGGAGAGCCAATTTTTCTTCTGAGCTCCATCCGGATGCTATTGAAAAAGGCTATATCTATCTGACTGATGCAGAAGACCAACCGGTGGATGTCGAAATGATATTGCTTGAAAATGGAAAAACATTGGAAATTCCGGAGATATCCATCGGCCAGTATATCCTGCATGTTGAAAAGTCAGCCATCAAAGGCAGAATGCTGAAGAGCCTTTCTGACAACGAAGTATCTTTTGCTGTTCAAGAAGAAATCACGGCACTTTCAAGTGAAGAAGCTTTAAAAGCGTACTTCAAACAATTGCTCGAACTGCAAAAGAATAACGAGCGCTATGGAGCTCTCGTTGAAGGTGATGGGATGTCCGCTGAGGAATCCGCATCGAGTGATAGTGCAGCGTCCGGTGAAAGCGGCAACCATTCTTCCACCAATAATCAGGTGGAAGGCGTCGATGAAGCGGACATGGTAAAAACAGACGGCTCTTTTATTTATTCCATAAGCGATTCGAGAGTGCTCATTACAGACGCAACCGATCCTGACGAGTTGAAGTCGGGCGCGCAACTTTTGCTTGAACCTGAAATGTATGCACGGCAATTATTCCTGTCTGGAGACACGCTGGTGGTGATGGGAAGCCAATACAGCATGGCGCCAATGGAAGGGAAAGTCAGAATGGAAGAGGCTCAGCATATCTCGATGACCAGTGTCCTCTTTTATGACATCAGTGACCCGGCATCTCCCCAACTTCTTCGGAAACTTGGAACTGAAGGGGAGTTGAATGGCGCAAGACTGACAGAAAATATTCTTTATTACGTAACGAATGTGTATCCGAATATCTGGATGATGGAAGAAGATGATGACGTCGAACTTCGCCCGAGAACGTTTGACTCGAAAGATGACGAAGAATTCTCGACCTTGCCTTACGACAGGATCTCGATTCTTCCGGGAACGATGGAAGGCAGTTACAGCCTTGTTTCGGCAATCGACCTGAGCAACCCGGAAGGCAATGACTTGTTGACAGAAGGGTTTCTCGGAGGCAGCGAGCAGCTGTACATGACGAAGGAAAACCTCTATCTGACTGCATCGGCGTATGTGCCGATGGACGACAACGACGCGGATGATAATGTTTCAATGGATATCTGGATTCCGCAATCGGCCAATACGGAAATATTCAAATTCGGTTTGAATGGTACTGATATTAAGTACCTAGCGTCCAATGAAGTGAAAGGCTCCTTGCTGAACCAGTTTTCAATGGATGAGTACAATGGCTACTTCCGTATCGCCACTACGGAAGGTTTTGCGTGGGATGAGGCGGCACCTTCCAAAAACCATCTGTTCATACTTGATGGCGAAATGGAACAAGTCGGTTCTGTGGAAGATTTGGCGAAAGGCGAGAGAATCTATTCTGCCCGTTTTATGGGGGACAAGGCGTATATGGTGACTTTCAAGGAAACAGATCCGCTGTTTGTCATCGATGTATCTGCACCTTCTTCTCCTGAAGTGCTGGGAGAATTGAAAATACCAGGATTTTCGAATTACCTGCATCCTCTGGGTGAAGATCATCTTATCGGCTTTGGTTCTGACACCAAGCTGGTAGCTGAAAAAGAAGGTGAAGCGCGTGTAGTAACCGGCGGGATGAAAATTTCATTATTTGATGTCAGTGATTTTGAAAACCCGATTGAAAGGGATATCGAAATAATCGGCGGACAAGGAACAACTTCAGCATTGCAATACGATCACAAAGCGCTGTTTACGCATCAGGAGAAAAACCTTTTCGGTTTCCCTATTTCGCTATACCAGGAAACTAACGGCGAATATATCGAATTCGAAGGAGAAGGGGCAATGATTTATACCATCACCCCGGAAGGCATTGAAGAGACGGCGAATCTAACGAAGGAAAGTTCCGCCCAATACGAGGACTGGAGCAGCAGCATCCAGCGGATCATCTACATTGGGGACTCCTTGTATACAATCGCCAATAGCGAAATCAAGAGCTACGATCTGGATACTTTTGAAATCCGGGACAACATCGAATATTGATGCCAATAAAAACGTATCAGGGAATTTATCCTGGTACGTTTTTTTATTGGCAGAAAAGGTAATAATAAGAGTATTCTGAAAATTAATAGGAGGGATAGTAGATGAAGGGTGTTACTTTTCAAGGTGTGAAAGATATTGAAGTGAAGAATGTTAAAGATCCGGAAATCGAGAAAAAAGATGATATCATCGTGAAGATCACTTCCACCGCCATTTGCGGTTCGGACTTGCATATTTATCAGGGGGCGTTGCCGGCGCATAAGGGTTACGTCATCGGACACGAACCCATGGGGATTGTAGAAGAAGTTGGTCCGGAGGTGACGAAAGTGAAAAAAGGAGATCGCGTAGTCATTCCTTTTAATGTCAGCTGTGGCCAATGTTTCTTTTGTGATCACGATATGGAAAGCCAATGTGACAACTCCAACAGCAATCCGCATTTTGATACGGGAGGGTATTTTGGATTTACTGAACGCTATGGCAATTACCCGGGAGGCCAGGCGGAATATCTGCGGGTGCCTTATGGAAACTTCATGCCATTCGTTATCCCGGAATCTTCGGAACTGGAGGATGAATCGGTCTTGTTCCTTTCAGATGTTTTGCCGACTGCCTATTGGAGTGTCGAGAATTCAGGGGTAAAAGAGGGGGATACAGTAGTTGTCCTCGGTTGCGGCCCTATTGGTTTGATGACACAGAAGTTCGCCTGGCTGAAAGGGGCTGCACGCGTTATTGCAGTTGATGAACTGCCGTACCGGATGGAACTGGCCAAAAAAATAAATAATGTTGAAATTGTCGACTTCAGTAAACACGATAATACGGGAGCCTTTATTCACGAGCTGACAAAAGGCGGGGCACGCGTTGTCATCGACTGCGTCGGAATGGACGGCAAAAAATCTCCTGTGGAAGAGGCGCAGCAAAAATTGAAATTGCAGGGCGGAACCTTAAGTGCCATCAATATAGCGAAAGATGCGGTCAGTAAATTCGGTGTCATCCATTTGACGGGTGTCTACGGGCTGACCTATAATATGTTCCCGCTTGGAAACATATTCGAACGCAACGTGACGATGAAAATGGGGCAGGCGCCGGTAGTCCATTTGATGCCCAGAATATTTGAGATGATCAATAGCGGGGAGCTGGATCCACGCGAAATCATTTCCCATGTGATGCCAATGGAACAGGCTAGCACCGCTTATCAAATTTTCAATGACCACACAAATGACTGCACCAAGGTAATATTGAAACCTTGACCAAGGGAATATGATACAATTTGTACGCTTCGCTTTGGCGGAGCGTTTTAATTTTTCTCCACGTGTTGTATCATTAATGGCATGTGTAAAGTGAAAGGTGGGAATCTGTGTGAATCAGGCTGGTGAAACAAGAAGAGAACTGGCATTGGATTGTTTTCTTTTGGCCGGAAAAATCATGATGGAAAGCGGAGCAGAAACATATCGAATCGAAGACACAATGATCCGCATGGCCGTTTCCCAGAAAATGATGGATTCCCATTGTTTTGTAACGCCGACGGGTATCATGTTTTCTCCGAGCAATGAGTTGGCAACACGATTTGTCCGGATTAACAGTCGGCGCACAGATTTGGAGAGAGTGGCTTTAGTGAATGCGGTATCGAGAAGAATGGTAGCCGGTGAGCTGACGCTGCAACAGGCATATGAAGAAATGCAGATTATTGACCAGACAGATTATATGTTTTCGATTCAGATCCAGGTTTTGGCGGCAGCAGTGGCAAGTGCCTGTTTCCTGATTTTGCTTGGTGGTGGCTGGGAAGATCTTCCTTTTGCATTCCTTATAGGAGGAACTGCTTTTTATATAGTGGAAAAATTACTGGAAACAACCAGAGTTAAGTTTTTCGCAGAGTTTGTCGGTGCGCTGGCAATTGGGTCGCTTGCCTCCCTTGTCATTTATGCAGGCCTGGGGCAGGATTTGGATACGATCATTATCGGATCGGTCATGCCCCTCGTGCCGGGCTTATTGATAACAAATGCAGTAAGAGACTTGATGGCTGGCCATTTTGTATCAGGCATATCTAAAGGGGCCGAAGCGTTCCTTACAGCTTTCGCAATCGGAGCGGGAATTGCACTTGTACTTTCATTTTAAAGGGGGAATTGGATGAACTGGCCATTGGAAGCCTTTTTGAGTTTTTTGGCTGCCGGCGCTTTTGGCGTCGTCTTTAATACTCCGCGCAGAACGCTTGTCAGTTGTGGATTGGTCGGAATGAGCGGTTGGCTGATTTACCGGCTATATTTCCAGATTTTCGATGATTCGGTGCAGGCAACTTTCGCGGGAGCGTTTGTGGTTGCTTTGGTAGCCCATATGCTTGCCAAAAAGTTTAAGATGCCGATGATCGTTTTCAGTATCGCCGGCATCATTCCTCTTGTTCCGGGAAGCCGGGCTTATAATTCGATGCGCAATATTGTCGAGAACAATTATTTGGAAGCCATCTCTTTCGCTGCGGATGCCCTGATGATTTCGGGTGCCATTGCGATGGGCCTTGTTTTTGCAGAAGTGCTGATGCAAATGGTTTTCAAACAGCAAGCGAAAAGAATGCAAAAGAAAATCGGTATGACACGGATTTAGGTCCGCGGCATACCGATTTTTTTATTGACTGATGGAAGTTTGTTTCAGCCAGGACTCGAGTTCTGTTGCTGTCATTGGGTGGCCGGTTATATAACCTTGAATGCTGTCACAATCCATAGCTCTAAGCAATTCGAATTGTTCTTTCGTTTCAACACCTTCTGCAACTACCTGCAGGTCGAGGGACTTACCGAATTGAATCATGCCGTTAATCAGCTTTTGTATTTTTTCCTGCTGAGTGATCGACTGGATGATATCCTTATCAATTTTTAAGCTTGAAATCGGCAACAGCAGCATGTAACGGAATGAAGCATACCCCGTTCCGAAATCGTCGAGCGAGAACGAAATTCCTTTTTGATGCAATTGTTTCATCTGGTGCACAATCGAATGTTCGGCTTCCGCTTCCAAAGCGAACTTCTCAGTGATTTCCACCGTCAGTTGATTGGGATCGCAACCGTTGATGGTTAAATGTTCCAAAAACAGCCTCGCCATATCCTTGTCACGGAATTCCCGTATAGAGGAGTTGATGCTGACATTCATCGGAATGTCGCGCGAATTCCAGTCTTTCAACTGGTGACAGACGGTTTCGATGACAAACCTGCCGATTTCATGAATCATGCCATTTTCTTCGGCAATTGGAATAAGTTCATCAGGTGTGACAATCCCGGCTTCTATATCCTGCCAGCGGACCAATGCTTCGACGCGTTCAACATCACCTGTTTTTAAATTGACCTGAGGCTGATAAAGCACCTCGAGATTTCTCTTGTCGAGAGCATGTATCAGCCGGCGTTCGATAAGTGCTTTTCGGTTGAGCCGCTCGTGATCATCTGCTGTCAATGCCGAAATGGCACTGCCTCCACGTTCTTTAATCTTTTTAATCGTTGCATTCGAAGCTTTCATAAGATGAACGAATGTTTGTTGGTCTTCCGGATATCGGGTGACAGCGCCACTCACGGTCAACGGAATTGCAGTCCCCTGGATATAAATGGGGTGCTGCTGAAGATATGACAGAAAACCTTCTATAAACCATTGGCTCAAAGGAGTCACCAAAGCGAACTCATGCAGGCCGGTCCGAGTAATCAGCGAATCGGAAAAATACATACGAAGCCTCTTTGTGAATTCAATCAGCAATTCTTTTTCCGTATCGCTATTCGAGACATCGCGCAACGTATAGAAATGGTCGATATCAAAAAACACGAACGAAAAATGTTTGCGCTCTTCGATGTACTCATTGACGACCTGCTCTAAGCGGTGACGATTTTCCAAACCTGTTACAGCATCGATAAAAGCGATTTCTTCCAGGTGGTGCTGAGTTTCTTTTGCTTCTGTGATATCTTTCTCCAAAAATATATAATAAGTTTCAACGCCGGCAAGTGCCATCGGAATGGCCGTCAGTTCAACCCAATAAGCTTCGCCATCTTTCTTCACTTTCTTCACTTCACCGTTCCACACTGCGCCATTTTTCAAAGTCTCCATCATGTTTTCGATAAGCTGAAGAGTTTCTTCAGCGTCACCAAACATTTGCCAGATAGGTTTGCCGAGGATGCGTTTTGGCGTCCATTTGCTTAACTTCAAAAATAGTGGATTGGCATATGTAATTAAAAATTCCTCATCAAAATAAAGCATCATGAACGAATCATCCAGGCCACTTCGCAAACTTTCGAGTTCACGTGCAGGCGAGTCAGCCATTTGGGCTTCATCCATTTCAAAAATTGTGAGGATAAACTTTTCTTTTTCTGATCGGAAGACCTTTGTGACAACGGTGGTATAAGCCAACGTGCCGTCACCAAGTTCCACTTCAACATCCTCAAGACGTATCGGTTCCTTGCTGTTTACTATCTTTTCCCATGAACACTTATAGAGAGCAGCTTTATCGGGATTCATGAAAGAACATGTCTGTCCTATGATGGATTCCGATTCAATTTGAAAAACTCTTTCTGCGTGACGGCTGCACCAAACGGTTTGGCCGTTTTCGTTAATAATGATTATGGGAAAAGGAATATGGTTAAAAACGAGATTATCAGCTAACAATTCTTGTAATTCACTCATTCCATAAC